>CAJFVW010000045.1 GCA_904420575.1 uncultured Gordonibacter sp.
GCGGACGACGGGGTTCGAACCCGCGACCCCGACCTTGGCAAGGTCGTGCTCTACCAGCTGAGCCACGTCCGCGTCGCGAGGAAATATGATACTGGAACCACCAGAGGTGCGCAAGACCCAATTTGTCATAATTTCGAAAAATTCCTGCCAGCCCGCAGCCAGCCCACGCGCATCGAGGCCAGGCTGAAATGCGGCTCTTGTTGCCCTTTGGTCTGACGGATCGCATGGCTGCGGCATCGCTGGAATGCCTTGTCCTTGAAGCGATGCGTGCGACGGTCTCGCGAAGGAGAAGGTGCTTGGCCTGCATGGGCGTGCGCGACGTCCGATCCGGCCTTGCCGAAGGATCCTCGCATGGGGGCGGCCTCTGTGCACGGCGGCGACCCGACGAAACCGCGTGGTATCCTTTCGGACCGCTTGTTATCCAGGGAACCAAAAACGCCCCCCGCTTGTGCGGAGGGCGTTTCGAAGGCAAATGGTGGGCGATACAAGATTTGAACTTGTGACCCCTACCGTGTCAAGGTAGTGCTCTCCCCCTGAGCTAACCGCCCACTTGCTGTGGCGTGATGCGGGATCCGCATCGGCAAGCAGATAGTCTAGCAGATTGCCGTCCCGTGTCAAAGCCCCAATCGGAAAAATTCCGAGAACGACAACCTGCAGGTTCTCTCGACGAGCAGCGGGCATGGCGGCCGGCAAGCGGGGCGCCGGACAAGGAAGACGCGCGCCGAAGCAGAAGCAAATGCAAGCACGAAGGCAGGCGCGCCCGCAGAATCGGATACTGGCGCGAAGGCGGATGCGGGTGCAGACACAGAAGCAGGTACTGGTGCGAAGGCGGGCGCACCCGCAGAATCGGATGCGCCCGCCTTCGCAAGACGGGGGCCTTACGCCTCCTTGAGGTACTTGACCACGCTCTTGCCGCACTCGCGGCCCAAGACCCAGCAGAAACCGAGGCTCATGCCGCTCGCGGGGGTGAAGTAGTCGCGTCCGAAACGTCGGCCGCAGGTGTTGCCCGAGGCGAACAGGCCGGGAATGGGCTGGAAGCCGTCGCCGAGCACCTGCTGCTCGCCGTTGGTCACCAGGCCGCCCATGGTCGTGAGCGCGCTGACGCCCGCCTTCTTCACCTGGCCGTAGAAGGGGCCGTCCTTGATGGGCCACATGAGCGAGGGCTCGCGGCCGAATTCCTGGTCGGCCCCGGCCTCGCAGTAGCCGTTGTAACGCTCGATGCTGGCCTTCGCGTTGGCGATCACGGCTTCGTCGGTGCAGCCCATCTTCTTCAGCAAGTCCTCGATGGTGTTCGCGCCGTACAGGCTCACGTTCGTCATGAACTCGCCTTCGACGCTCACGAGGTCGTCGGAGTCCACCGCCTGTTCCATGGCCTTTTGCAGACAGTCCATGAAAAGCATGTTGGGCTTGTTGCTGGCATGGCTGGGCGTGCAGTACTGCACGGTCTCGAAAAGGTCGGGGCCGTAGACGACGTAGTGGTTTTCGCGCGGCATGAACACGGCATGGTTGCCGCGCGCCTCGGCCTGCCCCCAGAACTCGTTGCAGTAGCGGTTGCCGTGCTCGTCGAGCCACACGCCGCTCGGCCATCCATCGCTCGAGCTCTTCATGCCCATGGTGGCGACGCCGCTACTCTCCAGCTTCGCACCCGCCCAGTAAGCCATCTTGATGCCGTCACCGAAACGGTTGTCCATGGAGGTGCCGAGCGATTCTATCTCCTCGTCGGTGGCGAAGCCAACGACGTCGGGGCACAGGTCCTTGATGAGTTCTGCATCGCAGCCAAAGCCGCCGGTGGCCAGCACGACCGCCTTGGCGTTGTACTGCACGTGGTTGCCGTCGGCATCGGTGGCGACCACGCCGGTGACGGCCCCCGCGCCGTCGGTCAGCAGGTACTGCGCGGTGGTGGAGAAGTGGAATTCCGCCCCTGCCTCGCGTGCGGCCTCGCGGTTGTAGCCGTGGATGGTGGTCTGCGAGCAGCTTCCGTAGAAGCCGAGGGAGGACGTGTAGGACTTGTAGGGGCCCACCTGCATCTGCACGTGGTCGTAATAGCCGTTGGCCACCTCCGCCGGATCCGCCGTCTCGCAGTTGCGAAACGCGATGAAGGCCGTGTCCAGCTCTTCTTCGGAAAGGCGGTCCAGGTACCAGTCGGTGTTGGCGCCCGAGTTCTGGCAGTACTTCATGACGAGCGCAGGATTGGAGGTGTTGCCGGTGATGACCTGCCAGTTGTTGAAGAAGTCGATGGGATCGACCGCAGGGACCCCCTGTTTCTCTTGCAGGTACGTCACGTTGATGACGCCGCCCTCGTTGCCGTTGGGAAGGTAGTTCTCCTCTTCCTGCCTGTCGATGCAGATGACCGACGTCCCCTCTTCGGCGATCTCGCGCGTCGCGCACAGGCCGGCATGCCCGTGCCCCACGACGACCACGTCGGCCTCGTACGTGGCGGCGATCTCGGACGCGTCGACCGGCGTGGGCGGCGTCTTCCAGGACGACTCGGCCTTCGTCGGCGCCGCAGCGTCTGCACCGTCTCCTGTGTCCTTCGCCTGGGAGGACGTGGGCGCACAGCCTCCCAGGATGCCAAGGGCCGCGACGCCCATCGATCCCGCGGCCGCCCCCTTGAGGAAGTTCCTGCGCGTGAGCTTCGTTTCCATGCTATCCCCTTTCTTGGTGGACGAGGTGGTTCGGCGACACGCCGCATGCGGCCGCCGAAAGAGAGTGTCGCCCATGGCCTGCGGAAGGACGACACCCCCAGGAGGTTCACTGTCCCCGGCGGCGAATGTCACCCTCAGGAGGTGAGCCTGCGCCCTGGCTTCCGCCGGCCGGCATGCTATAGTGGGCTGCGCGAAGGAGGGGAGAGGGATGCTGTACATGCGTGAGACGCTGCGGGGCGTGAAAAGGGGGCCGTTCTCCCTGTTCTGCCTTGCGCTGGGAGGGTTCTGGTGCTGGAACTGGGTGGTGTTCCAGTCTCCCACCAGCCTGACGATCCTCGTGGAGGGATGGGACGTGGCTCTGCCGTCCCGCGCGATCAGCCTGCTGGCCTTCGCCTTGACGGCCTGCGCGCTGTATGCCGCGCGCCGCCGCTCCCGCCTGCCGCAGGGAAAGGCGCGCATACGCGGCCGCTGGGCGGTGGTCGCCGTGGGCGTGGGTGCCATCGTGGCGTGCGACGTGGCCGGCGGGTCCTTCGACGGGGTGGTCGACGAATCCCTGCCGGCCCTCGTGGCGGGCGTGTGCTTCGGCGTGGTGGGGTCGCTTCTGTACATGGAATGGGCGGCGGCGGTGGCCGACGTGGGGATCGCACGGTTCCGTCTGATGATCTGCGCGTGCATCCTGTCGAGCCTGGTCGGTTCGCTTCTGGCCGCGCTCCTGTTCTACGTTTCCGACACGCTGCGCCAGGTGCTCGTGCTGGCCTTTCTGCTGGCCTCGTTCCCCCTGCTCGACCACTTCTCGTCGGCCGTGCTGTTCGGCGGCGCGGCCGAAGGCTCCTTCAGGCCCGTGCAGTCCGATGCGGGCATCCCGAAGAAGTTCGTCGCCACGCTGTTCGTGCTGGGGGCCTCGCTCGGCCTCATGCAGGGCATATTCACGCTCACGAACACGCTTTCGGCCTTGGGGCCGCTGTCGTCGGCGGGCATCGCGCTGGCAGCGGCGCTCGTGTTCGTCGCGGTGTTCGTGCTGGACCTGGATTTCAACCGGCTGCTCTACCAGCTGGGACTGCCGCTCATCGCGTTCGGGTTCGTGCTCATGGTCATATCCGGAAGCGGCTTTTGGGGCTATCTCCTCTCGGTGACGGGTTACCGCTTCGGCGAGATCGTGGTGTGGGTGCTGTGCGTGTACCTGGCGGCCCGCATAAAGGACTCGGTCTCGTTTTTGGTTCCGGCCATGGCCTGTGCGCTCCCGTTCGGGCAGTCGATAGGCCTGCTGGTGTTCGATGGACGGCTTGAGCCCTGGACCATGCAGGTGTCCGTCGTGGCGGCCACTGTGCTGTTCATGAGCGCTATCGTGCTGGTGACCGGCAAGGACGAGAAGAAGAGCTGGGGCTTGGCCGCTCCGGGCGAGCGCCCGCAGGCCGGGCTCATCGACGAGGCCGTCGATTCCGTGGCGGTGGACGCGCTGTTCACGGCCCGCGAGGCGGAAGTGTTCGCGCTGCTGGTGCAGGGCAAGACGAAGCGGTCGATCTCGCGCGAGCTGGTGCTTTCGGAGAACACGGTGAAGACCCACATAGGCAAGATCTACCGCAAGCTCGGCATCCATTCCCAACAGGAACTGATCGACTTCGTGGAGCAGCGGGCGGCCGTGGCGCACGCCGACACCGTGCTCGAGTCGTTCGGAGAGGCCTGATGCCGCGCGGCGCCTGCGCGCGGGGAGAGAGCCGGGAAGACCAAAGGAGGATCCGATGACGCGACCGACCGTCGTGAGCGTGTATGTGCCGTTGTGCTCGGAGCGCTGTGCTTTCTGCGACTGCCTGACCATCCCTTCGACCTTGCGCGACGTGGTGCGCTACCGCGAGGCGCTGTTGGCCGAGATCGACGCCGTGGCGCCCGGCCTGGAAGGCCAGCGGGTCGAGGCCGTGCGCTTCGCCGGCGGCGTGCCGCTGCTCATGGGAGGCGCCGGCGTGGCCGAGGTGCTGTTCCGGCTCCGGCGCCGTCTGCAGGTCGCTGACGACGCCGAGGTGACGGTGGAGACGGTGCCTGGCAAGGTGGACGAGCACAACCTCCGCCTGTTCGCGCAGATCGGCGTGAATCGCCTGGAGTTCGGCTTGGCCACCCTCGTGCAGGCGGAGCACGTTCGCCTGCGCTGTCCCGGGGTGTACGGGCAGATCCACGAACACGATGCCCTGCGCCGCCACCTGGGGCCGTCCGACTGGGGCGTCGAGCTCATGTACGGACTGCCCGGCCAGACGCTTTCGACCTGGGAGGAAACGGTGGGGAAGGCGTTGGCGCTGGATCCCCCGCACGTGTCTGTCGACCGCATGCGGCGGCCGGCCCGTGCCAAAGACGGCCAAGAGGAGGACGGCGAGGCGCTTGCCGCCCTGCGTGGCCACGCCGTCGCGCGCTTGCGGGAGGCGGGCTACGCCGAATACGTGGTCGACCGCTTCGCGAAGCCGGGATGCGCCAGCCGCCACGTCGAGCTGACGTATGCGGGCGCGGACGAGGTGGGGCTGGGGGCGGGCGCCCGCTCGCTCGTGGGCGGGTATTCCTACCGCAACGTCGACGACGTGCCCACCTATCTGGCGTGCTCCGCCGATCCCGAGCGCGTGGTGAAGGACGTCGCCGTGGTGGACGACGTGGCGCGCGACCTGCTGGCCGCCGCGCGCGGAGTGTCCTGCGCGGCGGGCTTCGCGCCTGGAAGGAGCACGGCAGGGCCGCAAGACGGCCCTGCGAGGGCGGCGGGCGCCGCAGGCGGGGCGTCCCGCCGTGCCTGCGCCCTCGAGGCGTGCCTCGATTCCCTTGTGCGCCACGGCTGGGCACACAAGGACGCGGCCGGGGCGTACCGGCTCACGGACGAGGGTGCCTTTCACAAGGACGAGGCCTATCGGGCCCTAGGCGCGTGCCTGGCCGGGATCTGAGCGCCATCCGCCGCCTCGCGAGCCGCTGCCCGGCGCCTCTCGCGCCGCCATCCGCCGTGCGCGCGTCAGTCTTCCTGCACCTTTTCGAACTCTTCGTGGCCGCAGTTGGGGCAGACGGGCAGCTCCTGGTCGTCGCTTTCCACGTGGACGATGTAGCCGCAGTTCAGGCACCGGTATGCGCCGGCTCCGGGCTTGTCACCTGCATGGTAGGTCATGGCTACTCCTTTCGAAGGGAACGTGTCTTCGGCGAGTCTTGCTTCGCCCCGTCCACCCTAACAGGGAGCGCTGCCGCGCAGGCTGCGGTTCGGTGACGTCCGGTATTCCGTTCGAAGGAGGGCGCCGTGCCGGTGCCGGATGCGCCCGCCTGCTTCGCCGCGAAGAGGCTGGCATGCGGTTGCTGGCAGGTGCGCCCGCCTGCTGCATGGCGGGCAAGGGCGAAGTGCCGGCAGGTTGCCGCGTCGCCTCTGCGAGGTCTGAGGCAGGCCTTCGCCTGCTTGCGGGATCGCGCCCGTTGCGCGGCACAATCTCGTGCAAATGCCGCAGGAATGGGGGATAATGGATGGCTGCAGAAGAGGTCGAGGGAAGGAAGGCGCGACGTGGGGGCTTCGAATTTCTCCGAAGCGGAGCTTGCGGGAGAGAGCGAACGGTACGCGCACGCGGTCAAGGAGCTCAAGCAGGTCTACGGCTTCGACTTCGTGTCCATCGGGCTGACGGCGTTCATCGGCGCGCCCCTCAAGTGGATATACAGCGCGGGCGCCACGGGCGAGCGCTACCGGCGCATCGTGCTGGCTCCGGGGCACGGCATCGGCGGCATCGTGATCAAGGCCGGCAAGCCCATGATGTTCGTGGACATCGATGCGCAGATCGACCCGCGCGAATACTCGTCCTATCCCATCGTGTTCGCCGAAGACCTCCACAGCTTCTGCGCGCTGCCGCTCGCGAAAGGCGGGCGCGTGGTGGGTGCGCTCCTGTGCGCGTTCCGCACCGTGAGCGACGGGCACGAATCCGTGTACATGAGCCTGGTGCGGGGCCTGGACGGGCGCCTGTGCGACTTCGACGTGGTGTCGAGCGACTTCATCGACTTCAGGAACATGGCCGCGCAGGGGCGCAGCGAGCGCGGGGACGGTGCGGACTCCGGCGAGTCCGAGCTGTCGCGCGTCATCGGCGCGCAGGAGGCCGAGCGCAAGCGCATCTCGCGCGAGCTGCACGACGGCATCGCCCAGGAGATGCTGGGCGTGTCGTTCCTGCTGAACCGCGTGGAGCCGTATCTGGACGAGCCGGAGGCCCGCTCGCTTCTGGCCGAGGCGAGGGAGAACATGGACCGCATCCTGGACGACCTGCACAACCTGTCGGTCGAATTGCGCCCCTCGGCGCTCGACCATCTGGGGTTCGTGCCGGCCCTGCGCTCGCAGGCCGCCGTGTTCGAGCGGACCTACGGCGCCCGGATCGACTTCGACGGCTCGCTTTCGGTGGACCGCTTCGACCGCGCGCTCGAGACGCAGGCGTACCGCATCTGCCAAGAGGCCATCCTGAACGCGTGCAAGTATTCGGAGTCGGACACCATCACGGTGACGTTCGAGGACCTGGACGGCTGGCTGCACGTGAGCGTGGCCGACGGCGGCTGCGGCTTCGACGTCGAGCATCCCCGGATCAAGGGCAGCGGCTGCGGGCTTTCCGGCATGAAGGAGCGCGCGCACCTCATCGGCGCCGAGCTGACCATCGAATCGGACGGCGCAGGCACCACGGTGACGCTGGTGGCGCCCATGCACGCGGCCGAAGGCGGCAAAGGAGACGGGGAATGATTCGCATCGTGCTGGCCGACGACCACGAGATCGTGCGCGCAGGCTTCAAGATGATCCTGGAGAAGGAAAGCGACCTGAGCGTGGTGGCCGAGGCGGCCGACGGCGCGCAGGCCTACGCCATCGTCGCGCGCGAGAAGCCCGACGTGCTGCTCATGGACATATCCATGCCGCCGGGGCAGAGCGGCCTGGTGGCATGCGAGAAGATTGCCCGCGACTTCCCCGAGACGAAGATCGTCATCCTCACGATGTTTGCCGAGCCGGAGTACCTGTTCTATACGCTGCGCGGGGGCGCGTCGGGCTACGTGCTGAAGAACTCCACGTCCGAAGAGCTGGTGGCGGCCGTGCGCGCCGTGGTGGGCGGCGGCAGCTACATCCACCCGAAGATGGCGGCCCTGCTGACCAAGCAGCTGTCGGGCGCCGACGGCGACAAGGACCGCTCCTACCAGCAGCTTTCCACCCGCGAACTGGAAATACTGCAGCTCATCGCCAAGGGCTACACCAACAAGGAGATATCGGAGCAGGTGTACCTTTCCGTGAAGACCGTGGAGGCGCACCGCTCCAAGATATACCAGAAGCTCGGCCTGAAATCGCGTGCCGACCTGGTGGCCTACGCCCTGCGCCACAAGCTGCTGGACGTGTAGCGGCCACCCGCGCCCACGCCAGCACACCCACGCGCCCGCACCCGCGCTCTACGCCTCGGCCGGCCCGCTTTCGGGGCGCGCGGCGGCGGGAGCCTTGCCGCCGCGCCCAAGGCCGAAGGCCAGGGCATGGGTGGGGCAGGCGTCCACGCAGGCGCCGCAGGCCATGCAGTCGCCGGCGCGCACCATCACGTCGCGCTCGATCAGGACGGGGTCCAGGATGGACGGGTCGGCCAGGCAGGCGCCCTTGCAGGCGTCGCAGTGGATGCAGGCTTCGCGGTCGAACCTGACGTTCACCTGCCCGACGCGCCCGAGCACCTGGTAGAAGCCTCCCAGCGGGCAGAGGGCCCGGCACCACACGCGCCTGCCCCAGAACAGCTCGGCCAGCACCACGGCCACGAGCGTGGCAAGCCCGGCCACCGACCCGAACAGGATGCCCTTGTTGATGGCGCCTATAGGGGAGAACGCCTCGAACAGCGGGAAGCCCACCAGGGCGGACACGGCCACCACGCCCACGGCCACGCCGACCTTGGCATGGCGGGGCACCGGCGCCTCGCGCACCTCGATGCCCAGCCTGCGCCTGAGCGCGTCCACGCCTTCCAGCAGCAGGTTCGCCGGGCACACCCAGCCGCAGAACGCGCGGCCCCGCACCAGCCCGTAGACCACGAGCACGGGCACGGCGGCCACGAGCCAGTCGAGCGCGAACGTCTTGGAGGCGGCCGCTACCTGCAGCAGGGCGAAGGGGTCCAGCACCTCCACGCCGCCCACGGTGCTCGACGACAGGCTGCCGAAGAAGGGCAGCTCGGCCGGCGTGGCCACGGCGTCGTCCCCGCCCGTGCCCAGGCCGAGCAGGCCCCATCCCGCCATCAGCAAGGGGCTTGCGAACAGCAGCAGCGCCGCCACCTGCACGGCGCGCCGTGCCCAGGTAATGCGGAAGCGGGAAGCCTGGCGGGCGGCGTGGGCGCTCATGGGCGCTCCTTTCGCGAGGAGCGGCCTGCCCGGGAGGCCTGGCCGTGGAGGAGGGCCGCAACGCGAACGTTCATCGCGCCTGCTCCTGTGCGTGTCCCAGCGAGGGGTCGTCCTCGAAGTTGGCGTACACCAGGTTCACGCCCGTCACGCCTTCGATGCCGATGAAGCCGCTGGCCACCTCGTGCGAGGCGTCGACCGTCTCGGCCTCGATGGTCACGACGACCTTGTACCCGTTGATCTCGTGCACCTCGACGCCGGGGCATTCGGCCAGCTTTTGCGCTGCCTGCTGCGCGGCGTCGGGCGTGGTCTCCACGACCAAGCTGGAAATAACCATCGTGTTCTCCTTCGGTGACCCGCCCGGCCGGTGCCGGACGGGGTGGGGTGGTGCTTGCGGCCGCCGCCGCGCCAAGCGTCCGGCACCAGGGACCTGGCAGCCAGGCGCGGCGCGGCGGCGGGCCGTTCGGACGTCGGGCGGGCGGCCGGGGCCGTGCCGTCCGACGTCCGCGTGCCGCCGTTATCCCTGCACGTGGCAGGTGATGCACTGTCCGTGCGTGGGGTCAATCTCGCGGCTGTCGGGGCTGCCGTCGGCATAGTGGTCGTCAGGCAGCGCCACGGACCCGGTCAGCATGGGGTTCGCCTGGTCGTTCGCGCCGTGGCAGCCGTAGCAGCCCGACGCGCCCAGCCGCTCGAAGCGCCCTTCGTGCGTGACGGGCATGAGCGGCGCCGCCCCTTCGGGGATGTTCGCGTTGACGTCTTCCTTGGCGGGCGCCGCCGAGCAGCCGGCGATGCAGAACGCGCCGAGGGCGCAGGCCAAGGCCGCGGAAGCGACGAGGTGTTTCTTCTGCATGGCGATCACCCTTTCGCCTTCGTGATGGACACGCAGGTCTTCTTGTAGTCCGGTTCCTTCGAAAGCGGGCAGTACGTGTCCTGCACCGCCAGGTTGACCAGGGTCTCCTCGGCGAAGAAGGGGGCGAACACCACGCCTTGCGGCGGCTCGGTGCGCCCGGCCGTGGACACCTTGATGTCGAACTCGCCGAAGCGCGACTTCACGTGCGCCACGTCGCCGTCGGCCAGGCCCAGCTTCGTGCAGTCCTCGGGGTTCATGTTCAGCAGCGCCTCGGGCAGCGCGCGGTCGAGCTCGGGCACGCGCCGGGTCATGGTGCCCGTGTGCCAGTGCTCCAGCAGGCGCCCGGTGCAGAAGTAGAAGGGGTACTCGTCGTCGGGCTCTTCGGCCGGCGGCTCGTAGGGGCGGAACACCACGGACGGCTTGGCGTTGGCCGACTTGTAGAAGCTCAGGCCGCGCGCGAGGTCCTGCTTTCCGTACTGCGCCACGCCCATCTGGTCGAAGCCGTCTTCCTGCGGGCCGTCGCAGAAGCGCCAGAGCGTCGGCAGCCACTTCCCGTCCACTTCGCGCACGGGCCAGGTGAGGCCGTGGTTCTCGATGTACAGGTCGTAGGGGGCCAGCTGCTTGGCCTCCATCTTCAGCTTCGCGCCGAACGTGCCGTCCGCGTCGCTGTTGATGGCCGCCGCCTTGTCGTTGAGGCTGGGGTTGGAGAACGTGCGGTACTCCTCCCAGATGGCGCGGCTCACTTCGCGCTGGTCGCCCTTGAAGTCGGCGGCGTCCTTGTCGTACCATTCCCCGAACAGCACGTCGAAGGCGTCCTTGCCGTCGATCTTCTCGCCATCCAGCACGCGCTTGGCCACTTCCATGAGCATCCACAGGTCCCACTTGGCCTCTCCCGGCGGGTCCACGGCCTTCTCGAACACGGCGGTGCGGCGCTCGCCGTTGCCGAACTGGCCTTCGCGCTCCACCCACATGGCCGCGGGCAGCACCACGTCGGCGTACTGGGTGGACAGCGTCGGGTACACCTCGCTCACGCAGATGAACGCGTCGAACACGCCCTTCTTGTCGCCGCGGCCCAAAAAGCGGGTCAGGTTGGGCAGCGAGACGGCCCAGTTGTTGTGGGCCGACCACAGGAAGTCGATGTTGCCCTTGGAAAGCTCGCGGAAGATCTTGACCGTGTGGAAGCCGGGCTTCTGGATGTCATCCAGGTAGCCTTCGGGCAGATTCCAGATGGCCTCGGTGTAGCGGCGGTGCTGCGGGTTGGCCACCAGCAGGTCGGCGGGCAAACGGTGGCTGAACGTGCCCACCTCGCGCGCGGTGCCGCAGGCGGTCGGCTGGCCGGTGAGCGAGAACGGGCCGTTGCCCGGCTGGGCGATCTTGCCCGACAGCAGGTGGATGTTGTAGATGTTGTGGTTCATCCACGTGCCGCGGTTGTGCTGGTTCACGCCCATGGTCCACAGGCTCATGACGCGCGTGTCGGGCTCGGCGAACACGGCGGCCAGCTCGCGCAGGTCCTCCACGGGCACGCCGGAAAGCTTCGAGGTGTATTCGAAGGTGTAGGGCTCGAGGCGCGCGGCGTATTCCTCGAACGTGATGCCCGTGACGGTGTCGACGCTCTTGCCCACGTCGGTGGCCTCGTAGTCGTCGGCCGTGGCGTTGCCGATGTTTTCCGTGCCCTGTTTGAACTGCAGGTGGTCGGCGACGAAGGCCTCGTCGTACTTCTTCTCCTGCACCAGGTAGTTCGCGATGCAGTTGGCGATGGCCAGATCAGTGTTGGGCTTGAACAGCAGCACCTTGTCGGCGCTGGCGGACGTGCGCGTGCGGATGGTGCCCAGGTCGTAGTGGCGCACGCCTTCGCCCGAAAGCTTGCGGGCGGTCAGGCGCGAGTAGAGCATGGGATGCGCCTCGGCCATGTTCGCGCCCCACGTGACGAAGACGTCGGCCTCGTCAAGGTCGGCGTAGCAGCCGGCGGGCTCGTCGGTCTGGAACACGTTCATGAAGCCCACCACGGCGCTGGCCATGCACAGGCGCGCGTTCGGGTCGATGTTGTTGGACAGC
>CAJFVW010000046.1 GCA_904420575.1 uncultured Gordonibacter sp.
TCCACTTGAAGAAATTACGACGAGTCAACGATGAACTCATATTCTCCCCTTCCCCCGTCGCGTCGGCGCCCCCTTGGCGCCACAAGTAATGGCAAGCAATCCCACTGTCTGAATATCGTAGGACAGCTTATGGAAGTACAATATAGTGGCCTTCTTTCGGTTTGTCAATCGGAAAAGAGGTCGGCACAACGGGAATATGCTGGGTATTTTCCTTCTTGTTAGGGGCAGGGCGCCCCCTTGCGCCCCCGCGCGCGCCTGCAGGCAAGTAGGTCAACGTTAACATATGATAGTATGACACTCATCGATAAATGTCTTTCCCTCCCCCGGTGCGTTGCCTGGTGCCGGCCCGGGCCTTGTCGCGGCGCGCGAAGGCGGCCCCGATTGCCGGCCTCAACGAAATGCCCCCACAACCGATGGATGCGGGGGCATTGAACGCGCTGCGCTCTTCGTTTCGGGCGGCGTGCGCCCGGCAGGCGCGTGCAGGCTACGCCGTCTTCTCCCTCTCGGGCACCTCGAAGGTGTCGACGTACTTCGAGGTGGCGGGCGACGTGTAGGTGGGCTCCATGGCCAGGCACTGCTTGGGGCATTCGCGCACGCAGCTGCCGCACTGCACGCAGCGGAAGCGGTCGATCGACCAGGTGCGCGCCGGCTTGTCCACCACGATGGCGCCCGTGGGGCAGCGCTTCTGGCAGATGCCGCACAGGATGCACGCGCCCGTGTCGTTGGTCACGTGGCCCTTGAGGCCCGCCGGGGGCTCCTTCTTCTGCACGGGGTACTGGATGGTCTCGGGCTGCTTGAACAGGCCCGAAAGCGTCATCTTCCCCAGTTTGAATCCACCCATGTTCCTCCTACCTTTCCGTGCAGCTGATGCAGGGGTCGATGGTGAGCACGATCATGTTGACGTCGGCCAGATCGCAGCCCGCCAGCGCCGTGGTCATGCCGGCGAGGTTCTGCGAGGTGGGCGTGCGCATGCGCATGCGCTCCAGGTACTTCGACCCGTTGCCGCGCGCGTAGTAGTAGCACTCGCCGCGGGGCTGCTCCACCACGTTGGCGGCCTGCGCGCCCGCCGCGGGGGCGCCCTTCACGGGCACGGCGATGTCGCCGGCGGGGATCTTGGCCATCATCTCCTCGATGATGGCGATGGACTGCAGCACCTCCAGCGCGCGCACCTTGACGCGGGCGTAGCAGTCGCCCTGGGAGTCCAGCACGGGCTGGAAGTCGGAAAGCTCGCCGTAGCCGCCGTTGCCCAGCATGCGCGCGTCGTAGTTCACGTTGGAGGCGCGGGCGAACGGGCCCACCATGCTCTGGGCGAGCGCGTCCTCGTGGCTGATGTAGCCCACGCCCACCGTGCGGTTCTTCACGGACGAGTCCTTCAGGAACGCGTCGCATATCTGCCGGTAGTCGTCCTTGATGCCTTCCAGCATGCGCTTGATCTCGGCCATCTGGGCGTCGTCGATGTCGCGCACCACGCCGCCCACCTTCACGACCGAGAAGATGACGCGTCCGCCGGTGGTCTTCTCGAAGATGTCCAGCACGCGCTCGCGCAGGCGCCAGCAGTGCATGAACAGGCTCTCGAAGCCGAACGCGTCGGCGGCCAGGCCCATCCACAGCACGTGGGAATGGATGCGGGACAGCTCGTGCCAGATGACGCGCAGGTACTCCGCACGGCGCGGCACCTCCACGCCCATGAGCTTCTCCACCGTCTCGGCGTAGCCCATGGAATGCCCGAACGCGCAGATGCCGCAGATGCGTTCCGCCACGTAGATGAACTGGTTGAAGTCGCGCGTCTCCACCAGCTTTTCCAGGCCGCGGTGGATGAAGCCTATCTGCGGGATGGCCTCGAGGACCGTTTCGTCCTCCACGACCAGGTCCAGATGGAGCGGTTCGGGCAGCACCGGGTGCTGCGGACCGAACGGGATGACGGTCGCCTTGCCCATGCTACTCTCCTTCCTTCTTCGCCTTGGCAGGCGCGGGGTCTTCCGCCTGCGCCTGCGCGCCCGCCTCGCGCGCGGCCTTGGCCGCAAGCGCCGCCTTGACCTTGGCGGCCTTCTCGGGGTCGAGCCCCGCTATCTTCTCGTCGGCGGCCGCCTGCTTGGCAGCGGCCTCCTTCTTCGCCTTGGCCTCCATGGCCGCCCGCACCTTCGCGGCCTTTTCCGGGTCCATGCCAGCCAGCTTCGCCTCCAGGCCGTCCGCGTCGGGCGCCGCCTTCGCGGCGTCGGCGGGGGCTCCCTGCTCCTTGGCGGCCTTAGCCGCGGCCACCTTCGCGGCCTTCTCGCGCGCCGCCTTCTGCTCCGGCGATATGATGGTCATGGGCTCCTTCTGGGACAGCTGGTAGAAGGTGCCGCCGAAGTCGATGGCGATGCCCTTGACGTTGATGCCGAACAGGTCGTGCACCTCGTTCTCGAACACGAACGCGGCCAGGAACTGGTCGGTGATGGAAGGCACCACCGTGTCCTTCGTCACGTCCTGGATGGTGTAGTTCTCCAGCACCCCGTCCTTCATGAACGAGTACACCAGGTCGAACCCGCCGTCGGTCACCACGGCGAGCAGCTGCACGAAACGCCAGCCCTCGCGCTTGCGGTCGGCCGCGAACGCCGGCAGGGCGTCCACGGTCAGCGACAGGAATTCCGTCTGCAAGCCCATCGGTCACGCTCCTTTCTTCTGCGCCTGGAGCGCCTTGGACTTCTCTTCCAGGATGCCGAGCGCCTGCACCACGGCATCGATGATGGCTTCGGGGCGCACGGCGCAGCCCGGCGCGTACACGTCCACCGGAATGGCCTTGTCCACGCCGCCGATCACGTTGTAGCAGTCGTGGAAGATGCCCGCCGAGCATGCGCAGATGCCGCACGCCACGACCACCTTCGGCTCGACCATCTGGTCGTATATCTCCTGCACCACCTTGATGTTCTGCTCGTTCACGCTGCCCGTGACCAAAAAGATGTCGGCGTGCTTGGGGTTGCCCGTGTTGATGATGCCGAAGCGCTCCACGTCGTAGCCGGGGCAGAGCGCGGCCAGCACCTCGATGTCGCAGCCGTTGCAGCTGGACCCGTCGTAGTGGATGACCCACGGCGATTTGGTTGCATACGTCATAAACCAGACTCCTTTACACGAACGCGAGCACGGCCACGTTCACGCCGCCCGCCACCAGCGCGACCAGCCACGCCGACTTGAGCAGCGCCTGCCATTTCACGCGCGCGAAGTTGTTGTCTATCCATATCTCCAGGAAGTACACGGCCAGCACCACCACGATGGCGAGCACCACCGAAAGCGGGTTGCCCCACACGAAGAACAGGCCCACCCAGCCCATGAACAGCACGTTCTCGCACCAGTGCATGACCTCCACCTTGGCGAGCGTCTTGCCGCTCATCTCGGTGGTCATGCCGCGCACGATCTCCTGGTGCGCGTGGTGCGACATGGACAGGTCGAAGGGCGACTTGCGCAGCTTGATGGTGAGCACGAACAGAAAGCCCAGGAACACCAGCCAGATGGTCGTGATCACGGGCGCGTCCAGCGCGAAGGCGCCGCCCACGTCGAAGGTGCCCGACGCCATGTAGAACGCCACGGCCATGAACAGCACCATGGGCTCGTACGCCATGACCTGCAGCGTCTCGCGGTTCGCGCCGATCTCCGCATAGGGGCTGCGCGTGGAATAGGCGGCCACGATGAAGAACAGGCCCGAAAGCGTGACGACGAACACGCACATGAGCAGGTTGCCGCCGGAGAAGAAGATGCCGCCGGCCAACAGCGTGAACACGAGCGCGCACGTGACGTACACGCCCTCGGTCGAGTTCACGGACACGTTGTCCTTCTCTATGAGCTTGCGCACGTCGTAGTACGGCTGCAAAAGCGGCGGGCCCACGCGCCCTTGCATGCGCGCGCTGATCTTGCGGTCCAGGCCGGCCAGCAGGCATCCCACCACGGGGGCCAGGACGGCGAAGGCCAGGGTGCCGATGAGAACGATGAGGAACGACATGTCAGATCACACCCTTTCCTAGAACAGTCCCGGCAAGGCCACGGCCGACGCCGCGAACGCCACGATGATGACGAGCGAGCACATGACGGTGCCGATGGGCGCGATGCGCTTCTCGCCGAAGATGCCTTCCAGATACCAGTTGCGCGCCGTCGCCTGCGTCTCGCCCGAAAGCGAGTTCTGGAACGTGCGGCCCGCGTTGTCGCGGCCGACGCCGGCCAGGTAGACGTCCACCTTCTTGGCCTTCGTGCGGCCCAGCCCGGCGAACAGGACGATGACCACGATGGCCACCGCGATGGAGGCGATCCACAGGTTGTCGGCCGCGATGTCCTGGCCCACCACGCCGTAGACGCTCACGACGTAGGGCTCCACGACGAAGTAGGACAGAAGCGGCAGGCCGATGCAGGCGAGCACGGCAAGCACGGCCATGAGCATGATGGACGTCCATTCGCTCCGGTGCACGGTCATCTCGACGTTCTTCGGCTCGCCGGCGATGCCGGAAAGCTTGCCGAGCCACTTGGCCCAGAACATGAACGTGGCGGCCGAGCCGAAGGCCAGGATGACGATGAGAGCCACCTGGCCCGTGTCGACGAACGACACGAGCGTGGCCCACTTGGCCACCAGCATGCCGAACGGCGCGATGAACATGCACATGATGCCCAGCATCATGAAGCGCGCCAAGCGCGGCATGCGCTCGAACAGCAGGTCCATGTCCTCGATGTCGCGGCTGCCGATGTGGTGCTCGGCCGTGCCGACGCACAAAAACAGCAGGCTCTTGGCGATGGCATGGAACAGGATGAGGAAGAGCGCCGCCCACACGGCCTCAGGCGTTCCCACGCCCGCGCAGGCCGTGATCAGGCCCAGGTTGGCGATGGTGGAGTACGCCAGCACGCGCTTGGCGTTGGTCTGCGAGACGGCCATGAACGAGCACAGCGCGAACGTGAGGCCGCCCACCAGGATGACCATGAGGCCGGGCGTGGCGGCCAAGAACCCGCCTTGGGCCGATATGGTGCCCGCGTACATGACCGGGGCCAGCTTCACCAGCAGGAACACGCCCGCCTTCACCATGGTGGAGGAATGCAGCAGCGCGCTCGTGGGCGTCGGCGCCACCATGGCGCCCAGAAGCCACGTGTGGAAGGGCATCTGCGCGGCCTTCGTCAGGCCGGCGAACGCCAGCGCGCACACCGGCAGCGCCACGAGGGCCGGGTTCTGGATGCCGATGACCAGGAAGTCCAGGAAGGAAAGCGTGCCGAACTGGATGGCCATCACGTAGAGGGCCACCAGAAAGGCGATGCCGCCCGCCAGGTTCATGATGATCTGGCGGAACGCGTTCTTGATCGCCTCTTCGGTGCGCGTGTAGGCGATGAGCAAGAACGAGCAGACCGTCGTGACCTCCCAGCCCGTGAACAGCCACACCATGTTGTTGGAGAACACGATGAGGAACATGGCCGAAAGGAAGACGAACATGAGGGCGAAGAACACCGGGCGGCGGTCCTTCGCGCCTTCGGGCTCGTGCGCCTGGAAGTCCTCCATGTAGCCCAGGGCGTAGACGCAGATGCCGCTGCCGACGACCCCGATGATGAACGCCATGAGCAGCGACAGGGAGTCGAGGTAGAGCCCTTCGGTCACCGCGATGCCGTGCGCGAAGGCGAACTCGAACACCAGCGCGCCCACCACCTGCACGGCGGCCAGCACGCACGCCCACACGTTCTTGTAGCGGACGCCGTAGTACAGGATGGCCGCGGCCACCAGCACGCCCACGGCCGAGCAGACGTAGTCCGCCACGGGCGAGTAGAACTCGAACGACACCCACGGCGCGCCCATGTAGGCGACCACCAACCAGATGGACGCCACGCCGATGACGGCCGCCGAGACGCCGACAATCGCCTTTCTCGCCTGGTTGTTGCGAACGGCCAGCAGGACGGCCGCAACAACCAGCGGGAAAAGGATCAGAAACCCGAGCATAGCCACGTAGTTTCCCCCTTTGCCAAATCGCTGTTGATCATTCGTTGGAAAAGCAAGCCTTACAACAAAAGCGACCTGCGTCGCCTTCTGACAGCCACTCTAGCAAAGATGGGCCGCCATACCTGACGAGCAGGCCGTTCCGGGGGTATTGTTCGGTAAAAGGGAGCATTTCCCCAGCGCGCGCCTCCACGAACGGCCTCCTTCGCGAGGCGAGCGGCCCGCGCCTTGCACCCTTTGCGGGATGCGGAGACGTGCGGATGCGTCCAAGTGCGGGCCGGGCGGAAGCCGCTGCACACCCGCCCCGGCCCCTCATTTACCGGACACGCACGGCGGAGAGACCCTTCCCTTCCTCCTGCGCCACCAGCCGGCGCAGCCGTCGGAACTCGAATCCCAAGAACACCAGCACGGCCAGAAGCGAAGCGACGTCGGACAGCGACGGCGCCAGGAACACGCACTGCAAGGGCGTGATGGGGAAATGCTGCGGCAGCACCTGCGGGGCGAACACCAGCAGCGGAATGAGGAACAGTATCTGGCGCGTGAGCGTGAGCACCGTGGCCTTCAAGGCCTGCCCGGTGGCGTCGAAGTAGTTCGACCCGATGGACTGTATGGGGATGAGCGGGATGAACAGCAGGTACGCGACGAGCGCCCACGCCGTGGCCGCCAGGTACTGGTCGGGCAGGCCGAACAGGTGCGCGAACGCATCCGGGAACAGGACCACCACCAGCCACAGCGGCGTCGTGATGCCCACGCCCAGCGCCATGGCCTGCACGAGCGTGCGCTTCATGCGCGCGAAGTTGCGCGCGCCGTAGTTGTACCCAATGAGCGGCTGCGAGCCCATGGATATGCCCATGGCCGGCATGAAGGTGAGCATGCCCACCGAGGCCAGCACGCGCATGACGGCCAGCGCCCCGTCGGCGCCCAGGGAGTCGGCGGCGCCGTAGAACGCGAGCAGGTTGTTCTCGATCATGCTCGACACCGCGAACCCCATCTGCATGACCGCGGGCGCAATGCCAAGAATGCAGACGCGCCCCGCCACGCGCCACTTGACGCCCAGCATCGCGCGCCGAAGCGGCATCGGCGAGCCCTTCTTCAGGAAGAACTGCATGACGAAGGCGGCCGACACGGCCCAGGAACACACGGTGGCCAGGCCGGCCCCGCCCATGCCACCGTCGGCCACGACGATGAACAGGTAGCCCAGCACCACGTTGGAGGCCGTGCCCACCACCATGGATCCGAACGCGCGGCCGGGATGCCCCGCCGTGCGGATGAAGTTGTTCATGCCGAACGAGAGGAACTGCAGGGGGCACCCGGCAATGATGACGGTCATGAACGCCCGCGCATGGGGCATCACCGCGTCGTCGGCGCCCGAGAAGCGCAGGATGGGGTCGAGCGCCAGGGCGCCCACGGCCCACATGAGCGCAGAGACGCCTAGAAGCAGCACGAAGCTGTTGCCCAGCACGCGTTCGGCCACCGCGCGCTTGCGCTCCCCCAGCTTGATGGCCGCAAGCGCGTTGCCGCCCACGCCCACCAGCATGGCCACGGCGGCCATGGCCGTCATGGTGGGGTTCGCCACCGTGGTGGCCGCCAGGCCGTCGGGTCCCACCGCGTGCCCCACGTACACGGCGTCGATGATGTTGTAGAGCATCTGCACGAGCACGCCGGCCACGGCGGGCAACGAGAATTCCAGCAGCAACCGAAACGTGCTTTCGGTGCCCATGCGGTCTATCTTGTCATTGGCCATTTCCGCTATGCTCCACTGCTCCGTCGTCTCAAACAGAAGGCCAGTATACGCAAGCCCTCCTCCCCCGGCAAGCGCGTGTTCGCCCGGCGTTCTGGCCCTTGTTCGTGTATTTTTTCCTTTTGGTGTCAGGTTTCCGGGCTCCCGTTCGTATGGTAGGCGTAGCGACGTTGCTCGAACCCGGCGGCCGCCGGAACCATTCGACAGGAAAGCGAACGGGGTTCATGGACACACGACAACACGACGAATCGGAGGCACGCAGGCTCGTCGACACGTACGCGGATCTCATCCTGCGCCTGAGCTTCACCTACCTGAAGTCCACGCAGGATGCGGAAGACGTCTGCCAGACGGTGTTCCTCAAGCTTCTGCGTTCGGCGCGGGCGTTCGAAAGTCCCGAGCACGAGAAGGCGTGGATCGTCCGCACGACGTCGAACGCCTGCAAGGACCTGCTGCGCAACGCGTTTCGGCGCACGTCGGTCGCGCTCGATGCGGCGGCGGATGCGCCTGCGCCCGAGACGGCGGCGCCCGACTCGGTGCTTCGCCAGGTCATGGCGCTGCCGCAGAACTACCGCGAGGCCATCTACCTGCACTATTACGAAGGATACTCCGTGCGCGAGATAGCGGAGCTGACGGGCCGCAGCGAAGCCGCCGTGGCGGCGCACCTGAGCCGTGGGCGCAACAAGCTGCGCACCTATCTGGAAGGAGAGAACGATGAACGGTGGCTATAAGAAGGCAATGGACGGTATCAGGTTCTCGGAAGCCGCGAAGGAGCGCATGGCGCGCAACCTCGTCGCCGCACAGGGCGCGTCCCACGCGCCGGCTGCCTCGGCGACCAGGCAGGCGAGGGAACGCACCCCGGTCCGGGCACGCGCGGGCGGCAAGCGCCGATGGCAGGCCGTGGCCGCAGCGGCTGCCGCCGTGGGGGTGCTGGCCGTCCTCGGCGGCGCGGCATACGCCTCGGGCGCGCTCATGACCATGGCCGAGGCGGTGGACGCGGCGTTCACCGGCGCGCCGACGCCCACCGAGATCGTCGACAAGGTCGGCCGCCCCGTGGGCGCCGGCGCAAGCTCGAACGGGGTCACCGTCACGGCCGAGGCCATCTTCGGCGACCGGGAGAACTACGCCATCGTGTACAGCATCGCCAAGGACGACGGGACCGCGTTCGATCTTCCCCCGAAAACGGATTCGGGCACGCTGCCGCTGCGGTTCCAGGAAGGGAGCCCGACCGCAAGCGTCTCCGGCACGCGCAGCGCAAGCGGCACGGCGTACTTCTACGACGCCGACCCCGCCGACAACGCCATCCAGTACGTCGAGAGGACGAGCGTGAACCAGGATGGGGGCTCCGTCATCGGGAAGACGGCGCGCGCGCACTTCGGCAACCTCTGCGAGGCGGAAAGCGGGAACATGGTCGCGCCCGGCGACTGGAACATCAAGTTCGTCATCGACTACGAGGACCTGGCGACCAGCATCCCCGCCGGCCAGACGTTCCACCTGGACGGCATGGGCGCCACCGTCGATTCCCTCGAGCTGTCCCCCGTCGCCCTGACGGCAACCTACACCGTCCAGGGTACCAAGGACTGGGAGGGGTCGGGAAGCGGCCTGATGAGCGAGCACGACGCCCACGAAGCCGAACGGTTCCGGGCCCCGCTCTCCGTCACGATGGCCGACGGCACCGTGATCGACGCCTCCAACAGCGGAGGCAGCAGCGTCGAGCGCGACGGCACCACCGTCTGCCACTTCGCCACGCTGTTCGAGACGATCATCGACGTGGACGACGTCGTGTCCGTGACGGTGGGCGACGTGACCATCCCTTTGCGGTAGAGCGGCGGCAGAGTGCCCGCACGGTGCAAATTTCTTCTTGCCAAGCGGCCGGGTTACCGTTAATATAAACAACGCTGTTGTTCGCGGGCATCGCGTACGGCGCACAACGGGTTGTGGCGCAGTTTGGTAGCGCACTTGACTGGGGGTCAAGGGGTCGCAGGTTCAAATCCTGTCAACCCGACCAGCAA
>CAJFVW010000047.1 GCA_904420575.1 uncultured Gordonibacter sp.
CGCGGCCGCCTGCGGCAAGGTCTTGCCGGCCAGCGTGCAGGTGCGTGCGCGCTCGTTCAGGCGCGACCCGCCGCATGCGGGGCAGGGCCGCTCCACGAGGAACTTCGACACGCGGGCGAGCCCCTTTTCGTCCTTGGCCTTGGCCAGCGCATTCTCCACGGTGTAGACGGCGTTGAAGTAGGTGAAGTCCAGTTCGGCGAACGTGTCGGTCTTCTTCGCCTTGTACAGGATGTGGCGCTTCTCGGCCGGCCCGTCGAAGACGATGCGGCGCTCTTCGGGTGTCAGCTCGCTGAAGGGCACGTCGGTGCGCACGCCCATCTCGCGCACCACGTCGGTCATGAGCGACCACATGAACTGGTTCCACGGCGCCACCGCGCCCTGTTCGATGGTCAGGCTCTCGTCGGGCACCAGCACGTCCCGGTTGACCTCGCGCACCGTGCCCGTGCCCGAGCAGGCGGGGCACGCCCCTTCGCCGTTGAACGCCAGCTGCTCCGCGCTAGGGCCGAAGAACTCCGCGCCGCATTCCGGGCAGACGATCGGGCGCTCCGCCGCCACGTTGATGGTGGGCGGCGCGGCGTGCCCGTTGGGGCAGCGGTGGCTTCCCAGGCGCGAGAACATGAGGCGCAGGGAATTCAACAGCTCGGTCTGCGTCCCGAAGGTGGAGCGGATGCCCGGCACGGCGGGCCGCTGGTGCAGCGCGAGCGCGGCAGGGACGTATTCGATGCTTTCCACGTCCGCTGCGGCGGCCGAGGTCATGCGGCGGCGCGTGTAGGTGGAAAGCGCCTCCAGATAGCGCCGCGACCCTTCGGCGTACAGGATGCCCAGGGCGAGCGACGACTTGCCCGAGCCGGAAACGCCGGCGATGCCCACCAGCCGGTGCAGGGGCACGTCGAGGTCGATGCCGCGCAGGTTGTGCACGCGTGCGCCGCGGATCTCGATGGCGCGGGGAAGGTTGTCCGGGGTGCCGTTGGGGCCGCTGCCTTTGTCGCCGCCTTCGCTGTAGCCGTCGCCGCTGCCGTTCTCGCCGTCATCGCCGTCATGCGGGCCATCGAGGCGCGCGCTGCTGCCGGCCTCGATGCCGTCGCCGCTGCCGACGCCGTCGATGCCGGCAGCCCGGAGGTCGCTGGCGCTTCGCCGCGCCGACGCCTCTCCTTCGCCTTCGCTGCCGCTTTCCGCTTCTTCGTGATGCTGCTGGGTCATGCCTTGCGTCCAATCCGACGGCCTGCGTCACGGAATCCTCACTTGACTTGGATCCTGCTCCAAGGAGCAGAATGGAAGCGTGCATGAGAACACGCCCCGACGATGATAGCAGCCGTGCCGGGGTTTGTCCAAAGGACGGCACGACAAGGTAACCAGAGAAGAAAAGAAGGTGCACGATGGTGAAGCAGACGGCAGGAAGGGACGCGCTGGGACAGTTCGCCCCGAAGTTCGCGCAGCTCAACGACGATGTGCTGTTCGGGGAGGTGTGGAGCCGCGAGGACATGCTCTCCCTGCGAGACCGCAGCATGGTGACCGTGGTGGCGCTCATGGCGCAGGGGCTGGTGGACTCGTCGTTCCGCTATCATCTGGAAACCGCGCGCAGGAACGGCGTTTCGAAAACCGAGATCGCCGAGGTGCTCACGCACGCGGCCTTCTATGCCGGATGGCCGAAGGCGTGGGCGGCGTTCGCCATGGCCAAGGAGGTGTGGGCGGACGAGGTCGAGCCTGCGGACGGCGGCAAGGAGGCCTTCGAACGCGCGTCTCTGTTCCCGGTGGGCGAGCCCAACGACGCCTTCGCCACGTGCTTCGACGGGCAGAGCTATCTGGCGCCCGTCTCAACCGCCCAGGTGCCCATCTTCAACGTGACGTTCGAGCCGGGCTGCCGCAACCATTGGCACGTCCATCATGCCAAACAGGGCGGCGGGCAGCTGCTCGTGTGCGTGGGCGGACGCGGCTGGTACCAGGAATGGGGCCAGGCGCCGCGCGCGCTCGGTCCCGGCGACGTGGTCAACGTCCCCGAAGGCGTGAAGCACTGGCATGGCGCCGCGGCCGACGGCTGGTTCTCGCACCTGTCGGTGGAGGTCCCCGGCGAAGAGGCCTCCAACGAATGGCTGGAGCCGGTGGATCCGGAAGAGTACGCGAAGCTGTAGGCGGCCAGGCTTGGTTTCCGTCACTTCTTGCCGCAGCTGGGGCAGAGGTCGCACAGGAAGCATTCCTCGCAGCGCGGCCTGCGTGCGATGCACACCTCGCGGCCGAACAGCACCCACTGGTGGTTGATGGGCCCCCAGTACTCGCGCGGATACAGGTTCAGCAGGTCGACTTCGGTCTTCGACGGCGTGTCGGCGTTGCTGAACTTCAGCTTGTGCGCCACGCGGAACACGTGCGTGTCCACGGCGATGCCCTCCACGATGCCGAAGCCTTCGTTCAGCACGATGTTGGCGGTCTTGCGGCCCACGCCGGGAAGGCGCTGCAGCTCTTCCATGGTGCGCGGCACCTCGCCGCCGAACTCGCCCACCACCATCTGCGCGCATTTGATGGCGTTGGCGGCCTTCGTGTGGAAGAAGCCGATGGTGCGGATGATGTCCTCCACGTCGCGCACGTCGGCCTGCGCCAGGTCGGCGGGGGTGGGGTAGCGCTCCCAGAGCGTGGGGGTCACCTTGTTCACGGCCTTGTCGGTGGTCTGCGCCGACAGCAGCACG
>CAJFVW010000048.1 GCA_904420575.1 uncultured Gordonibacter sp.
AGGTCGGCGGGGGTGGGGTAGCGCTCCCAGAGCGTGGGGGTCACCTTGTTCACGGCCTTGTCGGTGGTCTGCGCCGACAGCAGCACGGCGATGGTCAGCCTGAACGGGTCGCCTTCGTAGACCAGGGCGCACTCCGCTTCGGGGTAGTGCACGTTCATGCGGTCCTCGACGGCTATGGCACGCTCGCGCTTCGCGGCTTTCGTCTCCCGTGGCATGGGCTTTCTCCTTGCTTCGACGCAGGATCCGGTGTGGGCGGGTTGCCCTTGGCGATCGTGACCAGTATAGCACGCGCCGAAGGGCGGGCGCGGGCATGTTGCCCCAGGGCCGACGTCGGGGCGGCGGCTAGAAGCGGCCGGGCCGCGCCAGGCCGCAGGCGAGTGGCCGTGTGTCGTCGCGGCGACGCGAGAGGGAGCGCAAGCGAAGACGCGATGGCGAAAGAGGTCAGGGACGGTGCAAGGACTGACCTTGCGAGCCGCCCATGGCCGGACGGCCTACAGCGCCGTGCCCTTCTTGGGGCGATAGACCTTCGTCATGTCCATGCCCTCGTGTTCGAGCAGCCATATCTTCTTGTCGAGGCCTCCGGCGTACCCGGTGAGGCTCCCGTCGGAGCCCACGACGCGATGGCAGGGAATGACGATGGAGATGGGGTTGTGCCCCACGGCACCTCCCACGGCAAGGCTGGCCATGTGGTCGCGCCCCAGCTCGCGCGCCACCTGCTGGGCTATCGCGCCGTACGTGGTCACCTGCCCGTAGGGTATCTCGGTCAGGATGCGCCATACCATCTGGCGAAACTCGCTGCCGATGGGCGCCAGCGGAAGGTCGGCGATGGCGGGCCGCTCTCCGGCGAAGTACGCGTCCAGCCATTCCTTCGCCGCCGCCAGCACGGGGGCGTCGCCTGGCTCCATGGCCTCGGGGATGGTGCCGCCGTGGTACTTCTGCCCCTCTATCCACAGGCCGCGCAGGGCGTCGCCGTCGCTGCACAAGGTGATCTCGCCCACGGGCGAGGAATAGGTGGCCGAACGGTACATGGCAGCCCCTCTCGAAATCCGTTGCCGACACGATGAAATCCGTTACCGATATGATACACTTGTTCGGGTATCTTGCAACCCTCTTTTGGAAATCGCCCGCCGCCTTGTGCGGGATCGCCAGCGAGAGGGGATAAGGCGCGGCACGGAAAGGCCCCTGCCGGCGCAATGCTCGCGCCGCCGGCAGGGGCCTGCCCCCCAGACGGCGGTGGCTTCGGCACCCTCGACGCAGGCTGCCGGCGCAATGCTCGCGCCGCCGGCCGCCTGCTTCTTGCCCGCCAGCGTCTGCGGAGGTTTCGAAACGATGCCGAAGCGCCTCATGCCGGGTGGCGGCCATGTTCTATAATGTCGCCGGACGATCGTTGGGCGCATCGTCCCGCTGCCTGCAAGCGCAGGCTTCGGGCATACGGCGCCAGGAAAGGTGGAGGCACGTGCTCATAGATTCGCTTACGTTCGCGCTGGAGAAGTCGGGCTGCCTGGACGCGTTCTGGGGCAAGCTCGACGCGGGCGAGGACGCGACGTTGGGCGTGGCCGCGTCGGCGCGGCCGTTCCTGGTGGCCGCCCGTTTCGCGCACCGGCCCCAGGCCACGCTCGTCGTGGTGGCGGGCGAGGACGCGGCCGTGGCGTTCGCGCGCAACGTGGCGGCGTACGTGGGCGAGGAACGCGTTCTTCGCTTCCCCGAACGCACCGACTACCCCTTCGCCCCGAAGAAGGCCGATGCCGCGCAGGTGGCGCGGCGCATGGAGGCCGCCTGCGCGCTCGCCGAGGGGCGCCCCGTGGTCGTGGTGGCCAGCGCACGGGCGCTCCTGCGCCGGCTGCCGCCCGTTGCGTCAGGTGCGTGCGAGCCGCTTTCCCTGGTGGCAGGTTGCGAGCTGTCCGACATGCCCGGCGCGCGTGCCGGCGGCGTGCAGGAGTTCGAGGACGTGGCCCGCGCGCTCGAGCGGCGCGGGTATGCGAACACGGGCGAGCTGGACGGCCCCGGCACCTTCGTCGTGCGCGGCGGCACCATCGACGTGTTTCCCGGCAATCTGGTGTATCCGGTGCGGCTGGACTTCTTCGGCGACGAGCTGGACGAGATACGCCGCATCGTGCCCACCACGGGACAGACCATCGCCTCGCTCGCGGAGGTGGACGTGTACCCGGTCATGGAGTTCGCCTGCACGCCCGAGGCGCTGGCCCGCGCGCGCAAGAAGCTGGCGCGCCCTGCGCTCACGAACCCCGCCCTGCGCGACGTGCTGGAGAAGTTGGAGGGCGGCCTGCGCTTCGACGGCTCCGACGTGCTGCTTCCCTACCTGTACGACCAGACCGCGACGCTCGGGGACTACGCGCGCGCCAAGACGCTCTCGGCGGTGGTCGAGCCGCGCTCTCTCTTCGACGACGCGACGCACGCCTACGACGACCTGACGGGCCGCGCGAAGGGGACGAACGTGGCGTTGGCCGGGCTGTACGCCGAGCCTTCCGAACTGGCCTTCGGATCGGGCCAGCGCGCCACCTACGTGTCCATCATGCGCGTGGGCGGGTCGATGGACGACGAGCTGCCCGTGAAGCGCGTGGACGTGGCGGGGCATCCCGACAAGCTGTTCGGCAAGCTGCGCAGCCTGGTGGAGGGCGGCTACACCGTGGCGTTCAGCGCCCCGAACTTCCGCGCCCGCCAGGACATGAAGCTCGCGCTGGTGGACAACGGCATCCCCATCCAGGAAACGCTCGACGTGCTTGAAGGCGCCGAAGATCCCGCCCGAGACGTCGAGGGGGGACCCGAGGCTTCCTTAGATGACAAGGCCTTTGCCAAGCGGCGCCTGCGGCGGGGGGTGGTCAACCTGGTGGACGTGGACATACCGCTGGGCATGGTCATCCCCAAGGCGAAGCTGGCGCTGGTGTCGCTGGCCGACACGCAGGGCGCGCACGCTGCCTCCCGCACGCGTCGGCGCGTGGACATCACCGAGATCACGTTTCCCTACCAGCCGGGCGACTACGTGGTGCATGCGGCGCACGGCGTGGCCTACTTCAAGGAGCTCGTGCGGCGCGACGTGGACGGCACGGCGCGCGACTACCTGCTGCTTGAATACGCGGAAGGCGACAAGCTGTACGTGCCCGTGGAGCAGCTGGACCGCGTGACGCGCTACGTGGGCCCGGAAGGCGCCAGCCCCCGGCTCACGCGGCTGAACACCTCCGACTGGTCGCGGGCGCTCGGCAAGGCGCGCAAGGCCACGAAGAAGCTGGCGTTCGACCTGGTGGACGTCTATGCCCGCCGTGCGGCCACGCAAGGCTACCGCTTCGGGCCGGACACGCCCTGGCAGCGGGAAATGGAAGAGGCCTTCCCCTATCAGGAAACGCCCGACCAGCTGGCGGCCATCGCCGACGTGAAGGCCGACATGCAGTCCGCCCGCCCCATGGACCGCCTGGTGTGCGGCGACGTGGGTTTCGGGAAGACCGAGGTGGCCCTGCGCGCGGCGTTCAAGGCCACGCAGGACGGCAAGCAGGTCATGGTGCTGTGTCCCACCACCATCCTGGCGCAGCAGCACTACACGAACTTCAAGGAACGCTTCGAGCCCTTCGGCGTGCGCGTGGAGGTGCTCTCGCGCTTCCGCTCGCCTGCGCAGCAGGCCTGTGCCCTGCGCGGCTTCGCGGAAGGCGACGTGCACGTGCTGGTAGGCACGCACCGGCTGCTCTCGCGCGACGTGAACCCGCATGACCTGGGGCTCGTCGTCATCGACGAGGAACAGCGCTTCGGCGTGGGACACAAGGAGCAGCTGAAGAACCTGCGCGAGTCCATCGACGTGCTCACGCTTTCCGCAACGCCCATCCCGCGCACCATGCAGATGTCGCTTTCGGGCGTGCGCGACATGAGCCTCATCCTCACGCCGCCCGACGCCCGGCGCGCCGTGGAGGTGCACGTGGGCGAGTGGGACCCCGACCTGGTGAGCGCCGCCATCCGGCGCGAGCTGGCGCGGGGCGGGCAGGTGTACTACGTGTCCAACCGGGTGCGCTCCATCGACGACGCGGTGCGGCGCGTGACCGCGGCCGCCGGCGAGGCGCGCGTGGGCGTGGCGCACGGCCAGATGGGCAAGGAAGAGCTGGAGCGCGTGATGGAGGACTTCAGTGCGGGCGAGCTGGACGTGCTGGTGGCCACCACCATCATCGAGAGCGGCATCGACAACCCGCACACCAACACGCTCATCATCGAGGACTCGCAGCGGCTGGGCCTGGCGCAGATGTACCAGCTGAAAGGCCGCGTGGGGCGCTCGTCCACGCAGGCGTACGCCTACTTCATGTTCCCGGAGCACCTGAACCTGACCGAGGAGGCCGAGGCCCGCCTGACCGCACTGGGCGAGCACCAGGATTTGGGCAGCGGCATGCGCATCGCGATGCGCGACCTGGAGATACGCGGGGCGGGAAGCCTTTTGGGCGCCGAGCAGTCGGGCAACATGTCGGCCGTGGGCTTCGACCTGTTCGCCCAGATGCTGGCACAAGCCGTGAACGCCACGCGCGAGGGCGACGCGCGCGCCATGGACGCCTTGCCCCCGGCGCTTTCCGACATCACGGTGAACGTCCCCGGCCACACCTACCTGCCCGAGGAATACGTGCCCGACGCCGACGAGCGCGTGCTGTGGTACCGCCGCATCGCGAGCGCGGGGACGGTGGACGACGTGGACGCGCTGCGCGAGGACCTGGAGGCGAAGCGCCCCGACCTACCGCAGGCCGCGAAGAACCTGCTCGACAAGGCGCGCATCAAGGCGTTCGCGAACGAGCACCATATCAGGACCGTGTCGGTGGCGGGCGGCAAGCTGGTGGTGGAGCCCATCGACGTGCCGCGCGACCGGATGACGGCCCTGCGCCGCGCAGGCGGGCGCTACCTGGCCGACAAGCGCAAGCTTTCCCTGCCGCTGCGCTACTTCAAGCTGGAAGAGGACGACAACCTGCTGGGGCCCATCGCGCGCTTTCTGGAGGAATTGGCATGAGCGAGCCGGGCGGGTGCCGGCCGGACCGGGCCGGCACGTCGGAGGAGCAGCACGGCGGGGAAGCTTCCTGCGACAGCGCAGCGCGGCAGGCCGGAAGCCGAGGCAGCGCGGACCGGAAGCAGGGAGAGCGTTCGCCTGCGGGAGGAGAGGGCGCCCCACGCCGCCATACGCGCGGCGTCGCGTGCGCGCTCGTGGGTGCCGCGCTCTGGGGCTTCTCGGGCGCGTGCGCGCAGTTCCTGCTGACCAACTACGACATCACGCCCTCATTCGTCACGGCGGTGCGCATGCTGGGCGCGGGCGTGCTGTTCCTGCTGGTGCTGGCCGTGCGCAGCCGGGCCCAGCTGGCGGCGATGCTGCATGACCGGAGCTCGGCGGCCCGCCTCGTCGTGTTCGGCGCGATGGGGCTGTTCTTGTGCCAGATCACGTACGCCGTGGTGATCGGGTACACGAACGCGGGCACGGCGACGGTGCTGCAGAGCACGGGCATCGCGTTCGTCATGCTGTTCTCCTGCGTGTTCGCGCGGAAGCTGCCACGCGGGCGCGAGTTCGTGGGGCTGGTGGCGGCCATGGCGGCCACCTGGCTCATCGCCACGCAGGGCGACCCGGGTGTGCTCTCCATGCCGCTTGCCGGGCTTTTATGGGGCATCGCGAACGGGTTGTCGGTGGCGTTCTACATCATGTACCCGAAGCGCCTGTTCGCGCGCTGGGGCAGCTTCGCCGTGACGGGCGTGGGCATGTTCGTGGGCGGCGTGGCCGCCTGCGTGGTGTGGGCGGCGGGCGGCGCGTGGGGCCAGCCGGCGGCGCTGCCGCACCTCGACGCGGCGGGCGTGCTGGTGCTGGGCGTCATCGCCGTGGTGGGCACGTTCGCGGCGTTCGCGCTCTACCTGCACGGCGTGTCCATCGTGGGGTCGGTGCAGGGGAGCCTGCTCGGCGCCATCGAGCCCGTGAGCGCCACGGCGTTTTCGGCCCTGTGGCTGGGAACGGCGTTCTCGGGGGCCGACTGGGTGGGCTTCGTGCTGATGATGGCCATGATATTCCTGGTGACCGCCGAGAAGCCGGAGGCGGCCGCGCAAAGGGGAGCAAACGAAGCGGAAGGGGAGCGGGTGTGATCTCGGCTTGACGCGGAAATCTGGGGTTCGTGTCTCAAATCGCGTTTTATGTATGGGTAGAGAACGCGGAAACCGGTTTTTGAAAATCGCCATCAGGCGTTTTGCTCTCGGCATAGCGCAACTTGCTGACGTCCGGTAGCGAAATCCATACACAAAACGCGATCTCAGCCAATTCGAGGCATTTTTCATGTCGGCGGCACGCGAGACCGACTCGACATGGAGCGAGGATTCCGCAGTGAGGCGATGCGGCCAGGGAAATGAGAAGCCATGGGGAAAGGTGTGGCTATGGGGACAGGAGGAAGGACATGGGGCTGTTATTGACGCTTGACGACATCGTGGGTGAGGAGGTTGCGCGCGTCGGCGCGGAGGAAGGCGCCGCGGCAGCGTGCAGCGACACGTCGGCGGGAAAGCTGCGCGTGTTCGACCTGCACTGCGACACGCTCGACCGCATCGCCTTCCATGGCGACCCGTCCGTGCCGGGTGGGTTCGCGGAGCATGACGCCGGCGTCCCGGCCGAGCGCCTTGCCACGCTCGCCGACAACGACGCGCACGTCTCGCTCGCGCGGACGGCGCGTTTCGCGTGGTGCCAGTGCTTCGCGGCGTTCGTTCCCGACGAGGTGCGCGGCGACGCGGCGTGGGCGCTCTTCGAGCGCGTGCGGCGCGTGTGGGAACGCGAGCTTTCGCGTTGCGGAGACGCCCTCGCAGCGGCCCGCGCGACGGGCGACGTGGAAACGGCGCTCGCCGCCGGCAAGACGGCGGGCCTCCTCACCGTGGAGGGCGCGTCGTTTCTGGAGGACGACGGCGCCGCCGAGACGCGGCTCGACGCGCTCGCGGAGGCGGGCGTGCGCATGGTCACGCTCACGTGGAACGGGCCCAACGCGCTCGGCAGCGGCAACGACGCGGCGGACGGCCTGACCGCGTTCGGGCGCGTCGCGGTGCGCGAGCTGGAGCGGCGGCGCATTGCCGTGGACGTGTCGCACCTGAACGACGCAGGCTTTAAGGACGTGTGCGCCGTGGCCGACCGTCCTTTCGCCGCCTCGCACTCCAACGCGCGCGCCATATGCGGGCATCCGCGCAACCTGGCCGACTGGCAGCTGCGCGAGCTGGCCGACCGCGGCGGCGTGGCGGGACTCAACTTCTGCCGCGACTTCCTTTCCCAGACGCACGCCGACCCCATGCCCGACGACGTGCTGCGCCACGTCGACCACGTGCTCGAGACGGCGGGCGAGGACGTGCTCGCGCTCGGCAGCGACTACGACGGCTGCGACGTGCCCGGCTGGCTCGACCCTTGCGACCGGGTGGGCGACCTTCACGCCCTGCTCGCGCGCGAGTTCGGCCGCACGGTGGCCGACAAGGCGTTCTTCGGCAACGCCCATGCCTTCTTCGCGCGCCTGGAAAACTGACGTGTCCCGTGGCCCTCGGCTTTCGCCCGAACGGTGCGCGGGGTGCGCCCGAGAGGCGCGGCGCGTCCTCCCCAGGCGGCGCGTTTGGGACGCGAAACGGATCGGGAACGTTTCGCACGCGCCTTTTCCTCTACCGAAGCCAGCCTCTATACTTGCCGGTCGGAAGGAAATCGGACGCGTAGGGAGAGTGCGGACCATGAAGATGCGACCGTGGCGGGACCGCGCGCTGCGAGAACATGCCGGCGCGCCATGCCCGTGCAGGTCTCGCCTGCGGCAGCCGGGGCGGCAGCCAGATGGCACGCCTCGCCAGGAGGGCAGGTGACCCATGGCCATCAGGCTTTCCGACCGCTTCAGCTACGGGCGGCTCGTGCGGTTCGCGCTGCCCTCCATCGCGATGATGATCTTCATCTCCGTCTACAGCATGGTGGACGGCCTGTTCGTGTCGAACTTCACGGGCAAGGAGGCGCTCGCCGCCGTGAACCTGGTGTACCCGTTGGCCATGGCCCTGGGTTCCATCGGCTTCATGTTCGGCACGGGTGGCGCGGCGCTGGTTGCCAAGACCATGGGCGAGGGCGACGAGGTGCGGGCGAACCGCCTGTTCACGTTCATCGCGTTGGCGGCCGCGGCGCTCAGCGTCGCGTTGTGCGCGGTCGGCGCGTTCGCGCTCGAGCCGCTGTTGGGCTTTTTGGGCGCCGATGGGCAGCTTCTGGACCTCTCCCTGCTGTACGGCCGCGTTCTGCTGGCGGCGTTGCCGTTCTCCGTGCTGCAGAACATGTTCCAAAGCTTCTTCATCGCAGCCGAGAAGCCGTACGTGGGACTGGCGGTGACGGTGGCCGCGGGCCTGGCCAACATCGTGCTGGACTACCTGTTCATTGCGGTGCTGGGATGGGGCATCGCAGGCGCCGCCGTGGCGACGATGATTGGGCAGGTGCTGGGAGCGGCCGTGTCCGTGGCGTACTTCGCGCGCAGCAGGACGAGCCGCCTGCGGTTCGCGCGACCCGTGCACGACCTCCGCGCGCTCGGCAAGGCCTGCGTGAACGGGTCGTCCGAGCTCATGACGGAAGTGGCGGCGTCGGTGGTGAGCACGCTGTACAACTTCCAACTTCTCATGCTTTTGGGTGCGGACGGCGTGGCGGCCTACGGCGTGATCATGTACGTCAACTTCGTCTTCACTGCCGTGTTCTTCGGGTTCGCCATGGGGACGGGCCCGGTGGTGAGCTATCACTACGGCGCCCAGAACAAAGACGAGCTCAAGAGCCTGTTCCGCAAGAGCCTCGTGCTGGTGGGCGGGGCGGGCGTGGCCATGTTCGCAGCGTCGCAGCTGTTCGGCGGCGCGCTGGTGGGCGTGTTCGTGGGCTATGACCCCGACCTTGTCGCGCTGACGCTGCACGGGTTCCGCATCTACTCGGTGTCGTTTCTGATGGCCGGGTTCAACATCTACGGTTCGGCATTCTTCACGGCGCTCAACAACGGCAAGGTGTCGGCGCTCGTCAGCTTCATGCGCACGCTCGTGTTCGAGACCTCTACGGTCATGCTGTTGCCGCTGGTCTGGGGCGTCGACGGCGTATGGAGCGCCATCATCGTGGCGGAGGCGTGCGCGCTCGTGCTGACGGTCGGCTTCCTGGTCTATCTGCGCAAGCCCTACGGCTACGCGTAGGCGCCCGCCCTCCGCGCGCTACCGATAGCAGGTCGCGGTCATCTTGGCGATGGCCTTGCCCAGGTCGTCTTCCACGAGGACGGTGTAGAAGCCCAGATGGCGGCCCGGCTTGTCGCACGTGGCCGTGGCGGTGAGCTTCGTTCCCTTCGTCGCGCGGAAGAAGCTGATGTTCGAGTCCACCGACACGGTGGGTTCTTCCCCGATGTTGCAGCAGATGGCCAGCGCGAAGTCGGCCAGCGTGAAGATGGCGCCGCCCATGACGTTGCCCATGGCGTTGCGGTGCACGTCGGCCAGCTCCATCTCGCACACGGCATGGCCGCGCATGCCTTCCACGACGCGGCATCCGGCCGCCTGCGTGGCGAACCGGTCCTGGGCGAACACGGCCTCTATCTCTTCGCGGGTGGGGTTCTCGGGCAACATGGCGGGGTGGTTCCTTTCGGTGGTCGGGCGTTTGTGCGCCTTGCTTTGGGCGGAAGGCCGGGGAAGGCGCGCGGAGGTTCTTCGCGCGCGACGGAAAGCTTGCGGGCACCGGGTGCCGGCGTGCGGTCTTGCGCGCGCCGGCACCCGGCGTCGCGAGTGGCACGCCGGCGCGCGACGGCAAGGCTTATGGGTTCACGGGCTCCATGACCGCGGCGAACAGCTCCACGTACTGGCCGTCCGTCACAGTGATGGTCTGCGACCCGCCGGCTATCACGTATTTCGTCTCGACGATGGAATCATCTTCGAATTCCAGATCCTTCATCACGTACGCCGCCGACTCGTATTCGGTGGCGGCAGAGGCTTCGGCCTGCACGGTCACGGCATAGGTGCCGGCGGGGACGTCGATGCCTACCCGGTACACGCCGCTTTGGTACGGAGACGCCGCCTCCACGGAAGCCTTGGCAGCCGGGTACAGGTGCGATCCCTTGGGGCCGGCGAACACGATCAGGTCGCCCGGTTCCAGCTGCGTGAAGTAGTTGCCGAAGTACACCACCGAGTCGTCGAGCTCGTAGGCATCGGCGCCCTCCTGCTCGAACACCAGGAAGTTGCTCTCCTCGGTCTGGCTTCCCTCCAGGTAGTACAGGCCCGGCTCGAGGTCCTTGCCGACGCCCACCTCGAAGATGCCGGGCGTGCCCGCGCCGTCTTCCAGCCTGCTGGGCAAGGAGCCGTACTCTTCCTCGACGAAGGCCTCGATGTCGTTTCGCGAAAGGTGCAGGCTTCCCTCGTAGCCGGAGGAATCGTCGTCGCCGTCGTTGTGACCGTAACCGCGGCTGTCATAGCCGTACCCGTAGCCGCGTCCGCTGTTGGCACCGTCGTCGTAGCGGGGGTCGAACGACCCGTTGTAGCCGTCGTCCAGGTACATGGCGCAGGACACGCATCCGACGCATCCGCCGAGGCCCAAAACCACCACGAGCAGGCAGATGCCCAGCACCCAGGGCCATGCCTTCTTGCGTGGCTGCAGGGGCGGTTGCGCATAGGCCTGCGGCTGGTAGGGCGGCATAGGCGGCACCGGGGGCTGCTGGTAGGGAGGCTGCCCCGGCTGGCCGCAAGGAGGTTGTCCCGGCTGCTGGAAGGGCTGCTGGGCCGGTTGTCCGTATGCGCCCCAGGGCGGCCCCGGCTGGCCGTACCCATCCGGTGCCGGCTGGCCAGGCTGCCCTTGCAAAGGCTGCTGGCCGTAGGCGCCCTGCGGCGGCATGTAGCGCGGCTGCTGGCCGCAAGGGGGCTGCTGGGAGGGGCAGGCAGGCTGCTCGGGCTGGCCGTATGCGGCGGCCGGCGGCTCCTGTGCCGAAGGCTGGCCTTGCGGGTCTTGCGGCTGTCCGGCCTGTCCTGGTTCCTGTGGTTCGGTCATGACTGCTCCTTGTCTTCGCCGAGGAAGGCTTCCGCCGTGGTCGCGACGAGTTCGATGGCTTCGTGCGGGCAGGCGTCCACGCACAGGCCGCAGCCGATGCAGTGGCGCGCGTCCAGCTGCACGCACCCAGGTTCCGGGAGGGGGGACAGCGCGCCGGTGGGGCACGCGCCCACGCAGGCGAGCGCGTTCTCGCAACGCTCGCAGTCGATGCGGGGGAGGGCCACGTTCACGCGTTTGGCGATGGAGGGATCGCGCTCGATCGCCTGCAGCAGCAGCTGGCGTTTGGGCATAAGCGTCTTCTTGACCTGCCCTTCAGGCACGAAATCCACGTCTGGGGCGTCGCCCAGGTTCAGGCGCGTCAGGGCGCGGGCGCGCTCGCGGCGTTCGTAGAACTGGTGGAGCACTTCGGAGTTGCGCAGGCGGCGCTTGCCCGACGCGATGTCGCCCACGTCGCCCACCAGGTTGGTGAACGCGCTTCGGCGATCCACGCCCACGGGGTTGGCGAGGTCCTTGATGAACTGCTCCTTTTCGGGGATCGTGTCGATGAAGCCCACGCGCTTGCGCGTCCATTTCTCGGCCGTCTCGATGGCGTGCGAGTACAGGGTCTCGGCCACCTCGCCGGCGCGGTCGCAGTCGGCGCAGTACGAGAGGTCGCAGGCCACCTTCACGGGGATGTTCTCGGCCAGGGCGAGCGTCCAGAACTCCGGCGAGAGCGTGGCCAGGCACGGCAGCACCACCACGTTGGCGGCGGGCTCCAGCCCGGGGAAGACGTTCTCCTTGCAGGTGAGCACCACGTCCTCGCCGCGCAGGGCGATGCGGCGCAAGCGTTCGTACAGGTCGGCCATGGTCACGCGCGTCGACGAGAAGCCGTCGCAGATGCCCAGGCAGATGCCGCAGTTCGTGCAGGCATCGCCGTCCACGGACGCGTTGCCGTCCTCGTCGAAGGCGATGGCCCCGACCGGGCAGGCCAGCACGCAGCGCTCGCAGGAGGCGCCGCGTGCGCGCACGCAGTAGTCGCGCACGAAGGCCACCTTGGTGGGGGCGGGCCCGCCGCCCGCGCCGGCGCCCTCCGCGCCTGCGCCGCCGTCCGGCGCGGGCGGCAGGGAGCCTTCGGCAGCGCTCGCCTGCGGCCCGTCTGTGGCCTCGTGCGTCCCTGCGGGCGATCCCGCCTTTGCGGCCTCCAGGCCGTCTGTGAAGGCGTCGTTCTCGAGCGCGTCAGCCACCGAACACCTCGCTCATGGTCGCATCGATGCGGGCGAGCACGTCCTTGCGGGGCAGAAGCTCGATGCTCTCGAACAGCGGCGGCGAAACCATGTTGCCGCTCACGGCCACGCGCAAGGGCTGGAACAGCGCCTTCGGCTTCATGTCGAGGGGTTCGCACAGCGCGCGGCAGGCTTCCTGCAACGGCTCGGCCTCCCAGGGCCGTCCTTCGTCGGCCAACACCGCGCGACAGGCGGCGAGCGCCTCGTCGGCACGGGTGCCTTCCTTGGCGAGCACCTTCGCCACGCTCTTCTCGTCCAGGAACACGTGCGGCCCCCAGAACAAAAAGCCCAGCTTGTCAGGGATCTCGTCGAGGCGCGTCAGGCGCTCGGCCACCAGCGGGTAGAGCCCGGCGTACCACTCCGGGCGCCTCTGGATGTCGGCCGCGGCCGCGGCGCGGGCATCCTCTTCCAGCTCGCCTTCGGCGGCGATGCGGGCATGGGCGCGCATGAGCCACGGCAGCGACGCCTGCACCCAGGCATCCGCCCCCATCCCCTTGATGTACTGGCCGTTCATCCAGTCGAGCTTCGTCTCGTCGAACACGGCGTCCTTCTTGGTCACGCGGTCGAGCGAGAACTTCTCGCACAGCACGTCGCGGCCGATGATGGTGGTCTCGCCGTCCAGCGACCAGCCCAGAAGCGCCAGGAAGTTCACCATGGCGTCGGGCAGGTAGCCGCGCTCGGCGAACTCCTCCACGGACGCCGCGCCGTGGCGCTTCGAGAGCTTCTTGCCGTCCGGCCCCAGGATCATGGACAGGTGGGCGAAGGTGGGCACGGCGAACCCGAGGGCCTCGTAGATGAGGATCTGCTTGGGCGTGTTGGACAGGTGGTCGTCGCCGCGGATCACGTGCGTGACGCCCATGTTCGCGTCGTCGCACACCACGGCGAAGTTGTAGGTGGGGCTCCCGTCGGTGCGCACGACGATCATGTCGTCCATGGCCTCTGCGGGGAAGCTCACGTGGCCGTACACCGCGTCGTCGAACTCGATGGGGCCGCGCCCTTCCGGCACGCGCAAGCGCCACACGTGCGGCTCGCCGGCCTGTATGCGCGCGGCCGCCTCGGCGGGGTCGAGGTCGCGGCATGTGCGGTCGTAGCCCGCGTAGCCGCCCTCGGTGGCCTCTGCCTGGGCGCGCTTGGCGTCCAGTTCCTCCTTCGTGCAGAAGCAGGGGTAGACGCTGCCGCGCTCCTTCATGAGTTCGAGCGCCGCGGCGTAGGTGCCCGTGCGCTGCGTCTGGAAGTAGGGGCCGGCCGCACCTCCCACTTCGGGGCCCTCGTCCCAGTCGAGGCCGAGCCACTTCATGGCGTTCAAGATGATTGCCACGTTCTCTTCGGTGGAGCGCTCGGGGTCGGTGTCCTCGATGCGCAGGATGAAGTCGCCGCCCATGGCGCGGGCGAACGCCCAGTTGTAGATGGCC
>CAJFVW010000049.1 GCA_904420575.1 uncultured Gordonibacter sp.
GATGATGCTCATCATGAACGGCGTGTCGGTCGCCATCGTGTGGATAGGCGGCAACTACATAGACACGGGCGTCATCCAGACGGGCGATCTCATCGCGTTCATCACGTACTCCATGGTCATCATCATGAGCTTCCTCATGATCGGCATGATATCCATCATGCTGCCGCGCGCCGACGTGGCCGCGCAGCGCATAGACGAGGTGCTGGCCACCGAGCCCACGGTCTGCGATCCCGCCGCGCCGAAAGACGCCCTGCTCGCCGGCACGCCGGAAGACCCGGCGGCGGTGGGCGCCACCATCGCCTTCAACGACGTGTCGTTCGCCTATGCCGATTCCAAGGAATGCGTGCTCGAGCACGTGGACTTCACGGCGGAGGCAGGCCGCACGACGGCCATCATCGGATCCACCGGGTCGGGCAAGTCCACGGTCATCAAGCTCATCGAGCGCTTCTACGACGTGACGGAGGGCTCGGTCACGCTGGACGGCGTGGACGTGCGCGACCTCACGCAGCACGAGCTGCGCGGACAGTTGGGCTACGTGCCGCAGAAGGCGTTTCTTTTCTCGGGCACCGTGGCCACCAACGTCGCCTATGCCAACGAGGGCATGCCGCGCGAACGCATGGAGGAGGCGGTCGACATCGCGCAGGCCTCCGAGTTCGTGGCGTCCAAGGAGGAAGGCTGGGACGCCCCCGTGTCGCAGGGCGGCACCAACGTGTCGGGCGGGCAGCGACAGCGCCTCGCCATCGCCCGAGCGCTCGCCACCGACGCGCGCGCATACCTCTTCGACGACAGCTTCTCGGCGCTCGACTACAAGACCGACGCCGCCCTGCGCCAGGAGCTGCATGCGCGCCTTTCCGGCAAGACGGTGGTCATCGTGGCGCAGCGCATCTCCACCGTGCTGCACGCCGACTGCATCGTGGTGCTGGACGAGGGCCGGGTGGCCGGCGTGGGAACCCATGACGAACTGATGAAGACCTGCGAGGAATACCGCGAGATCGCGCTCTCGCAGCTTTCGGAAGAGGAACTGAACGGAGGTGATGCGGCATGAGCGCGAACGCGACCGAATCCAACGTGACGGAAACCAACGCAACGGAAGCCAACGCTGCCGCCCCCGCGGCCCCGGCGGCTCCTTCCCGGCCGCGCCGCGGCCCCATGGGCGGCCACGGGCACGGCCCCATGATGCCGGGCGAGAAGGCCAAGGACTTCAAGGGCACGCTCAGGAAGATGCTCGCCTTCATGGGACGCTTCAAGGTGCTGCTCGTGGTGGTGTTCGCCTTCGCCATCGGGTCCACCATCTTCAACATCGTGGGCCCCAAGGTGCTCTCCGAGGCCACCACCGAGCTCTTCAACGGCATCGTCGCAAAGATCGACGGCTCGGGCGGCATCGATTACGACCGCGTGGCGCAGATCCTCGTGTTCACGCTGGGGCTGTACGTGCTGTCGGCGGCGTGCTCCTTCGTGCAGGGCTGGATCATGAGCTACGTGTCGCAGCGCACCTGCTACCTGCTGCGGCGGGGCATCGCGGAGAAGATCGACCGCATGCCGTTCGGCTACTTCGAGCGCACTTCCACGGGCGACACGCTCTCGCGCATCACCAACGACGTGGACACGCTCGGCCAAAGCCTGAACCAGGGCGTCACGCAGCTCATCACGTCCACGACCACCATCGTCGGCGTGCTGATCATGATGCTGTCCATCAACCCGCTCATGACGCTCATCACCGTGTTCATCCTGCCGGTTTCGGCAGTGCTGGTCATGGTGGTGGTGAAGCGCTCCCAGAAGTACTTCCAGGCGCAGCAGGACACGCTGGGTGCCATCAACGGCCAAGTGGAGGAAACGTTCTCGGGCCATGCCGTGGTCAAGGCGTTCGGGCAGGAAGACGCCACGGTGGAGCGCTTCAACGCCACGAACGGCCGTTTGTACGAGTCGGCGTGGAAGTCGCAGTTCATCAGCGGCCTCATGCAGCCCATCATGAACTTCGTGGGCAACCTGGGCTACGTGGCCGTGGCGGTGGCCGGCAGCTTCTTCGCCGTGCAGGGCATCATCACCGTGGGCGACATCCAGGCGTTCATCCAGTACGTGAAGAACTTCACGCAGCCCATCACGCAGCTCACGCAGGTGAGCAACGTGCTGCAGCAGATGGCCGCCGCAGCCGAGCGCATCTTCGCCTTTCTGGGCGAGCCGGAAGAGGTTCCCGACCGGGTGAGCGCCCGCACGGAAGACGTCGCCTGCACGGTGGAGTTCGACCACGTGCGCTTCGGCTACGACCCGGAAAAGCCCGTCATCAAGGACTTCTCGGCGAAGGTGGGGCACGGCCAGACCGTCGCCATCGTGGGCCCCACGGGCGCCGGCAAGACCACCATGGTGAAGCTGCTCATGCGCTTCTACGACGTGCAGGCGGGAGCCATCCTCATCGGCGGCCACGACGTGCGGGAGTTCGCGCGCGAGGACGTGCGCAGCCTGTTCGGCATGGTGCTGCAGGACACGTGGCTGTTCCGCGGCTCCATACGCGACAACATCCGCTACGGCAAGCTGGACGCCACCGACGAGGAGGTGGAGGCCGCCGCCAAGGCGGGCTGCGCGCACCACTTCATCCAGACGCTGCCCGGCGGCTACGACTTCGAGATCAACGAGGACGCCAGCAACATCAGCCAGGGCCAGCGCCAGCTGCTCACCATCGCGCGCGCCATCCTGGCCGACCGGCGCATGCTCATCCTGGACGAGGCCACCAGCTCCGTGGACACGCGCACCGAAGAGCGCATACAGCGCGCCATGGACAACCTCATGGCCGGGCGCACCTCGTTCGTCATCGCGCACCGGCTGTCCACCATCCGCTCGGCCGACCTCATCCTGGTCATGGCGCACGGCGACATCGTGGAGCAGGGGACCCACGAAGAACTTTTGAGCCTTGGCGGTTTCTATGCAGACCTGTATAATTCTCAGTTCGTGGAGTGCATTGACGAGATCGAGGACTAGCGCGGGGCCGCAGGCGGTGGCCGGCCCCGCCGAGAAAGAAGCGCATGCCCGTGCCCGAACATACCGATCACGCGCCGGCCGCCGACGATCGCGCAGCCGGCGCGCCCGAAGTCGCGATGCCTGCCGTCTTTGAGACGCTGGCCGCCGAGCGCCGGCCGGATGCTGC
>CAJFVW010000050.1 GCA_904420575.1 uncultured Gordonibacter sp.
GCAGGTCTCGCAGTCGAAGCCGTACTTCGCGCGGTCGTAGCCGATGTCGCGCAGCACCTCGCGCACGATGCCGGGCACGTCCACGTACGCCTGCGTGCGGATCTCGCCGGTCACGAACACCATGCCCGTGGTGGCCAGCGTCTCGCACGCGCAGCGCACCTGCGCCGGGTCGGCCGGCTGGCCGTTCGGCGCGATGTAGCCGGCGGCAGCCAGCTCGGTCTCCTTCGCCAGGATGGCGTCGAGCACCGCATCGGATATCTGGTCGCACACCTTGTCCGGATGGCCTTCCGTCACGGATTCGGACGTGAAGACGTACGACGATTCAACTTGAGCCATGAACTCCTCCTTCATCGCTGTCGGCTGTACCACCTTGGCACGGCGGGCCAGGTTGGTGCCGGGATCATCGAGCCAACTCTCTCCCCCGACTCTCGATAAAACGGATAACGGGACCTGCGGCCCGCAGCGTCCGGCAAACCACGCCGAAAGGCCACGCGCCCGCAAACCCGACGATAGTACCCTGAATGCGCCTCGCGCACAAGGCGCATCGGGGAATCGGCCGCCAACGGGCATATTTCGTCCGGGATACAACCGCGAACAAAGCCGGCCCGTTGTGGTACGCTTGTCCGGATAACATGCGCCGCACGTCGAAGGAAAGGCCGCCTCCATGAGCACAGAAACCGTCCAGCCCGCCAACGCGGACTACACGCGTGAATACTTCTCCATACTGGAATCCCTGCACGGGGACGTGGAAGGCCGCCGGGCCGCGCGCGCCTACATGCAGGCGTCCACCGCCATCTGCCATCACGAGGTGGTGGAGTCCACCTTCGTCCCGCGCCTGTTCGGCCAGCGCACCTACGACGCCATGAAGCGCACGGCGGAGATGGCGCACCGCATCCTGGTCAAGGTGATCGAGCATTACCAGACCGATCCCGACTACCGCCGCGCGTTCTCCCTCGACCCGCGGCTGGAAGAGCTCGTCTGCCTGCCGCGCGGCTACGATTCGGTGCTGCCGTTCGCCCGCGTGGACACGTTCCTGGACGAGGACGACTTCCGGTGCAAGTTCTGCGAGTTCAACGCCGACGGCTCGTCGGGCATGAACGAGAACCGCGAGATCACGGCATCCATCGCCGGCTCGGCCACGTTCCGCGAGTTCGCGGGCCGCCATCAGGTGGCGGGCTGCGAGCTGTTCGAGTCGTGGGTGGACACGTTCCTGCGCATCTACGGGACCTACGAGAACCGGGTGGCCTCCCCGCGCGTGGCCATCGTCGACTTCCTGGAGAACGCCGTCGTCGACGAGTTCCGCGTGTTCGCGCAGCTGTTCGAGCGCCGCGGCGTGCCGTGCGCCGTCGCCGACGTGCGGGAGCTCTCCTTCGACGGCGAGGTGCTGCGCGACGGCCAGGGGCAACGCATCGACGCGGTGTGGCGCCGCTGCGTCACGAACGACGTGATCGACCACTGGGACGAGTCCCAGCAGCTCATCGACGCCGTGCGGGCCCAGAAAGTGGCGCTCATCGGCAGCTTCGCCGGGCACCTTGCGCACGACAAGCAGATATTCAAGGTGCTGTTCGACCCTGCGACCACGGCGTTTCTGGACGCCGACGAGGTGTCCTTCGTGGAAGAGACGGTGCCGCTGACCGCGTTTCTGGACGACGACTACGTCAACGTGCCGCAGATACGCGCGAACAAGGACGAATGGATCGTCAAGCCGACCGACCATTACGGCGCCGACCAGGTGTATGCCGGCTGCTCCCTGACCCAGCAGGAATGGGAGGGCGTCATCGACCGCTTCGCCAACGGGCGCGCCGGCTACCCGTTCGTCGTGCAGCGCTACATCCGCCCGTTCAAGACGGAGACGCTGCCCCCGGACGAGGGCATCGAGCACCTGGCCGATTCCCAGGTGCGCACCGAGCCCGCGTGCTACAACAACCTGAACGGCCTGTACCTCTACGACGGCACGTTCACGGGCGTTTTCTCCCGTCTGGGACCCAAGCCCACCATATCGAAGGACATGCAGGGCATCACGGCGGCGACCATCTGGGTGGACGTGGAAGCCGGGGAATAGAACCTGCGCGGCGCCGGCCGCGAGGCGGACAGGTGCGGCGCCGGCCGCAAGGCGCAGGACAGGGAAGGCCGCAGGCGGACGGGAGAGCAGGCGGCTTGGCGAGCGGCGGCGCAGAGGGCGGCCAGCCGTAGGACGCGCGGAGGCGGCGCTGGCCGCAAGGCGCAGGACGGATAGGGGTTCGCATGAGGGACGAAGGCACGGCGCGGGCGCGCGGGGGCGCGCTCGCGAACACGGCGGCGGCGCTCGCCTGCGTGGCGCTGGCCGTGACGCTGGTGGCGGCGGGGTTCGGGGCGTGCTGCCTGCCGGTCACGACGCAGCTGCTCTCGCAGGCCACCAGCAACTTCGAGGACACGCCCTACGCGCCCGCGCAGCTGACGGCGCTGGCGGTGGCCACGCGCGACTTCACCGTGGACGACTACGGGCGATCCTCGCTCGGGACGCAGGGCGCGCAGGACGTGCTCGCGCAGCGCATCCTGGACGCCGCGCGCGAGGCCAGCGGCGAGCAGTCGCCCGTGCGCAGCCGCTGGAGCCAGGCGGCGCGTGACGTGGTGGAGAACCCCCCGTCCGCCTCTCCCGCGCAGGTCGCCTTCACGGCGTTGGCCGGGGTGGGCGACGCCTACGCGCTCGACCGCGACGCCGTGTCCCACCTGGAAGACTGCAACCGGCTCGTCCGCACGGCCGTGCCGATGCTCTGGGGTGCCGCGGCGCTGGCGGCCGCACTGCTGATCGCGCTCGTGGCCACGGGCAGGCGCCGGGCGGCGGGCGGGGCGCTCACCGTGGCGCCGGCGGTGCTGGTGGTGGCCCTGGCCGCGGCCGGCCTGTGGGCGGCGCTCGACTTCAACGGCCTGTTCGCCGCGTTCCACGGGGTGTTCTTCCCGCAGGGCAACTGGACGTTCGGCATCGACAGCCTGCTGATTTGCATGTACCCGCTTGGTTTTTGGATGGGCATGGGCGCCGTGTGGTTGGTGACGACCCTGGTGGCCTGTATCATATGCCTGGCAGCCGGACGCCGCCTGCGCAAGGGCCGATGAGGCGCGCCTGCGGCACGGCAGACAGAGGACACGAGACGTGAGGACCATCGAAAGCATGACTGACCAGACTTCCGCGCGCGTGCGCGTGCGCTTCGCCCCCTCCCCGACGGGCCGCCTTCACGTGGGCGGCGCGCGCACGGCCATCTACAACTGGGCGTTCGCCCGCGCCATGGGCGGCGACTTCATCCTGCGCATCGAGGACACCGACCCCGAGCGCTCC
>CAJFVW010000051.1 GCA_904420575.1 uncultured Gordonibacter sp.
CTCCAGGCGCGCGCCCAGGCCGCCCAGCAGGTAGAAGCGGCTCTGCGTAAGCTTCACGCCGCGCTCGAAGTCGATGATGCCCAGGTCGGGACCCAGGTCCCAATGCGGCTTGGGATCCATGCCCTCGGCGGCGAAGTCGCGCGGGGTGCCCCAGCGGCGCACCTCGGGGTTGTCGTCCTCGTCGTCGCCGACGGGGGTGGAGTCGGCAGGCATGTTCGGCGTGGCCATGAGCAGGTCGCGCAGGGCGGCGTCGGCCTCCTCGCGTTCGCGTCCCACCACGTCCAGCTGGTCGTTGATGGCGCGCACGCGCTCCTTGGCAGCCTCCGCCTCGTCCTTCTTTCCTTGCGCCATCATCTGGCCAATGGCCTTCGACGCCGCGTTGCGTTCGGCCTGCAGAGCCTCTTCCTGGGTGATGGCTGCACGACGCGCCTCGTCCAGCTGGGAAAAGCGCGCCGCATCCCATGAAGCATGGCGGTTCTTCATCGCCTCGGCAACGGCTTCCTGGTTCTCGCGGACGTACTTGATGTCTAGCATGGACGCGCTCCTTCGGTTCGTCAGTTCCGTCCTCCGCCGTGCGCGGAGGGTTACAGTATATCGCACGCGCCGCCGGAGAGGGCCGTTCGTCCCCACCATCGCCACAGTTCGCCTGGCGTCGCCACGCGCAAGGCGCGCACTCCCTTCAGCAGGGCGGCTCGCAGCCAGCCAGACCCCGCCCTTCCGCGCACAGCCAGCCCGCGAGGCGCGCCGCGCCCCCGGCGTCAGGCTCCCCTCCTTGTGAGGCGGACCAGGGTGTCCACGACCTTGCGCATGTCGATGGGCTTCGAAAGATGAGCGTTCATGCCCGCTTCCAGCGAGGCACGGACGTCTTCGGCGAACGCATTGGCCGACATGGCCACGATGGGGACTGTCGCCGCGTCCTCCCGCTGCAGGGAGCGAATGCACCGCGTGGCCCCGTAGCCGTCCAACTGGGGCATCTGCACGTCCATCAGCACCACGTCGTAGGTTCCCGGCGGCGCCTCCTCGAAGAGGCGGCAGGCCGCAAGGCCGTCAGGCGCCCAATCGATGGAGGCGCCTTCCTCGCCTAGAAGCTCCCGCGCCACTTCCACGTTGAGCTCGTTGTCCTCGGCCAGCAGCACCCGCAGGCCGGCGAGGGGCTTCGCCCTGCCCGACAGGGCGGCGGTCGCGGGATGCTCCGCGCATCCTTCTGCGAAACGCTCGGCGTGCTGAGCGAGGCCGCCTCCCCATGCCGTCGGCGGAATCTCCGTCGCGCCTTTTTCCCGACACCTCTCCCCGCTCGCCGCTTGCCGGCCGAGCCCTGATTCCACCAGGCGGCGCCCAGGGTCGAGCGCCACCCTGAGGTCCAGGACCACCGTGAACGTCGTCCCCTTCCCCACCTGCGTTTCCACTTGAAGATCGCCGCCCATGAGCGAGACGATGTTCTTGACGATGGCCATTCCCAAACCGGTGCCGGCCGAAGCCGAACGCCCTTCCATGGCGAACGGCTCGAACATATGCTCGCAGAACGCCGGCTCCATGCCGATGCCGTCGTCGGCCACCACGAACGTGACGGTGCGACAGGCGACCGCCGCGCTCGGTCGCACCATCGCCGCGAACCTGACATGCCCGCCCTCAGGCGTGTACTTCGCCGCGTTCGACAGCAGGTTCACCAAAAGCTGGCGCAGGCGGACGGCATCGCCCATGAAGGTTTCCGCCGTGTCGCCCTGCACGTCGACGGCGAGCGTTTGGCCTTTTTCCTCGCACTGCGACTTCGCCACTTCCTGAAGGTAGGCGATCACGTCGCCAAGGCAGAACGGCTCGTTGGAAAGCACCATCTTGCCGCTTTCGATCTTTGAAATGTCCAACACGTCGTTGATCAGGCTCAACAGATGCTCGGAGGCCATGGCGATCTTGTCCAGGGTCCGCTGCATCTTGGCCGTGTCCCCCAGGCTCCTCTGAGCGATGTTCAGCATGCCGATGATCACGTTCATGGGCGTGCGGATCTCGTGGCTCATGCGCGAGAGGAATTCCGACTTCGCCCGGTTGGCGGCATCGGCGGCCACCATGGCCTCCTTCATGGACAGTTGCATCTTCTTTTCGACGGACACGTCGCGCACTGCCAGCAGGATCTGGTCCTTGTCCTCGTACGACAAGGGGCGCGCGGAAAACGCCAGCCAATGCTTGGCCCCCGTCTTCTCGTTGCAAAAAGAGCATTCGCCTTGTTCCAGCCGTTCGAGGCTGCCGTCACGCACGCGTGCGAGCAACGCTTCGCCCTTGTCGGAAAGCCCTGCTTCGCAGCCGCTTTCCCCGGCAAGTCCCAGCTCCTGCAAGGGGTAGTCCAGCACCGGGTTCTCTTTCGCCGCGATACGCGTCACCACTCCGTCGGAAGGCGAGTACAGGCTCACCGAAAGGTCGAGGCTGTCGGAGAGCGCGTCGTAGAGCCGGGTCTTCATCGCCATGTTCTTTTCGCGCTGGTGCCTGCGGTAATACAGGAACGCCGCAGCGGCCGCCACCGCAATGCACACGACGCTGATGGTGAAGACCGCCTTGAAAGCCGTCGCCACGACGACTCCTTCGGCACGCACGTTCTCTACGGGAATGACGTTGCAGACGTACAGCTGGCCCCTTCCCACCGGAGACACGCACACGTAGCATTCTTTTCCATCCACGCCTCCGGTGACGAGCCCCGCTTCCTTGTCCGCCACCATGCTTTGCAGCTCCTGGACGCGAGAGCCCACGAACCGCGGACTGACGAACACGTCGCTGGAGGGACCCTGGATCGGGATCTTCGAGGCGGCGTCGAGAAAGTCGTACAGCGTCGTGCCGCTTTCGATGGGCGTCAGCGTCTCTTCCTGGGGCCGTACGAGGATCTCCCCCGTTCGCCTCTGGAACAAGAGGAAATATCCACGACCATCGAACATGTCCAGGTTGCTCGGCATGACGAACCGGTCGAGCGGCACCTGCACGTACAGCGCGCCCACCTGCTCGCCTTCGATCTCGACGGGGCGTTGCGCCAGCCGCACCCTCACGCCGTCGCCGTTCTCGTAGGTGTCGGAGAACGTCATCTCGCCGAGGGACAACGCCGTCTCCTTCTGTTTGACCTCGGACACGTGGAACTCAGACCCATCTCCGTGGCGTCCGGCCCCGTCCATGCCGGCGAAGGCGATGTCCGTGAATCCGAACCGTTCCTGCAGGGCGGCAAGCGCCGGCACCACGTCTTCGGGATCCGCGCTCTGCACGGTGAAGACGCTGAGCGCGTTCTGGATGACGAAGACGCGGTCCGCCACGTTGCCGGCGGCCTGCCTGGTGAAGGTGATCACCTGCTGCTCGGCGCTTTGCTTGAGCTTGGCGTCGATATGCCCCATGAGCCCGATGGATGCCGCCACGGCCACCATCAGCAGCGCGATGGCCACAAGGGCGAACGAAGAGAGCCGTTTATAGTGCGTCATGACAAAGCATGTCCGATCTTGTTTCTATGGCAAATCAAGGATTATCATTTCGGATGTGCCGGAATTGACCGGACATAGTATACTCTACACGCATTGACGTACCTTGCGGAATGCGCGAGCGTGCGTTCCGCTCGTTCAATAGAGACTGTGGGGCGAACATGGACTTCGGAGCACTGTACGACTTTCTTTTCAACACCTTCGCCGGCCTGGGATGCCTGGTTGGCCTTGGCCTGGTGATAAGCGTGCTGGCCTGCGTCATCATGGAGCGGCGGACGCGCAAGCAGTTCGTCGACCGCGAGCCCGACGAAGACGACTGGTCGTTCTTCGACGACGACGAGGACGAAGGCAAGGACTAGCCGCACGCCTGCCGCGTCCGGCAGCCTTCGCGCCGCCCGCGCCTTGCTGGCGCCTGCGGTTGTCAAATGCGCTACGGATGGCGGCGGAGGAACACGAAGGCCTATCATCTACGAGAAGCGTCCTGGGGGCGCTTCTCTGCGCAACGACACGAAGAAGGACGGAAAGCCATGAACCAAGACCCCTTGTACCTGTACCGACGCGAAGGCGCCTACATTCCGCGCATCGCCGCCGTCCACGACCTGTGCGGCTACGGCAAGTGCTCGCTCGGCGTGGCCATCCCGGTGCTCTCGGCCGCCGGCTGCGACGTGTGCCCGGTTCCGACCGGCCTGTTCTCCTCCCACACGGCGTTCCCCGGCTGGTACATGCACGACACCACCGAGATGCTGGCCGACTATCTGGCCGCATGGAAGAACATCGGCGTGGAGATCGATGCCGTGTATTCGGGCTTCTTGGGCGCGCCGGAACAGGTGGACCGCATCCGCGACCTGTACGGGATGTACCCGGACGCGCTGCGCGTGGTGGACCCGGTGATGGCCGACCATGGCAAGGTGTACCCCACCTACACGCCCGAGCTGTGCGACGCCATGGCGGAGCTGGCGTGCGGCGCCGACATCCTGACGCCGAACCTCACGGAGGCCGCCATCATCCTGGGAGAGCCCATCGGCGAGGACTGGGGCGGCACCGACATCGCCGACGACGAAGCCGCACGCATGATCGACGCCTTGGTGGACAAAGGCGCGAAGCACGTGGTGCTGAAAGGCATCCAGCGCGAGGGAGAGCCGCTCATCCGCAACTTCGTGGGCGGCGAGGGCATGGATGTGGTGGAAGTGAGCAACGAGTACGTGCCCTACATGCTGCACGGCACGGGCGACCTGTATGCTTCGTGCCTGATGGCAGCAGTCATGGCAGGCCGTTCGCTGCAAGAAGCCGTGCGCTTCGCCGGCGACTTCGTACATGACGCCATGCTGGTGAGCGCCCAGCAGCCCGAGTTCGAGGCGCGTGGCGTGAGCTTCGAGCCCCTGCTCGGCAAGGTGTGCGACCTGCTGAAGTGACGGCGCGTGAGCCGTGAGGGTCTCGGCGGCGGGGCGTGCCGGGCGGGGCGTGCCGACCGCGTCCCGCATGCAGGCGGGACGCACGATCGCCTAACGGGGATGCCGGGCGTTGCGGCCTCGGCGGCCGAGCGGCCGCCGAGGCCGCAACTCATTCCTCTTCCCAGCGGGCGCGGTCGGGGATGCCGATGGCTGCCGCGATGATGCCGGCGATGCCGGGAACCACGGCGTTCGGCAGATAGTCCAGCACAACCGTCGTCAAGGGCGGCGGGCCGGGCACCCACAGGGTCACGTTCGTGGTGATCCAAGCGGCCGCGCAGGCACCCGCCAGCAGGAGCACGCAGGCCGCCACGGCTCCCAGGACGTCGAACGTCTTGGTGCCGCGCAGGCAAAACGCGCTGAACGCCGCAGCCGCAGCGACCCAGCTGGCAACCGTGCACCAGGCGCTCGGATCGGCTATAGCCGCAACGAACCTGTTCGCGTCGGTTCCGGGAAACAGCGACAGCCAGAACTCGTTGGGAAGAGTCCCTGCCACGTCCCATCCGGCAAGGGAATCGAGTCCGATCCAACCGATGAGCCCCTGGCCGGCCGCGCAGCCAGACAAGAGCAGCGCCGTGCAGGCCGAAAACGCCGCCGTTGCCGCAGCCCGACGGACTCCCAGAAAGCATCCGGCCATGACCGGCGCGAACCCCGCAAAGCCCACGGCGCCCAACAGCGGCTGGGCCAGGGCAGCGCAGGCCGGCGCACTGCCCGACCGCCCGACAAACCACCACCAAGCCACCGTGGCGGCCACCAACGCCACGCCCATAAGCGGCGCGCCGGCAAGGGCCATCGCCACACCCCACAGCACGAAGCCCATGAAGGCGCCCAGGTGGGGCTTGACGAGGGCACCCAGGACGCACAGGGCCACCAGCCCCCAGAGCAGCGGGCTGTCCCACCCCGTCACCTGCGGAAGATTGGAGGCGGCCACCACGCTCACCAAGGCCGTGCCCGCCACGGCGAACACGCGCGCCAGGACGGCGGCGGCGCGGTCGCTCAGGCGCTCGACCAACGGGATGCGCGGGACGGGCGCAGGTGCGGGTTCCTCGTCCTCTTCGGCATGGCCCACCAGCACGGCCAATTCCTTGTGGCCTCGCTTCGGATCCCCCAGATACGGCTCGAGCGCAGCGGCGAACTCCTCCACCGTGCCGTAGCGTTCCTCGCGGTCAGGATCGAGCGCGAAAAACAGCACGTCGTCCGCTTCCGCGTCCATGCCGTCCCAGCACAGCGACGGCAGCACCAGTTCGGCGTCCTCGATGGCGGCTTCGGCACGTTGCAGGTCGGGCGCCAGGAAGGGGTTCTCCCCCGCCAGCATCTCGTAGGCCAGGCTGGCGAGCGCCCATTCGTCGCTGCGCGCATCCAGGCTTTCCTGGCGCATCTGCTCGAGCGGCATGTAGCCGATGGTGCCTCCGCCCGCAGCCCCGAACCCGCTTGCGTCGGCGAGCGTGGCCAGGCCAAAGTCGGTTACCTTCACCTGGCCCTGGCGGTTGACGAGCACGTTGTCCGGCTTGATGTCCAGATGGAGCACCTGGTTGCCGTGCGCGACCACGAGCGCGTGGGCGACCGATGAGAACACGGCCGCCACGATGTCGAGCGTGAGGGCGTCGTAGTGGGCGCGCAGCAGCTGCGTCAGCGTGATGCCCTCCACGTATTCCATGATGAGGTAGGCGGTGGTTCCCTGCACTTCGAAGTCGTACACGGCGACGATGTTCGCATCGCTGAGCATGGCGGCCGTGCGCGCCTCGTCGAGTCCGGGGATGTGGGCGAGCGAGCGCTCGGGCACGAAGTCTTCCGATGCGGCATCGAAGAGAAGGCTCTCGCCTTCCGGCTCGTCAAGGCCGGAAAAGGGCGCGTCCTCCGCAGGGGGGGCGGGAGTGCCCGTGGAAGCGCCCGCCGCACGGGCGCCCGCCGCCGTGATGGGAGCGCCCGTGGGCACCGTGTCCGCGGCGGCCTGGCGCAGCAGGGCCGGATAATCCCCCGGCGCGCGCCCGTTTCCGGCCTGCGCCAACGATGGGGGACCGTCCGCACCAAGACGCACGTGCGTGCCGGCATCCGGCCACTGGGCACGCATGGCGTCGAATTCGTCCAGCTCGATGCATTTGATGGCCACCTTGCGCTGGATGCGCGTGTCCCACGCCACCTGCACCGTGCCGAACCCGCCGGCGCCCGCTTCCGCGATAGGCCGGTAGCGGTTCAATATGAGCTGCTGATGAGCCATGATGCGAGCTGCGCCTTCCCTGTCGTCTGCACGCCGAAGCGCCGGTGGAGCCCGCGTGCCGTGGTTCGTTTCTCGTCCGTTTCAGAAAGCGTGCGCGGGGTCCCCGTCCCTTGGGCAGATTTCCGCGCAGCGGCTCTGTAACGGATTATAGAATAGTTTCGGCGTCAGCGACACCTCGACGCTCGGACAGAGGCGGGCGTCGAGACCGCCTACGACGCAGACGGCAGCCTCAATAAAAGGTTGAAGCCCATGCCCTGCGTTGGGTGTGGCTTTTGCACCGAAGTTGGGTATATCATGGAAGCGTTACCTTACCGCCATGCGGCGGTGGGCGGATGCGGCAAGGAGGCTCGCATGGCGCTTGATACAGAGGGCATGGTCCTCCAGTGCGTGCGGACGCTGTGCGATCAATCGAGCGCCGATGCCGCGTCGGAAGAGCTGCTGCGCGCGCTCGGCTCTCATTTGAATTCGGAACGGACGTACCTGTTCGTGCGCGGCGACGGCGGACGCTTGGGCGACGCTTACGAATGGCGTTCCCCGGGAGCCGAATCCGCACTGCCGCACGTGCGGAACATAGACGCCGCGGCCATCGCCCGCTGGCGCGATGTGTTCCAAAACGGCGATTTCATCGCCGTCGAGAACATCGAGTCCCTCAGAGAGGCGTTTCCGCGAGAGTACGGCGTCCTGAAGCGGAGGAAGGTGAAGTCCCTCGTCGTATCGCCACTCGATCAGGACGGGCAGACCGCCGGCTTCGTCTGCGTCAACAACCCCCAGCCAGACCGGGTCGAGGACGTCCAATCGCTCATGAGGACGCTCGGCTGCTTCTACCTGGCGACGCTGCGGCGCATCAGAACCGAAAGGCAGCTGCTCGACCAAAGCTATCGCGACGAGCTGACCGGCCTCTACAATCGGAACCGCTTCACCCGCGATGCCCAAGCCCTCGAGAAAGCCGGAGAACCCCTGGGCATCGTCTTCATCGACGTCAACGGGCTGAAGCGCATCAACGACCGCTACGGGCACATGCGCGGCGACGCCCTGCTGCGCGAGTGCGCAGGAAGGATGCGCGAAGGGGCCGAGGGGGCAGAGCTCTACCGCTTCGGCGGCGACGAGTTCGTCGTGCTCGCAAGCGGCCTGAGCGAGGACGACTTCGAGCGGACGGTGAAGCAGCTGGAAGCGTCGTTCGACCGCGATGGAGGCGACGGCGAGCTTTTCGTGTCCTTCGGGTCGAATTGGTCCGCGCGCCCGACCGACGTCAACGCCATGCTCGCAGTGGCCGATGCCGAAATGTACGAGCAAAAGAGAGGCCACTTGGAGAAGTCCCTCGGGAAGAATCGGCTCGCGAAGCCGGGCGCGGATGCGGCGCGGTTCGAAGGCCTTGAGGATTCGCTCGAGCAGAGCTCGTTGCTCGACGAGTACAACATGCTGATGAGCGCGCTGCACGTGAGCGTCAGCAAGCACCTGTTCACCGAGAAGTTCGAGGTCCTCTGGGCGAACGACTTCTACTATGAGATGACGGGCTACACGCGCGAGGAGTACGACGAGCTCTTCCACAGCAACTGCTACGAGTACTTCGCGAGCGAGCCAAAGGAGTTCGAGCAGCTTGGCCAGCGGGTAACGCAGGCCTACGCCGCCGGGGAGCCCGGTTACGACGCGCTGCTGCACATGCCGCAGAAGGACGGCAACTACCTGTGGATCCGCGTCGTGGGGCTGTTCACGAGCGAGACGGTGGGCGGAATGCCGGTCATCTACGCCACGTTCACCGCCGTCAGCGACGTCGTCCAGATGGAGCGCGAGCGCTCCATAGCGTTCGACAGCATCCCCGGCTTCGTCGCCCGCTACCGCGTCTCGCACGACGGCCTGAAGCTGCTGTTCGGCAACGATCGGTTCCAGGAGTTCTTCGGACCCGTGGAGGATGCGGGCGCGAACGACCTCTTCCGCAAGAACCTCGAGGCGAACAGGGAGGCCATCCAAGCGAAATACCCGGCCATGCTCAAGGGCGAATCGGTATCGCTTCAGATAGACGCCGAGAACACGATCGGCGGCAAGGCGTGCTTCACCGTGTTCGGCGACTGCGTCGACTGGGTGGACGGAGAGCCGGTGTACCTGGTGATCTACCTCGACACCACCGACTTCGTCCGTCAGCGCGAGATGGCAGAGGAGGCCAGCAGGGAGCTGCACCGCGTCGCCTTCGTGGACCCGGTGACCGGGGGCCGCAACCGCACGCGTTTCGAACGCGACATCTCCGGTCTCGTCAAAGAGCAGCCTGCAGGGACGTACGCGCTCGTCTCCATCGACCTGCAGAAGTTCAAGGTGATCAACGACCTGTTCGGCATCGAGTACGGCAACCGCACGCTCAAGTACCTCTACGAGAACTTCGAGGCGCACCTTGCGGAAGGCGAGTTCGCGGCGCGCATGTCGGACGACCTGTTCTCCCTTCTGCTCAGATCGAACGGAGAAGATGCGATCGAACAGCGGCTCGAAGACATGGTGGCCGACGCCAACAAGGGCATCGTCAGGGTGCTCTCCGAGGACAACGTCGACCGCCCGTACCTCGTCACCATGGTCGCCGGGGTGTACGTGGTCGACGACCCCTCCCTGCCCATCGTGCAGATACAGGACCGCGCCAACGTCGCCCGCAAGAAAGCGGGAGGGGGCGCCGAGCGCATCTCGGCAGGCGGCCGGCTGTGCTCGTGTCGCTTCTACCGGGAGCGCGACGGGGCCCGCCTGGCGGTTGAGAAAGAGTTCGAGAACCGCATGTCCGAGGCCCTCGATAACGGGGAGTTCGTAGTCTACCTCCAACCCAAGCTGCACCTACGCGACAAGGCCATCGCGGGAGCCGAGGCGCTCATCCGTTGGGACGACCCTGCCAAGGGCCTCATACCCCCGGACAGCTTCATACCCCTGTTCGAGAAGAACGGCTTCATCGTCAACCTCGACCTGTACGTGTTCGAGCAGGTGTGCCGCATCTTGCGCAGGTGGCAGGACGAGGGGCGCAGGCTCATGCCTATCTCAGTGAACTTCTCGCGCGTCCATCTGTACGACCCCTGCTTCCTCGACCGGTTCGAATGCATCCGAAAGGCGCACGAGGTCCCGGCATCGCTCATCGAGCTCGAGCTGACGGAGACCGTCGTGTTCGAGAACCCCAAGCTGCTCGGCGACGTGATAGACCAGCTCCACAAGGCGGGCTACAGCTGCTCCATGGACGATTTCGGAAGCGGCTACTCGTCGCTCAACGTGCTGAAGAACCTCGCCGTGGACGTGCTCAAGCTCGATCGCGTGTTCTTCGACGCGTTCGACGACGAGTCGGCGTGCAGCAAAGACATCATCGACATCATCCTCGCGTTCGCCCGCCGCCTTCACATGCGGACGGTCGCGGAAGGGGTGGAGACTCCGGAGCAGGCTGCGTACCTCGAGCAAGCGGGCTGCGACATGATCCAGGGCTACCTGTTCTCGCGCCCCGTGCCTATTGAAGACTTCGAGAAGCTCGCGTTCGCGGCGGGAACGGCGGAGTCGGAAAAAGGGCGAGCGGATTGACCCGACCTTCCCGGTTTGTGTGTTTCGCTTGGAGCGGCGGACTTTCTCGAAGGCACGGGGGTTCCCGCTTCGGCTATACTGGCCTGCCATGAGATCGCTTCTACAGCACTGCGAGCGCCCTTCCAGCCGTCGCCGGCTTTCGGCGCGGCGCGTCCGTGCCACCGCGTCCCGCGCATCGGGCGAGGTCGGACCTGGCGTTTGGAAAGGCTGTTTGTGAGCCGGACGCATACAGCATCGCGACGTTCGGCGTTCCGCTTTCCCGCATAAGCGCGCACTCGGCTCGTTCTGAAGACGGCTTGTCCGCACAAGCTCCGCATCATCCGCTTTCAGCCAATACCCCTGCTCCCTTCCACGGACTCCGAGACCCCGTCGCCGGTCGTATCCCTGCCTGCCGGCACGGCTTGCTTCAAGCAAGGACCAACCGCAGGCGGCCCGTCTTAGGAGCATGATCCATCTTGAATAAAGCAACACCGGCGGCGCTTAGCCGCAAGGCGACACGCAAGGAGATCACGGTCATCGGCATCGTCCTCGCCGGAGCGTTCCTTGCCATCCTCAACCAAACCGTCCTGTCCCCGGCTCTGCCGAAGCTCATGGAAACCTTCTCCATCACGGCGGGAACCGCGCAATGGGTGACGTCCATCTACCTTCTGGTGAACGGGATCATGGTGCCCATCAGTGGCTTCCTGATCGACCGCTTCCCTACACGCAGGCTGTTCTTCGCCTCGATGGTCGCGTTCGTCGCGGGCACAGCGCTCTGCGGCATGGCGCCCAGCTTCGAGGCGCTCCTCGTGGGTCGCATCCTGCAGGCGGCCGGCGCGGGCGTGCAGCTGCCGCTCGTGGCCGTGGTGCCCATGCTCATCTTCCCGCCCGAGAAGCGCGGCACGGCCATGGGCATGTCCGGCATCGTGATGAGCTGCGCGCCGGCGGCGGGCCCCGTCGTGGCAGGCGCCCTCATCGACGCGATAGGCTGGCGCGCGATGTTCTGGTCCATGGTGCCGCTCGCCGTGATCGTGCTGGCCGTCAGCTTCTTCTTGCTGGCGAACGTCGGCGAGCTGAAGCGCCCGCATCTCGATGTGCCCTCCATCCTGCTGTCCACGGTGGCGTTCGGTTGCCTGTTGTACGGGTTCTCCAGCGCGAGCACGCTGGGGTGGGCGAGCCCCCTCGTTCTTGTCCCCATCGCCGTGGGCGTGCTTGCTCTTGTGTGGTTCATTCGGCGTCAGCTCTCTATCGACGAGCCGCTCTTGCAGCTGCGGGTGCTGAAGAGCGCGCCGTTCGCCTACTCGGCCGTCATCGTCACGGTCATCAACTCGGCACTCTCGGTGGGCAGCGTCATCCTGCCCATCTACCTGCAGAATGTGCTCGGCCTCACCGCGTTCGAAACCGGCGTGCTCATGACGCCGGGGGCGGTGTGCACCATTTTCCTCAGCCCGATAAGCGGCATTCTGTTCGACAAGTTCGGCCCGCGCGTCATTGCCATCGTGGGCCTCACCGGCCTGTTCGGATCGATGGTCGCGCTGGCGTTCGTGGGCTCGACCACGGCCATCTGGTACCTCGTGTGCTCCTACGTCGTGCAATCCTGCGGTCTCACGCTCGCGAACATGCCCGTCACCACGTGGGGGCTCAACTCCTTGAGAAACGACCAGATCGCGCACGGCAACGCCATTTCCAACACGGGCCGGCAGGTGGGTGGGGCCATCTCGACGGCGCTCATCGTCACCATCATGACCATGGTGACCGCAGCAAACGCCGACCTTGGCCCCCTGCAGGCGACGACGGCAGGCATCGACGTGGCCTACGGGATATCGGCCGGCATCGCCGGGATCGCGCTCGTGCTGGCCGTGTTGAAGGTGAGGTCGAAGCGCGAACAGACCGATTCCGACGACCTCTGTCACGAAAGGTAGTCCGCGCCGTCGATGCGGCGAGCACGGTCGCAACACGATCCCAAGGAAAGGAGCATCCGCATGGAACGACGGGTCAAAGACATCATGGAGAAGGAAGCGTACGCCTGCCACTGCGGCCAGACGCTGAGCGAGGTCGTGCAGATATTCAGCGCGAAGGGCACAAGCGGCCTCGCCGTCGTGGACGACGGGCGGCACGTGGTGGGGTTCATCAGCGACGGCGACATCATGAAAGCGGTCGCCGAGCAGAAGACGCGCTCCATATCCTGCGGGGGCTTCGCCAGCATGATGCTCTACGACAACGAGTCGTTCGAGGAGAAGGCGAAGGCGCTCAAGCACCGCAACGTCATGGAGCTGGCCGTGAAGAAAGTGCTGTGCGCCACGGCCGACCAGCCCGTAGGTGAGATAGCGAGCGTGCTCGGCAAGAAGAGGTTCAAGAAGGTGCCGGTCGTCGACGAAGATGGCAGGCTCATCGGCATGGTCCGGCGGGCGACCATCATGCAGTGCCTGTTCGGCATCCTGTTTGGCGACGACGAGGACCCGGCCGCCGATCCGCGCCCCGGCCAGCCCCGCCCCGCATGATCTGCTAGTTTTGATTGAAGCAGGGCACGACAGGGCTGCGAACTCCTATAATTGCTGTTCAACTTTCGCAGTTCGGCGCTCGATGATCGGGGAACATGAGACGAAGCGCAAGAAGCGGGCGTTCTGCTTATTTGTCTGCCTGGTGCTGGCGGCGGCCGTTCCGGCTTTCGCCTTCGGGCAGGAGGGCGCGCCCGCCGGGCGCGCGGGCGACTGCACGATCACGCAGGAAAGCGAGTTCGCAGACCTGTTCCCCGACGAGGCGTTCCGTCACGCGGTGTTCGAGGCGGTGCGCGACGGGAGCGACGATGCGACGGGAGCCGACCTGAAGGACGCGCTCGGGAACTTCACCGGCAGCGTGCAAGCGGCGAAGAAGGGCATCGTGGACATCCACGGCATCGAGCTGCTGCGGAACGCGAACTACATCGACCTCGATCAGAACCTGATCCAGGACGTCGGCTTCCTCGAACAAGGCGACGTCAACAACTACTACCTTCCCTGCACGCAGGACGATGCCGAGAACGTGAACAACGTGACGTGGAACATTATGAGGAACCCGTTCACGAACCTGCCGGCACATTTTGGCGGGCGCCTGGTCATCGTGCATCCGCCGGAGACGTGCGGACGTTCGGCACGCTTGCCGAGGCGCAGGCGGACATCAACAAGGAGAAGAACGACAACAACATCGTCGGCGAGGTGGCGGTACGGGTCGCGTACAAGCAGGGCGCGGACGCGGCAGCCGTCCAGGTTTCCCAGAGCGACCACGCCCTTACGCCCACCGTCGACATCAGGGGGACGAAGCGCTGGGTGGACAACGAGGACCAGCGGGGCAAGCCGCACCCCGCCATCACCGTGCGCCTGCTGCGAAACGGCGTGGAGGTGGCGAGCTACGCCTACGCCGTCGAAGAGGCAACCGTCCCCGCAGGGTACACGAGCTCCATCAGTCCGGACTCCACACAGATCGTCAACACCTTGGATCCGGCCCGCGGGAACACGACAGACGGGGACAGCAAGGCGCCCGACAAAAAGGCCGGCAATCCCGTGGCCCCGAAACCGCTTGCGAAAACCGGCGACTGCACGCCTCTCTTGCCGGCGATCGTTCTTCTGGCTGGCGCAGGAATAGCCGCATTTGCACTGAAGCGCACGGCTGCGCGGCCGTAAGGGCCTCAACGATATACTCGAGGCCAGCCAAGCTTCTGGCCCCGTGCTCTGGCAAAACCCTCATGCCGGATGGGCCCTCTCCCCGACGTCGAGGACATGGAATGGAATCCCGCGCGTGATGGCGCAATCCCTGGCAGCCCGGCCCCTGGATCTTCGAACCCCATCTCTTCGCGTTGCGAGATTGGCTCGGCGCCGATAGGCGGAAGCACCGCCGGAGTATTTTGGCAAGGTTTGTTTTTGACATTCAAAAACAGGCTCGGAACTGCGTTCGTGATCCTCTTATCGAATCCTATGCTTGTCCTTGCCCACCCGATCTTTCCTAGACGAGTGGCGGAAAGGACAGACGAGCCACACGAACACCGCGATACGCTCCGGAACGAGGGCAGCAAGCAATCGTCACCCTCAGATGCCTGATGGCGCTTACGCTTGCCATGTCCTTGTTGCTCGTCCTGTAGGACGCTGCGGGTTCATTCCCCAGATGGGAGGGCGAAAAGGCTACATGGGGAAGAAAAAAAAAGAAACCCCGAGCAGTTGGCCTGGGGTTTCTCTTCAAATCAAATGGTGCGGGTGAAAGGACTTGAACCTTCATGGGGTTGCCCCCATACGGACCTGAACCGTACGCGTCTGCCAATTCCGCCACA
>CAJFVW010000052.1 GCA_904420575.1 uncultured Gordonibacter sp.
CATCGACTTCTTCAAAGAGAACGCCTGAGTACGCGCAAAGCCGCGTTTCCCGCCGCTACCGGAGGGCGACCTGCGGGGTCCGGGGCCGGTCATCCGGCGAAAACCCCTTCCCGCCGCCTGGGAACGCGGGAAGGGGCCCGGTCGGATGGCGACCGGGCCCCTTCCTTGGCAGAGGGATCTGTATGCGGGTGCCTACAGGCCGAGCGCGTGGTGGACGGCGATCCATCCCATCACGGCACCGGATCCGATGCTGATGCCGCCATGCACGTAGCGGCCGCCCGAAACGCCTGAAGAACAGTTGCCTGCGGCGTACAGGCCAGGTATCGGCTCTCCGAACGCACTCATCACCTGGGCGTTCTCGTTGATCGTCAGGCCGCCGCCTGTGCCGCAGGTGCCGGGCACGTACACCGCCCCGTAGAACGGCGGGGTGGCCAAGGGCGCGAGCACGGGGTTCGCCAGATCGGTGCGGCTGCCAGCCATCACGCCTGACGTGTACACGTCGAGGTGCTTCTCGCCGCGATGGTAGACCGGGTCCACGCCTTTCTCGGCGTTCTCGTTGAACGCGGCGATCTCGGCCGCGAGGCCTGCGGGGTCGATGCCGAGCTTGTCGGCCAGCTCTTCGAGCGTGTCGGCCTGCACGAACCACGCAGGAACCTCGCCGCCGTCCTCGCCGCCGCCGTAGGTTTCGTCGAAGAAGCCGCCATCCATGGAGCCTACCGTGTGGCCGGGCATGGAATAGGTGTTCCAGCACGCCGCGTCGCAGACGAGGAAGGACGGGATGTTGAGGTGCTCCATCTCGCCGTTGTCGTAGTACGAGAACGCGCGGAAGAACGAGTCGTAGGCCGTGGCCTCGTTGCCGATGCGATGGCCCTTCCTGTTGACGACCACGGCGCCGGGAAGCCCGCGGTACATGGCCCAGTCGGTCCCGGCGATCTCCTGGGCGATCGTTCCGCTCTCTATCAGCTCGTGCGGGTCCTGTCCTGTGGTGAGGATGGCCGGAGCGCCCCAGCAGGAGTCCATGAACGACACGTCGGCGCCGATGGCCATGCCCATCTTGTGCCCGTCGCCCGTGTTGGTCAGCGCCGCGTTCGTGGCGAGGATCTTGAAGGGCATGTGCTTCGCCCGCATCTCGTCGTCATGGTCGAATCCGCCCGTCGCGAGGATGACGGCGTCCGCCTTGATGGCCACCTCGTCCTTGCCCGACGTCGCCTTTACGCCCACGACGGCGCCCGTCGAATCGGTGACCAGCTGCGTGGCCGGCGTCTCCATCATGATCTCTACTCCGGCCTCTTCGAGTGCGGCCTGCAGGTCGGTCCACATTTCCGCCGCCGTGATGGGCGTCTCGCCCTTGGCGAAGCCCAGGCTGCCGCGTCCCATCGGCTTCCATCCTGCAAGGGGCTCGTAGTAGTCGCCGAACAGGGGGCTGGGGTTGCACTGCCAGCCCGTGGTCTCGAGCAGCCAGTTCAGGAAACCGTTCCCGTTCGTCGCGAACGATTCCAGCACGGCAGGGTTCGCTCGGCCTTCGCTCGCGTTCTTGAAGTATTCGAGCACCTCTTCCATCGAGTCCTCGACGCCCGCTGCCTTCGCGACGTCGGTGAGCGGGATGGCCATGCCGCCGCCCGACGTGGCCGCGGTGCCGCCCCACATGTTCCCCTTCTCCAGCAGGACGACGGATTCCGCCCCCAGCTTCTTGGCGGCCAGCGCAGCGAACGCCCCGGTGCCGGAACCCACGACGACGACGTTCGCCTCCTTGTCCCACGTCACGTCTCCGCCTGCCACCGCGCCGCTGGGCGCCGCGCCTTCCTGCTCCTTGGGCGCACATCCTGCGAGCATGCCCGCTGCCCCCAGCGTGACGCCGGAGAGCGCCGCCGCCTTCAGGAAATCGCGCCGCCCCATGCCCTTTTCGCTCATCGTTCCTCCCTTTCGTCTGCCGGAACCACATCCGGCTTCCAACGTCCTTGCACCTTCCGTTGGCTCGCAGTTGGCATAGACGACGCTGCCCGAGGGAACACGCATCGACACAAACCCGCGTTTGCCATCTGCGGAAGGCCTTGATCCAGGATATGACGGTCGGAACGCTCCGTCTGTCTCACGAAAAAGGGTAAAGGGCAAATACGCGTCATCCAAAAGAGGGTATTGTGCCTGGAAAGCCTGACGGTTCTTTCATGCAGGACCATGGCATGGCAACTAGGCAAGAAAAAAGCCTGTCTTACGAGCGCGAAGACGGATCGCACGAAGACCGACGCTCTCGCTCGACACGCTTTCGGCCTTGCGTCACTCCCCTTCCGGGAACACGAACAACTCCTCGATGGGAGCGCCTACAGAGCGGGATATGTCGACGGCGAGTTTGAGGGAGGGGTTGTACTTCCCCGCTTCCAGACGGCTGATGGTCTCGCGGCGCACCATGACGAGGGCCGCCAGCTCGTCCTGCGAAAAGCCGGCCAGCTGGCGGTATTTCTTGAGGTTGCAGACGAATTCGCCCATGGCGCCTCCCGCCTCACGAAGCCTCGTAGGCGCGGAACGCGATGGCGTAAGAGAACAGCGAGGCGATCCAGCCCAGGGCGGCGGCCAGGATGACCAGCTCGCGCGACCCGAATGCGCTGGACGCTATGAAACCTACCAGGAACACCGAGCACGCCGCGACCCAGAAGCCGATGGTGGCCGCGCGCCGCGAATTGTCCTTCCACCGCTCGTCAGGGTATTCGAAGCTGATGCCGCCCAGAATGAAGAAGGAAAAGAAGGCGAAGAACGAGAAGAAGAACAAGTTGTTTGGGTCGCCGGTCGCGAAATAGCGGAATCCCAGAAGCCCCACCAGACCGACGAAACCACCGACGTTCAGAAAGGAGTTCTTGATCCTCATGGCCGGCCTCTCTTTTCCATTAGTGATATATTTGCCACAACATGCGATAAATATATCACTTCTGAAAAAGAGGGTCAAGGGAAAGCGACTCGCGACGGCGTCGCGCGACTCCCAGGCAACGCTACTCGGAATCCTTTTGCATGCCGCATGCCCGCACACGCCAGAAGCGCGCGGGCATGCGGCAGCCTGACGCCTACAAAGCGAACCCGCAGGAGTCCAGCACGTATTTGGGCACCATGAAGCGCACGGTCTTCTCCGGGTCGACCATCTGGCACACCTGCACGTTGCCGACCAGCGAGAACAGCATCACCAGTTCGTCTTCCGGCATGCCGCAGCGGTCGTGCACGAGGCGCACCATGTCGTGCACTGCGCGGTCGGCGGCGGCGTCCAGCGTCTCTTCCGAGGCGATGGTCCCCCAGTGCGTCGCGTTCTCCATGAGCGGGTTCTCCAGATGCAGATTGGGCAGGGCCGTCAGCGTGACCGTGGCGTGCCCTGCGGCCTCGGCGCCCGAGACGCTCACCTCGCCGTCGCCCATGGCGGCGTGCATGTCGCCGCAACCGAACAGCGCGCCTTCCACCGCCACGGGAAAATACAGCGTGGCGCCCACGGTGATGGCCGTGTTGTCCATGTTGCCGCCGTGAGAGCCGGGCGTGCCGCAGTTCACCGGGCCGCCCGCCGGCGCCACGCCGATGACGCCGATCATGGGGTTCGTCGGCAGCCGCAGCCCGTCGTTCCATACCACGTGGCCGTCCTCTATCTTGCACAGGCGCGTGCTCCAGGCATCGAACAAATCGCCGCACACGCCTTCGTCCTTGCCCGTGCAGCACGCCGCCTGCCCGTCGAACTCGATGTTCTCGATGTCCACCTTGAGTGCGCCGCCGGGCTTCGCGCCGTTGACGAAGACGGGGCCGGTGGCGGGGTTGATGGCGTCCCAGTCGATGGAGTCCAGCTCGTCTTCGGGCGCCTGCACCTGGTTGCCGAAGCAGTCCTTCGTGCGGATGCGCAGCGTTTCTCCCGAGCCTACGGTAATCACCGGCTCCAAATCGCGCGAGAACGCGTAGAACACGTGGTCGTCATGCAGTTCGATCATGGTCGGTCAGCCTCTTCCCCATCGTCGCCGTTCGCTTCATGCGGCAGGCATGGCCCGCCGCCCTTCTCGTGCGCCATGATACCACGCCACGGGGCCATATGGGCACATGGCAGGTGGCACAACCTCGATCGAGGCTGACTTGCCGCCTCTTTTGCTACGGAAAGGAGCCACGCCCTCTCCAAAGCGCCTTGGCTTTCCTGCGCGCCCAAACCCATGGCCCTGACGGCCTCGCATTGGACGACCCCGGGCTTCCGCAGCGAACCTCGCCCTACGACATGAACTCCTCTGCGAGGGCGATGAGCTCTCCTTGCGTGTGCAGGCCCATCTTCTTGTAGATGCTGTAAATGTGGCTTTTTGCCGTAGAAACCGACACGTGCAGCAATTCGGCAATGGGATGGGAGGTCAACCCCTCCAAGAGCAGTGCCAGAACCTCTGCCTCCCGGGAAGACAGTCCGTAGCGGGAGCAGAACGCTTCGACGTTGTTTCCCTTCGCCATCAGGCTTTCGTCACACGAAAGGGCGAACGCCGTCACGGCGCTGTCAACGAGCGACAGATAAGGTGTATGGGAGTACTTCATATAGCAGGCATTGAGTCTTGCAAAGAGCTTTTGGATGACAGGGCTGTCGAGCACTTCGCGTTTTGCGACGAATCCGACTTCCAGGTAATAGGGGTTCTTCATGTTGATGGCGACGGTTTTCCCGTCGTCCGGGGTTATGAGCTGCCGGAATGCGGGAACGAACGTGATGGCCTCGTCCCTTTCCACCATATGGAAGCGAAACGAACTGTCTGCCGTGACCATGTAGATGCTGTCTTTCCCGAAAAGAAGCTCGGCCACGCGACGGATGTCGCCATCGGAGGACACGATGGGCCTCGATTTGATGTCGGCATGCGACAAGGCGTGCTTTCCCGCCAGCGCCGATTGGCGGGAAACGAGAACCTGGTCATAGGACGTCAGGTAGGGCTGGTATTCGAACCCGTTTTCGCGCAGATGCTCGACGAGGGACGTGTTGGCCGCATCGTCGGGACTGAAAAGGCACAGCAGCCCCAACACGACCGCGTTGTCGTCTTCCTTGTTGGAAACGAGGGCGTCGGCCACGCCTTTGTTGTCGCACTGGAAATAGCGGGCGTCGGAGAACAGGTGCTCGAAGGAGTCGGTGATGGGGGCGAAAAGCGCAGCGTCGAAAGCCACGTTGTTCAGATAGAGCAAAGCGGTTTTGTCGACGGCCCGGTCTTCCTTTTGTCGAATGGCGGCTATGGCGTCGACCATGTGTTGTTCGACGGAAACGATGCGCAAGGCATCATGGTAAAGGGCTTCGCCATAAGCGGTGAGCAGAAGCTTGTTTTGGTGCCGCTTGAAAAGTTGGCAGCCCAGACCCGCCTCCAACACGGAAAGCGCTCTGCTCATGCCCTGCGTGGAAATGAAGTTCTTGTTTGCGGCCGCACTGATGGTGCCTTGTTCGACGATGTCCACGAAGTAACCGAGATACGTGGTTTGCATGAGCCCTCCTTTGCGTCTACCTTCATTATGCCATTCCGAAAGCAATGATGCAGCCGGACGAAAGCGGCTCCGGATCGCTTTTTCTCGCGTTCAGCGATCCGGAGCCGCGGAAGGCGGCCAAGCAGCCAGGTGAGAGACAAAGGGCCTAGGCCAAACCGAGCAGCCCCGCTATGGCCGGAGTGATGGTCACCGATATGGCCACCATCGCCAAACTGGGAACCCATCCGACCTTTGCCATGTCGCCGAACGTGAAGTACTTGCGATTGCTGGAATAGGAAAGCAGGGGCACGCCGTCAAGCGGAAGAATGAGGGCAATGGCCGACCACCAAGCCACCATGGCGCACGTGGCTGCAATGTTGCCGCCCATGCTTGCCACGATGGAGGCGAAGGGAACGGCGATCAGCCCGGCAACGGCGGGGCCTGCGGGAATGACGTTGTGCAGCAGGCAGCCTATGATGGACAGGGCCGCCAGGGTCGCAATGAGCGGCCAGCTGGTCATCGGGGCCATGACGGTGTCCACCAGCCATTGGGTGGCGCCCGTGCCCATGAGCGCGGCAACCATGACGTTCACCGCCATCATCAGCAGCATCATGCCCCAAGGGCTGTCTTCCAAGAAGTGGTTGAACTCGATGGCTTCGATGCCGGGAAAGAACATGAAGCCAAGGGCGACAAGGCTCACGACGGTTATGTCGATGGACGTGATCCAAGAACTTGCGATCCATACCACCATGGTGACGATCATCACGACCAGGCCCGCCACTTCGCGACGGGGTATTGCACCAAGGCTCGCGGCTTTTTTGATTCCCGTGTCCACGGCAGATTGGGAAAGTGCTTCTGGTTTGAATATCTTGACGAGCGCCAGCCAGCCGACGGGAAGCGCTATGAGCACCATGGGGAAACTCATCAGGAACCAGTTGATGAAGCTGATCTGCACACCGAAAGCGTCCTCGATGAGCGTCATGGCAAGCACGTTGATGATGCAGCCGGAAGGCGTCATGGCCCCTCCCAAAGCGGCGGCCCAGGGAATGCCTATGGCGATGCACTTAGCGAACGCGGACTTCCCGCCCGTGGGCGTGTCGTTCGTGTCAAGCACGGAATAGGCGATGGGAAGCATGACGGCGCACAGAGGAAGGTTGTCCATCAGCGTGGAGATCAGCGCGGTACCTACCATGAGGCCCAGCAGCACGAGAGACGAATTGGTGCCGGCCAGCCTCAAAATGAATCCCGTCAAACGCGTGGCCAGGGTCGAACGCGCAATGAAGCAGGCGAAAGCGAAGCAGCACAGATAGAAGATGATGGCGTTGTTGATGGATGCCGTCCACGCTTCCGTCGCATCCATGACCCCTAAGAACGTGATGAGGCCGACCATCGCCCAACCCGTGATGGCGATGGGCATGACTTCGGTTATCCAGAAAACGATGGAAACCACGAAAATGACCAGTGCCATTTTTCCGGTATCCGTCAGCCCTTCGGGAGTCGGCATCAGGCCCACCGCCGCAATGGCTATCAAGCCGATGGCAACGATGACAAAACGTGTGAGAGAAGACTTTTTCGTCATGGAAACCCCTCGGATCAGGAATCGAAACGGTCGGCAAAAATATCGTCGAACACGACGTCTTTTTGCGTACAGTCGGCAGTCAGTTCGGTGGAGCCGTATCCTTCGGCTTCGATGAGGACGGTATAGACCGCCTTGTCGCAGAAGTCGTATTTGAAGTCGCCGAAGTCATCGGTTTCCAGCGTGGCAACCTGCTTGCCTTCCGCGTTCAGAATGGTTACCTGCGCACCAATGACGACCTCGTTCTTGGTGCGGTCGGCGACGGTGCCGGCGATCCAGCGCTTGGGCACGTTGAGGTAGCGCACGTGGGATCCCAGCCCGCCCAGTTCTTCGGATGCCGCCGCCGAAGCAAGGAGGTCGGTGAATTCCGGATCGTCCTCGTCGACCAGGCGAAGCGCGTCCGTGGCGCATGCATCGACGCAACGCGGCTCGGACCAGCCGTTGTCCAGAAGGTGGGCGCACCCCGTGCACTTTTGAGCTACGTCAAGCTCTGCGTTCCAGAAGATCATGCCCTGGGGGCAGGCGTCCACCAACTCCCGCTGGCCCTTTGCCTTTTCGGGATCGATGACGACGATGCCGTCCTCGCGCCGATACACGGCACCGTCTTTCGCCACGGCCAAGCAAGGAGCGTCGTCGCACATGCCGCAGAACTTCGGCGTGTAGGCGACGCGCACCACGGGCACGCGCCCGCGTTCCTCTTGGTCGACGCGGCACCAGAACTGTCCCGTCTGGGGCTGAGGGAGCGCATACGGGCTCCAGTCGTTTTCGCAATGTTCGTCCTTGCAGACGATTTGGCAGTTGTAGCAGCCGTTGCATCTGCTCAGATCGACAAGCAGCGTCTTCATGCCTATGCCTCCTCAACGATGTAGTCTCGAACGTCCTGGCCATACGCGGGCGAATAGCAGTTGTTCCGGGCGAACTCTTCCGGATACCGCCTCGCAAGCTCCAGCACGTCCACCTTTTTCACCCCGACCAAGTAGCCGGAAGTGACTTCGCCGTTGCAGTTCTTCGAAGTGGTCGAAGTGGGGCATATCAGATTGACCGCTCCCCCACGGTCCATGCCTCCCAGACCGGCAACGATGACGTCGCTGTTGGCGCCGTGGTCCATGTAGACGACGCCCGGGCGAATGCGCTCGGTCACGCGCACGCCGCCCAAGACGGTTCCCCGCTCGTTGTACACGCCGGCAACGTCACCGTTTGCAAGGCCCAGCTTCCCGGCATCGACGGGATTGATCCACAAGGGCTCGTAGGCATACCCGTCGGGGCCAATGACCTTGCAGGTCTCTATCTCACGCAGCCACTCGACGTCGTCCAGCTCAGCGTGCACGCGCCAACGAGGATGGTTGGAAACGATCAGGAACGGATACGCTTCGGCCCGCTTGCTCGACAGGCGATCGTCATGTCCGTCTCCCGACTCGACCCAATGGGCCACCGGCCCGCGAACGTGGTCGTCAGGCCATGCGGTGGCCAAGGCGCTCGAGTAGAACTCGATCTTCCCGGAAGGCGTTTCCAGGCGGTTCCGTTCGGGGTCCTCGTAGAAGCCCGTGAGCCCCACTTCTTCCTCGCGCCAGTCTTCGCGCGTGGGGATGAGCTGGTAGCCCCGCTTCTTGAAGGCTTCGAAGTCACGCTCCTCCTCCGCTATGCCGCACGCCTCGTAACCCTCCTTGATCTGCTGTTCCGCCGTCTTGCCTCCGCTCATGCGGTATTCGAGGTTTTCGTAAGGGCCGCCGTAGGTTTCGAGTGCCTTGGCAATTCTGCGGACGGCTTCCCAGTCGGACAGCGCCTCGCCCACATGCTCGATGCCGGCCTTTTCGTAGATGACCGAACTCCACTGGCCCGAGTCGTTGTCCGTGCCGAAGTCGTCCACCTCGAACTTGGTGCAGATGGGCAGGACGATATCGGCGAATCGCGCGTCGTCTTCGAACCAAGGTGCCTCCACCAGGTAGAATTCCAAATTCTCGGTGCGCAGCGCGCTTTGGAACTCGTATCCGCCGTTCAGGCTCGTGGTGAAGGAAGGGTTGTCGGACCAAAGCATCTTGATGCCGGCGTCGCCTTCCTGGGGGAAATGGAAGTGCTCGAACTGGTTCGCACGCGAGTCGGCCGCCGTGCCATGGCCGTACCAGTCGAAGCTTTCGCCACGCAGGGCCTTGTGGACCATGACCTTGGGAACGAAGCTGTCGGGATCCTGGCCGATCAACGGCCCATTGTAGCAAGCGGCCGTGTTGGGCACGACTTTGGACACCGGAAGAGGGCTGCAACTAGAGAGCCCGAACAGCACCCATTCGATGAACTTGATGGAAATGGCGCCCGGTTTGCCAATTCCCTGCATGGCCAACAGATAGACTTCGAGGCGCGCGGGCTCGTGGGCGAAGGCGGCGCGAACGAAGGATCCGCCGTTGCAATGGGCAATGGACACGGCGTGCTGCGCCCAGTAACGCGCCAGCGCACGGATGCGGTAGGCAGGTATGCCGCAAATCGGCTCGGCCCACTCCGGCGTTTTCGCAATGCCGTCCTCGGAGCCCGACAGATAGTATTCGAACCAATCGAATCCGATGGCATGGGTGTCGATGTACTCTCGGTCGTAGGTGCCTTCGGCCCACCACGTGTACGCGATGGCCAGCTGCAGCGCAGCGTCGGTGTTGGGCAGCACGGGGAACCACTTGTCGGCATGCACGGCTGCCGTGTAGTTGCAGTCAGGAGCTACGGCTATGTGCATGATGTCGCAGTCGTCGAACCAGTACGCCATGCGACTTGCCAGCTGACCTCCCCAACCCCACGTCGTGGTTTCCAGATCGCATCCCCAGTACAGCATTGCGTCGCAATGCTGGGCGATGTCCTGGGCGGTTCCAGTGGAATGGGTGTTTTGGCCCACAGGATCCATGCCCCATACGTGCTTGGCGCCCCAGTACCATCCTTCCCAGCTGTCAGGGTTACGTGCTTGTGCGGTGTATCCCCCGCAATTCGCCAAAAGACGAGTCATGCAGCCATGCGGCGTGTTGATGGCCTTGCTTTCGCCATGGCCGTCGCCTTGGCACAAAATGGAATTCGGCCCATACGTGTCATGGACGCGCTTGATTTCTGCGGCGATGATCCGGCAGGCCTCGTCCCAGCTGATGCGCTCGTACTTGCTTGTGCCGCGGTTCTGCGGATTGCGTTCTCCTTCGGGATCCCAGTCCACGCGTTTCATGGGATAGGGAATGCGGTTCTTGGAATACGTGCGGCGTTTGTACACGAGCGGGAAAGGCGGCGTGTAGGACTTCATGCCCGGCTCGAACGTGGTGCCGTTCTTGCCGGCGAGCGTCCAATAGTTCAGCTCTTCCTTGGTGTAGTCCTCGTCGAAATGGACAGGGCGAATGCGTGCGATCTTTCCGTCAAGGATGTCGGCTGCTACGATGTTCGCGCCGCCGCCGAACGATTCGAGCCCTAGGTTGTGCACGACCGTCGTGTCTTTGATCTTCATGGCCTTCTTCCTCCTTCAGCGTCATGACGGGTTGCCGTCCGTCTTGCTTTCATGCGAATCCCCCGATCTATGGGTTCAAACCTGATCGATGCCGGCTTTCGCCTCGCGTTGCTCTTCACTGCGTATTTGGTGGACCTGCTTGTCGGATTTCACGAACACCAGCACCGCCACGGCTGCAAGCAAGGCCAGCGGCGCCAGGATGAATTGCGCGTTCGCCTGCCAGCCGACGGCGGTGACGAGCGGAGACACGATATAACCGCCCACGACCTGGGCCAAGCCTGTGGCGAAAGCCATGGTGGCCAGCACGAAGTCGGTCTTCTTGGGCTCGGGAACCAGCACGGGGGTTATGGCCCGCGTGCCCGTGGGGACAAGGGCGCCGCACAGCCCCATCAAGACGCTGGCAATCCAAGGGCCGGTCATGTCCGAACCCGGCGTGAAGTAGAAGAACGCCATGCAAAGGGAGACGAGCAGATAGCCGCCCATGATCATCCATTTGCGGAAGTGCAGCCTGTCTGCAAGGACGCCGAAGGCGATGCCCAAGGGAATGGAAATGATGGCGGTCCAGTTGGGCAGCATGGACGATTCGAACACGCCCAGGCCCTTTTCGTTCTGCAGGAACGTGGGGTACAGCGTATTGATGTTGGCCACGTAGTCGAACACCCACACGAAGAAGAACGCGCAGACCACCAAGCCGGCCAAAGTGAAGTTTTTCCCAGGAGCCTTGCGGCGGCGCGGGTCGCCGTCCACCAGTTCGTTTTCAGGGATGGCAGGCATTTTGCAACTGACAGCCAGCCAAATGATGGAGACGACTTCCATGATGATCGACACGAACCATATAGGACGCCAAGAAAAGGCGACCGCTGCGCCGCCGGCCATCTCGTAGATGACAGGAGCGGCGAAGAAGGCGATGACCACGCCCACCGGCGTCCACTGCGACCAAATGCCCATGCAGAGTCCCTGGTCCTTCAATGGAAAGAGCCGCGGCATGATGTTCGGCCCGATGACGCAGATGAGGCCGTACGCGACTCCTTCGAGCGTGCGGCCGGCCAGGAAAGCCGGCGTGTTGGTGGCGAAGACGCACACGAGCGAACCGACCAGCTGCAGCAAGGAAGTGACCACGATGGAGAATTTCACGCCAAAACGCTGCATCACGATCATGCCCGGGTACGCCAGAAGCATGCCGGCAATGGAGTACACTCCCATGATCTGGCTGAGCATGTCGGTGCCCATGCCCAGGTCGGCACCGATGAATTGGATGGCAGGCGCCGCCTTGAACTGATTGAAGGTCGCGGTGAACCCCAAAAAGAAAAGCGCCGCAAAGCAAATCCAGCGTTCCGTGGGCGTGAGCTGTCTGTTCTGCACGCCGAACCGAGCTATCGTAGCAGCCATCGTTTCCCCCTTTTCCAGCCTCGTTTTCAACCCCGATGGGGTTCATTCTATGAACGGGCGCGGACGAAAAACAGAAACGACGAGCGAAAGAGGTGTTCAGGTTTTGTTGACGAGTTATACCCAACGAGGCCGACCGTCCGGCCAAGCCCGGATACCCGCAGGTAGCTAACTTGAAAACAAGATCCGGAAGCGGATTGGCGGGCTTAAGGGCCAAGCCGCAAGCACCTGTTTTCATACTTCCCCGCAGCGCAACGGCATCGCTCTCCGACTCCGCCGGACGGTCGGACTTCCTGTGGCCGCTTTCCTTGTGCGGATTCTTCGCCCGCCAACGGCCGCGGCATCGTCGTCGCCGTTTTGCCGTCGCATGCACCCGGCAAGCGGGCTTCTGCAATTGAATCCGGCCGTCCACCGTTGGGCAACGGACGTGAGCGCGGCGCAGGCGGCCGGGTGGGTTGCAGTAAGGTGTGACGAAACGAACATGCGGCGGGAACGGCACGCACGCCGAGTCCCTTGCGGCCCGTGCCGTCCGCCTTGACCAGGCTGGAGGTTGCATCCATGGACGCAGTCATCGAGGAAACCAAGACCCAGGACGCCCAAGCCGAGGGCGCGCATGCAGACATAGCCCTGCTGGAAGAGTTCAAGCCCGGCTTCTTCGCCGACCGCGACGCGCCGCTGGTGTCGATGTATCTGACCACCCAGCACGGCTGGCCCGAAGCGCAGCAGAACCGCATCCGCTTCAAGAACCTGTACGCCGACGTCGAGCGCGCGCTCGAGCGCTGCTACGACAAGCGCGAGTTCAAGGGCATGCTGGACGCGCTCGCGCTCATCGAGGCCCAGTTCGCACAGGACGACGCCGGCATGCTGGCGCCCCTGCGCCAAGGGCTTGCCGTGCTGGCGAACCGGCGCGCGGTGTCGGTCTACCGGCTGGACTACCCGGTGGAGACGTTCGCGCTCGTGGCCGACAGCTACCACATCAAGCCGCTCGTCAAGAACTTCCAGTACGGGTCCCGCTACTACGTGATGGCGCTTTCCTACGACGGCTTCGACGTGTACCGGGGCGACTTCTCCACGTTGGAGCAGCTGGACCGTCCCGACGGCATCGTCACCCGTTTCAGCGAGGTGTTCGACGACTACGACGTGTCGCTGGCCGAGATAGGCAACCGCTACAAGGGAAAGGGGCGCAACTACTTCGGCTACGACGAGAAAAGCCAGGTGGTCGAAAAGGAGACCGTGGAGCATTTCCGGTATGCGGCCGAGGTCATGAAGGACTTCATGGCAGGCCGGAACTGCCCGCTCATCCTGGCCAGCCTGCCCAAGCACCAGGAGGCGTTCCGCGCGGTGGCGGACATCCCTTCGCTGCTGGAGCGCGGCATCGACAAGCCGTTCGGCTCCATGGACAAGAAGGAGCAGCTGGCAGCCACGGGCGCCATCGTCGACGAGCTGCAGCGCACGCGGATCGAGAGGCTGGTGGCGCGCTTCCACGAAGCCCTGCCTCGCGGCAAGGCGTCTTCCGACGTGAACGACGTCACGCTTGCCCTGGTGGAGCGCAAGGTTGAGACGCTGCTGGTGGAAAAGGACCGCACGATCGACGGCGACGTGGACGTGGAGAGCGGCTTTCTGCGCCGCCACGGGGAAGCCTGCGTGCGCTCGGACGACCTGACCGACGACTTCGCGCAGGCCACCTACCTGCAAGGCGGCGACGTGTACGTGCTGGAAAGGGACCAGATGCCCACCGACACCGGCGTCGCGGCGCTCTACCGCTACTGAGCCGGCTCTCCCAGGCTGGCGCCGAGCGCCCGCGCCTCGTCCAGGCCAGGATTGCCCTCGATGGCGCCCTTCTCGTAGACGCCGTTCACGCACACCTCGCCGATGTTGCCCCACCCACAGTACGCGGTGGCGGCGCGGTACGTGTTCACCAGGTGCTGCGCTATGCTGGCGTCCTTGTCCTCGTAGCAGGTCAGAAGCCCCGCCTGCGTGATGCCGAACGGCTTGCCGATGCCGCAGAACATGCGGTCGATGAAGGCCTTGATCTGCGCCGGCCAGGAAAACGTGTAGATGGGCGTCACGTACACGATGGTGTCGCACTCGCGCAAGAGCGGGTAGAACTCCTGCATGTCGTCGTCCTGGCAGCACGCGCCCTCGTGCGCGAAGCAGTACTCGCATCCCAGGCACCCGTTGATGTGGGCGCGCCCGGCATCCATGCGGACGACCTCGCATCCTGCTGTCTGCGCCCCTTCGATGAACGCCGCCGCCAGCGCCGCCGAGTTCCCCTTCACGCGCGGGCTTCCCGTGACCACCGCGATCCTGCGTGCCATGCCCCCTCCGTTCCGCCGCTTTCGCGGCCTCGTCCTTAGCCAACCCGACCAGTATATGGCTTTTCGCAGGTGAGGAAAAGGTGGCGGATGACGCATGCGGCGCTCGCGGGCCCGCATGCCGTTCGGAGGCGCATGCGAGACGAGCGGGTGCGGCGCTGTTCGCCGGCGCCGCACCCGCTCGTCTCGCACTTGCTTCCCGTCCATGCCGCCGGGCGGATTCGCCGAATCCCTGCCGGGAAAGAAGCGGCTTGCGGGCGGTCGGACGCGCATCGGCCCGATCGCACCCGTTTCTGCTGATTTTTTCAACTTGTGAATGGTTTTTTCGGAGGCCTTTCCTTGAAATCCATGGGTCCGATCCGAAAAACACCAGATGGGGGAAGCTTGCCCTTGAAAACAATCGTTCATAAGTTGAATTTTTCAGCAAAACAAGGGGTGCCGCGCCATGTCGAACCGCCATCGACATGGTAGTGGAGCCGTTCCATCCAACCCTTCTGCAGCGAAGCCCTCTTTCGTGCCCCCTGTCTCCGAGGAAACCGCCCTCCAAGACCATGGCGGCCCCTGCAGGGCGCGACGTGCGCACGTCGCGCCCTGCGTCTTCCCTACTCCGTTCCCTGCTTCCCGAAGATCGCCTTGCCGGCAGCCACGCCGTCGGCTATGCTGCCGACGCCGCAGATGCCGTTGCGCACCTCGCCGCAGGCGTACAGGCCGGAAATGGCGGCGCCGGACTCGTCGCGCACGGCGAAGGTGGCGTCGTCGGCATCCAGGCCGCCGATGGTTATGTGAGCCGCCCACGTGGCCGGTGCGGCGTAGAACGGCGGCACCTTGACGGGGCTCAGCTCGTCGAAGAAATAGCGGCCGAAATCCTCGTCCTGTCCCGCTTTGCAGAACCCGTTGTAGCGTTCCATCTCTGCCGCGAACGCGTCTGCGGGCACGCCCATCTGCTCGGCCAGGCCCTCCAGCGTGTCGGCCTTGAAAAGCTGGCCGCGACGCAGCAGCGTGTCCTCGCCGGGTGACGCCTCGGTCACGTACACGCTGTTCGCGTCGCTCACCATGAAGCAAAGGCTGTCCTCCTGCTCCATGAGCGCCGCGGTCATGGCGAAGCGGTCGGCCGTCTCGTCCAAAAAGCGCTTCCCCTGCTTGTTCACGATGGGGCAGTCGGCGAAGGTGCCCGAGACGTTCTCGGCCGAGAACGTGATGGGATCGTTGAAGGGAAACATCATCTGGTTTCCCATGTCGGCCACGGCTGCGCCCAGTTCGCGCGCCATCGCGATGCCGTCGCCCGTGTGGCCGTTGACGTTCGTGGTTGCCAAGGGCCCTTCAGGATACGGCCACGTGGTGTTGTATTCGCGAAGCATGTCCGCATTGCCCGAAAAGCCGCCGGACGCCAAGATGACCACGGGCGCGGACACCTCGTAGGCCGTGCCGTCCTCCGCAAGCGCGCGAACGCCCGTGACGGCCCCGCCTTCCGTGACGAGTTCCTGGGCCGGCGTCGCCAGGAGCACCTCCACGTCGAACCCGCCTTCGTCCAGCACCTGGTCGAAGAAGTCGAAGTAGCCTTCTCCGCACGTGCCCACGGTGGGGTTCGACCAGCGCGGATACGTATAGCCGGTGATCAGGTGAGTGGGCGTCTCCCACACAAAGCCCAGATCCGTCATCCAGTCGTTGAGGGCGGCTATGTTGCGCGCGGAGGGAAGGTAGGCGTCCACCGGCAACCCCTCGCCCGTGGTGGCGGCGAAGTCCAGCGCGTAGAATTCCTGGGAGTCGAACAGCTTCGTCTTGCCGGACGCCTTGAACTCTTCGTACTGCGCGCGCACCCCTTCCACGAAGGCGGGGTCGGTCTGTGCAGCCGCTTCGCTTCCCAGCACGTCTTCCACGTAGCGGTGCAGTTCGGGCGTCATGTCGGGGCGCGCGTCGTCCGGGGCCGTCAGGTACTCTAGATAGCCGCCCGAAACCAGGCAGTTGCCCCCGATGTTGGAGTTCTTCTCCAGCACCACGACGCGCTTGCCCGCCTGCGCCGCCGCGATGGCCGCGCCCATGCCGCTTGCTCCGGCGCCCACCACCACGGCGTCGGCCGAAAGCGCCTTCGTCTCGCCCGTGGGCTGCGAAGCGCCGACGTTCTTCAGCTTGCTGGACTTCCCGCCGGCTTCGTCCACGCACGCGGCCACGGCGTTCACGATGCCCATGCTGGTGAGCGTGGCGCCGGTGACCGTGTCCACGCCAAGGCCCTGGGCCGCCACGATGCGCTCGGGCATCTTCTCCACGGCGGGCGCGGCTATGCGCGCGGTGTCGCGGTGGCTCACCACGCGGATCGCCGTGATGGCGTCTTCGGAGAAGTCGGCCTCCACCGTGATGCCATCGAACTTGCCGTCTGCGGTGCCCGTGTAGGTGCCGGGGCGATAGGTCGCGCCCGATGCGGCGTCGGAGCCCTTGGGCGCGCATCCTGTCAGCCCGAACACGGCCACACCCACGCCGGCCACCGTCGCCGCGCCCAGAAACGCGCGCCTGCTCATGGCGCGCGGCGTGCGCGGCCGTTCCGGCTGCGGCATGCTGCTGCTTTCCTCCATGTCGTTCCTCCCGTTCGCGTTTCGGGCGGGCCCGTCTGCCCTGCCCGGCCCCACAGTATGGCCGCGTACGGGAATTCCGCTACACCCCAGAGGGGGGTATTTGCATCATGCGAGGTCGGACAGGCGTTTTTGCACCAGGTCGATCACGTCCTGCTTGGAATGGACGCCCAGTTTGGCATAGAGCGACTTCGAATAGCTCTTCACCGTGTTGCGGGAAAGGCAGAGCTCCTTTTCCATGTGGGCCGCGTCCCGCCCTTGCGCCAGGAGCCGCAGCATCTCGCCTTCGCGCTTGGTGAGCCCATGCTCGCGCGCCAGCTCGTCGCAAGCGAGCGCCTGCATGTCGTCGCGCGCCTGCAGGTAGCGCGCGATGAGCTCGTCCCGCCTGCGTACGGCGCGCTCGGCCGCCCTCTTCTCGCGCGTCCGCAGCAGCCACGCCCCCATGAGGATGAGGCAGAGCAGCGCGAAGGCGATGACCGTCGTCTGCGCGAAGGCGATCTGGTCGCCCGCGACGATGGCCGAAGCGAGCCAGGTGCCCGCCACCAAGCCCGGGCGCGGGAAGGCGAACACGAGGGCCGACCAGCCCAGAAGGCGCGCACCGTCTTCGCGGAACGCCTCGATGACGAGCGCATAGGAGACAAGCAGCGCCATCTCCTAGCCGACATGCGCAAGCGTCACCATGACGACGCTGTAGGCGCCCGTGAGGAAAGGCAGGAACAGCAGCCCCGTGGCTATGGCGGCGAGGGCGGCGTTGAGCAGCGCCGCATAGCGCTTGCCTCCCTGCCGCACGTACAGAAGGAACGCCCCGATGGCGAAAAGCCCGGCCGCCTGCGAGGCAAGGCCCGAATCGGCTGCCGTCACGGCAGGGCTGGCCATGGCCACGTAGTCGAGCATGCCATAGGAAAACGACAGCAGAAGCACGTACACGAGCGGGACGGCGAGCGCGAGCGCCGGATGCGGCGGCCTGTCTTGGTGCCGCCCATCCGCAAAGGCAGGCGCCTTGCCGCCCGCATGGTCTTTCTCGGATCCGGGCCGCGAGGGCGCGCCGGCAAGGACGCCTTGCGGCGCCTTGCCCGGCGCCGCCGTACGCCGGCGCCCTCCCAGCACGAGCAGGAGCGCCATGGACGCGGCCAGCAGCACGGCGCACGAAGCGACCAGGGGGCCTGCAGGCAGAAGGTCGATGCCGAGCGCCGCCGGCGCGCCGGCAAGCGACCCGAGGCCCAAAACGTAGGCGCACTTGTCGTGCGCCAGCAGCCCGGCCTGGCCGAACCAAAGCGGCACCAGCACCCCTGCCCCGCAGCCGGCCGCCGCGGCGGCCGCATAGGCGAACGGCGCCGGGCTTTCCAGGGCTGCGCCTGCCTTTTCGGCGGAGAACGCAAGCCCGACGCACGCCAGGGCCGCCGCATACAGAACGCCGCCCGAGACGGCGGCCCCGACACGCGGCACCACGCGCTTGCGCGAAACGGCGAACATGACGGCCGCCGTGACGCACAGGCTGCCGTTGAGCGCCAGCTCGTACAGGAACGGGTCGGTGCCGGGCAGCTCGAACAGCCAGTCGTAGTAGAAGAACACGATCGCCACCGTGTAGGCGCAGGCGAAGCCCGTCGTCGCCGCTGCGAAAGGGTGCGCCCGCACCTGGGCCGCCATCCGCGAGAGGGCACCGCGGCCCTTGTTTCCGTCCGTTTCGATCATGCCGCCATGATACACGATCCTGACGCGGCGCGCCCCTTCGCGCTTCCTGCCAAGGCGGGAAGCGCGAAGGACGGGCTGCGGATTCGCCAAGAAGGGCCGCCATGGAAGGCGGGGGCGCCCCGCCGTCGGGTGTTCGCCAAGCGGGCGACGCCTCCGTCAGCCCAGGTCGCTCACGATGGTCTCGGCCGCCTTCAGGCTGAAGGCCAATGCCTGGCAGTTGCCGTTGCCGTAGTCGCCGCCGTCGCGCACTTCCATGGATCCCGTGGTCATGCCGGCTGCATACAGGCCCTTGACTACGCTGTCGTCTTCGCGCTGAACCCGCGTTTCGGGGTCGATCTTGATGCCGCCATGGGTGATGTAGGCGCCCGGCTCGATGCGCATGGCGTACAGCTTGCCTCTCGTCTCGATGCTGGGCAGCTGCTTGTTCTCGAACTCGTCTTCCATCTCGCCGCGCGCGATGGCGTTGACGGTGTCGATCGTCTCTGCCAGATGCGGCAGGTCGAGGTCTTCGGCCATGGCCTCCACGCTGTCGTACTCCACGATGTCGCCCTTGTCGATGAGGTACTGGTAGCTGATGTCGTAGTTGTCGCTGTCGTGCGCAAGCGCGAAGCCCACTTCGTCGAAGATGTAGTAGAACCGGCCGCCGTGCTCGGGCTGGGTGCAAAGCCGCAGGTACTTCTTGTACGAACTCCGTTCGTTCACGAAGCGTTCCCCGTTCGCATCGACCAACAGGATGGGGATGTCCGTGTAGAAGAAGATGGTGTTCGACTTCGAGGTGAACGCCTTGTTCGTGGAGGTGATGCCCCGGTCCATCATCGTCCATGCGCCGCCCGCCGACTGGGCGAGGAACAGCCCGTCGCCGGTGTTGTGGAACGGCGCGTTCACGTAGAAGCCTGCATAGTCGGGGGCGTACTGCTCCACCAGCTCCCTGTTCTGCATCCAGCCGCCCGTGCACAGAAGAACCGCCTTGGCGTGCACCGTCCACTGTGTGCCGTCGTCGCCCACGGCCTTGACGCCCGCCACCGCATCGCCGTCCATGATGAGCTCGGTCACCTTGGTTTCGGTGACGATCTCGTTGCCGGCGTGGGTGATGCGGTCGTACATCATGTCCACCGCGTTCACGGAACCGGCGTTCTGGCGGTAGTTGCTCCAGGGGCCCGACCCTATGTAGGGGTTGTCGCCGTACTTGTTCAGCGGCGCGAAACCCACGCCTTCCATGACCAGCTGATCGACCATTTCGGAGCCTTTGGTTATCATGACGTCGATGTAGGGCATGTCGGGGTTGTAGTAGGGCGACTCCTTGTCGAGCACGCTGCGGTAGGTGTCCATGAACGCCTGCTTGCTGGACATGTAGCCTTCCAGCCGGTCGAGGCCGTAGGCCTTGTGCAGCATGGTTTCCGTTGACATGATGAGGCCGCCGGACACCAGGAAACACCCGCCGTAATAGCTTGACTTGTCGAAGTTCAGCACTTTCTTGCCCGCCTTGGTGAGGTTCCAGGCGGCGTTGAGACCGGCAATGCCGGCCCCCACGATCACCACATCAACCTCGCGCTCCTCCACCGCCTCCACCACGGGGTCCGCCGGCACTTCGCCCATGAAGTCGAGCGGGGAGCCGCCCGCCTTCATGATGGACTTGCGCACGCACTCTATGATGGCGTTCGACGTGGAGGTCGCGCCCGTGACGGCATCGACGGCAAGCGAGTTGTTCGCCTGAATCTTCGCGGGAATGCGCTCGATGGCCGCGAAGCTCAGGTGCTCGGTTTCGTTGCTGCTCAAGAACCGCACTTCCTTGATGGCACCTCCTTCGAAGGTGGTGGCCACGTACACGTTGCCCATCATGCCCATGCACGACGACACGAAGCGCCCGTCCTGCGGGGCGGCGTGCTCTATGGGCTGACCAATGGCCTGCCCATACGCCTCTTTCGCGGCGATGAGCACGGCGTTGGAGGAAATGGTGGCTCCGGTGATGCCGTCCACCTCCACGCTGTTGGCCTCCACCATGCGCCCGGGAAGCCACTCCGTCGCGCGCGAGCCTATGCCTTGCGTCTCCTTCGGGCCAAGCGCCTCCACCTCGGCAATGGCGCCGTCCTTCACCGTGACCGTCACTTCGACGTCGCCGCCGTTGCCGCGCGCGGTGGCCGTGCCCGTCCCCGACGCGCCGCCGCCGGAGGATCCGGCGCTTTCGGGCGCACAGCCGGCAAGGCCTCCCAGGATGCCGGCTCCCGCCGCAACGCCCACGGCGCCTGCCGCCGCACCCTTGATGAAGCCCCTTCGCGTGAGATTGCCCATCCTGTCCCCTCTCCTTCCCTTTTCGGTTTCGGTCGCAGCCGCGCGGGGCCTCCGCGCAGTGCGAGGCAAAGGATAGACCCGCATGCACGCGGCCATGTTAAGCAGGTGTTAAGCCTCGCGCGCGTTTGCGGTGCGCAGGCAAGGCGACTTCGGCCGTCCGTTGCTTCCGAACGCGTCGAAAGCGAGGTCGGCATGCGTTGTCACGGCCACCCTTCCAAGCCGATGCGAGCAAAGCGACGGCAAACTTAATCCCAATTTAATGTCTGCCCCCCTTTCCCGGGAAACGCGAATTTGGGGTAATGGTCGTTGCGCCGGCGAAGGGCTGCGACGCGCCGCGCGGCCGCCTGCGCCCTGGCGCGGGTTTGGCGGGCGGGACGCGGCGAGGTTTGCGCTTTCCGGCGCGCCCGAACGCGCAGCAACGCCAGGAAAGGAACCGTCCATGCATGCCGAGAACCCGCTGATCCCTTCCTTGCTGCTTGTCTGCGCCGTTGCGCTGTCGGCCTTTCTTGCAGTCTGTTCGGGTCTTTTTCAGCCTGTCGTGGAAAACGGTGGCTTCGTGTCGCTGGCCGGCGGGCGCATATGCGCGATCGAGGGGGAGCGCTGGGACGAGCGCACCGGCACGTGCGTGGCCGGTTTTCGGGTGGAAGACCCTTCGGAGTGCGCCGTGGCCGTCGTGCGGGCATCGAGCGGCCCCATGCAGGTCAAGGTGAACGGATTTGTCGTAGAGCCCAAGGAATACGACGAGGCGCGGCAGGCGTCCGTGGTGACGATGGCGGGCCTGGACCTGCCGAAGGACGGGCAGGGCGTCGCGCACGTCGAAATCGAGATAGCGACGGGGCGCTGGGACGTGTCGGACCGCATGTATGTGGGAACCGAGCCGGCTGTCGTGAACGCATTCGTGATCGACTACCGTGCGGTCAACGCCGTGTCCATGGCAGTGCTCGCCGTCATGATCCTCTATGGGTTCTCGCTGTATCTCTCGAAGCGTACGGAGGCCTATCTGCGCCCGTTCATCGCCTATGCGTCGTTTCTCATGTTCTGGCTCGTCATGACAAACGCCTCGCGCACGGAGGCGGTCGCTCCCGGCCTTTTCGACTTCGTGCAGGTGTGCGGGCATTTCTACGTCGCCTACATCCCCTTCGCCATCTGCGTGCTTCTTTCCGGATCCCCGATTCCGAAGAGTATTCGCCCCTTCTTCCGATGGCAGGGCCTGCTTCTGGTGCCGCTGGCGTTCGGCACGCTCGGGTTCTTCACGAGCTTCGGCCTCGTCATGGCAACGATGCTGCTGGCATGCCTTGCCTGCGGCGGCTTCGCTCTCGTTTCGGGCGGCTGCCACGGCATTCCCGGCACCTCCATCCTGCTGGTTGGTTTCGGCGCGACCATGGGGCTCAAGATCGCGGCCTTCTTCGTGGACTACGGCCTTGTGGCCGACAGCGTGCTGTTCTTCACGTTGCGCAAGTCGCGTTTCCTGAACGTCTTCGTGCTGGCCGCCATCATGGTCTTCCTCAACCGGCGCTTCGCGGCCAACTTCAGAAAGACCGAAGACCAAAGCGCCCTGCTCGACCGCATGGTGGCCGAAAGGACCGTCGAGCTGGAACGCCAGCAGCAGCTGCGCTTGGGAATGATGGCGAACATCTTCCACGACCTGAGAACGCCCCTGTTCGCGATCAGGAGCTGCGTTGCGGGCATGGAAGAGCGCAGAGTGCGCGAAAGCGACGTCGCGCTTCTGAAAGACCGCGTCGCCTTGCTGTCGCGGCTTACCGAAGACCTATTCACGGCGGCGAAGCTGGAAGACGACGACGTGGCCTTGATCGAAGAGCCCGTGTGCCTGCGCGATACGCTGCTTCTCGCCGTCGGGGCCTCGCGGCCAATGGCCCGCGAGGCGGGGGTGGAGCTGCGATGCGAGGTCGAAGCCGCCCATTGCACCTGGGGGGACGCGCATTACCTTGCGCGGGCGTTCGAGAACCTGGTGGCGAACGCCGTTCAGCATGCACCCGAAGGCAGCACGGTCACGGCCAGACTGTGGCGCGACGGCGGAAGCGTCTGCGCGTCGATACACAACGAAGGCGCGGGGATCGACCCTTCCGACATGCCCCACATCTTCGAGCGCTACTATCACAGAAGCAGGACGGCGCGCGACCATGCATCGTCGGGGCTAGGGCTTTCCATCGCGCAGTCCGTCGTCCAAAAACATCAAGGAGACATCCTCGTGGAAAGCGAACCGGGACACGGCTGCACGTTCACGGTCCTTCTTCCCGCTTTCGAACCCGAGGCGTGCAACTAGTCTTCGCCGCAGGAGAACGTGTAGCCCTTGCCCCAGACGTTTCTTATGAAGCGGGGGTTCTGGCTGTCGTCGCCGATCTTGGCGCGAATGTGATGGATGTGCACGATCACCGTCCGCGCGTCTCCGAAGCTGTCCTTTCCCCATACCCGGCGGTAGAGCTCCTTCGAGGTGAAGTGCCGGCCGCGGTTCTGCATGAGGAAGGCAAGCAGCTTGAACTCGAGCGGCGGCAGGGCGATCTGCTCGCCGTCGCGTGCGAGCGTCGCCGTGCGGGCATCGAGCCGGAACGGGCCGCACGAAAGCACGTTCTCCTCGTTCGAACCGTTCCGGGTCGGCAAAGCGCGTCGCATGTTCGCCTCGATGCGGGCGTTCAGGACGTCGTTGTCGAACGGCTTCGTCACGAAGTCGTCCGCTCCGGCATCGAGCGCCCTGATGATGGTGTCGCTGTCGTCCATGCAGCTGACGAAGATGATAGGGCAGTCGTGCCACTGCCGCAGCTGCCGACAAAGGCCGATGCCGTCTGCGTCCGGCAGGAGGACGTCGAGAAGGATCAGGTCGAAGGAGCCGCGCGCCAGCCCAAGCGCTTCGCCCGAAGTCCGTGCGCAGTGAACCCGGCAGCTCCTTTTCCCCTCGAGATAGTATGTGATCGTCCGCGCTATGAAGTCGTCGTCCTCGACGAGAAGAACGTCGATCATCGAAGCCCTCTTCCCTCGCCCAGCCCGCTCCGCACGACGTGCGCCGCCATGACGCGTGGCGCAAGCGACGGAGCCGGACACTTTCGCGCCATTTCGCGCCATTATAAGCGATCGATGCGTTCCGTACCAAACGCCCGCAGGCAGGCGACGGCGAAAAGGCGGTGGTGTGGGCCTTTTCGCCGTGCCGGAAAAGAAGCGTCGCCCTGCGCGAGGAAAACGATGTCAGGCCATTTTGTCGATAAGTTCTTCCGGAAGGCCATGGCTGGCCCCCCAAAAGCTCGGGCAGGAAAGCCGCATGACGGCGCGCGCGTTTCCAGCGGGGATCCCAAAAGGGACGCTTCGTCCGCTCCGCACGTCCCGCGAATCCCACGACTTCCGTCATTTTGCCCGGGCCGCCTCCTCTACCCTGTCCATGAGCGACTGCTGGGAGTTGATCTCCATCTTCTGATAGATGTGCATGATGTGCGTGCGCGCCGTGCCGTCGGATATGACCAGCGACTCGGCTATGTGGCGGGCATTGCGGCCGCGCGCCAGCAGCACAAGCACCTCCGATTCGCGCGGCGTCAGCCCATAGCGCGCCGCCACGCGGGCGCAGGCGTCGGCGAAAAGGGCCTCTGCGCTCGCCTGCATATCGGCCTGCTGCCGCACCCGCTGCACATCGTGCGCCCGCAAGCGCCACAAACGCACGATGTGCAGAGCCGCGAGCAGGAGCAACGCGAAGAACGCCAGTAGGATGATGACGGTTCGCACGTCGGAGCCGAAAGCGGCAGGAGCCAGCATGATGCCGCAGATGCCCAGAGCCCACCCCAGCTTGTAGGCGAAGAACGCGATGCAGGTATAGGCGAACGGCATGCGCTCCGGGCGGTAGTACCGCGGCACGGTCCACACGAACAGCAGCAGGACCGAGTAGCAGATGCCCAACGGCACCAGGTACAGCGCCGGAACGGAATCGTCGAACAGCGCCGACACGTACAAGGCCACCACCACGAGCGGCAGCACGAGCGTGCGGAACAGCTCCACGAACTCCATTTCCTGCAGATGGTTGAGCAGGGAAAAGAACAGCGCGCCGGACGCAACGCTGGCGATCCCTGCGGAAACCTGGATGGCTCGGGAAGCCTGGCCGCTGTCCTGCAGCGCCATGGCCTGGTCGTGCAGCGACAGCAGCAACACGTTGATGAGCGCGATGCTCGCGCAGCATTCCCAGAAGGGAAACGCCTGCGAGAAGCCCTCCGACTGCTCGCGTTCGGCAGTTATGTCCTCTTGCTCGGACGAGGTCTCGGGAGTGCCGCGCAGGCGGTCGCCCAACGCCAAGAGCGCGCAGGCTCCCGGCATGAAGAAGAACGCCGCTCCCAGCGCCAAGCCCGAGGGCGCCATGGCGCACGCGATCTGCAAGGCGCCGGCAACGGCAAGGGCCAGGGCGAACGAGCGGATGGCTTTCCTGACGCCCACTTCCAGGAAGAATTCCGCATACAGGACGAACAGCAGCCCTGCCGCCTGCAGGCAGACGGAGCTTGCCGTAGCCAGCTCGGAAGACGCGCCTTCGCCGAACGCCTGTTGGGCCCGTACAACCAGCCCTGCGGTCTGCACGAGCGCCAGCACGGCCAGAAGCCACCCTTTCGAGCTCAGGCGCGCCTTCGACCCCGCTGCCACGGCCACTCCCAAAGCAAGCGCCGCGGCGAGCGCCAGCATGATGAAGGCCAGCTCTTCCGGCGTGCGCGTGCCGAACACCCACAAGGCGGTGTAGCGTTCGTATTCGGTGCTGGCGAGGCACAGGCCCAATCCCGCAGTCGCACAGAGAAGCCAGCGGTTCTGCGGTTCGAGCGCGGCGGGTCTGTTCATGGAAAGCGACTCCTTCTTTTCGTTCGTCAACAGGTCTGGCCAAGGTTCGGACATCGTTCGAGGGTTCGGCCATGTGCGGCAAGAATCCGATTGTACGTCTTAGCCGTCGAAGAAGATCAGATCCTACGTCTGATTCGTAACCCGAACGTGCTTTTTACTCTGGCAGCAATGCGGGAGCGTAAGGCTTCACGCGGTAGGAGGGCGCAGGTGCGCCGCGAAGGAAAGGGAGAGGGACCATGTCTGGCATTTCGAGAAGAAGCTTCCTGACGGGGACGGGCCTGGCGGCAATGGGCTTGGCAGGCGCCGCGGCGTTGGCCGGCTGTGCGCCGGAAGCACCCGGGAAGGACAAGGGCGACGGCGCCGAAGGGCAGGCGCCCGCGCAGAAGAAGGAGCCGACCCAGACCAAGGAGGCCGACGTCGTGGTGGCCGGGCTGGGGGCGGCCGGCCTGCTGGCGGCATACGGTGCGGCCAGCAAGGGCGCGAAGGTCGTCGCCGTGGATGCCGCCTCGTCCATGGCCGGCACCACCAACACGCGCACGTCGGCCGCCTTCGCGGTAGGATCCTCGCTGCAGAAGCCGGCGCCCGAGCCCCTCACCATCGAGGAGTTCATGGACTACGTGAACGCGGGCACCAACTACCAGTCGAACAACAAGGCGCTGCGCAACGTCATCGAGGCATCCGGGCGCGCGGTGGACGTGTTCGTGCAGGCGGGCATGCCGTTCAACGTGGATTTCTCGACCAGCAAGAAGAGCGATCCCATGATGGTGCGCGGCGGCTGCGTGTACGGCGTGGCCGGCGAGGAACGTGCCGCGTACTTCACCAAGATCGTCGACGACGCCGGTATAGAGTGCCTTTTCGACACGGCCGTGGAGACGCTGCTCTACGACGAGGCGGGAGTTGTCTCGGGCATCCAGTGCGTATCGGGCAAAGAGGTCATCGACGTCAAGGCGAAGGCCGTGGTGCTGGCTACGGGCGGCTTTCTGGGCAGTCCGGAAGAAACCGCCAAGCACTTTGCCGGAGCGAAGATCGTGAACATGGGCAACATGCTGAACACCGGCGCCGGCATACGCGCCGCCCAAGAGGCCGGCGCGCAGCTGGGCAAGTGCTTCAGCATCTCCATGAACGAGTACGGCGGCGCGAACGACAAGGCCACGCCCACCTATTCGTTCCGACCCACCTCCGGCACGAACGAGGCTATGCGCCTGCCCGTTTTCGGCGGCATCCTTTTGGACAGCGAGGGAAACCGCTTCGTCAACGAGGGCATGATGTGCGAGAAGACCATGTTCTGCTGCGAGCCGCTCGTGCGGGAGTCCTACCACTACGCCGTGTGCGACGAGGCATTCATGAAGCGCTGGGAAAGCGAGCCCTTGCCCGCGTTTTTGGGCGATGCCCGCATGCAGGGCATGTTCGCCGACGTGTATGCCGCCGACATCCGCGAACAGTTCGACCGCGCCGTGGACGAGGGCTGGGCGTTCAAGGCCGACTCGCTGGCGGAACTGGCAGAGCGCTTTGACCTGCCGGGCTTGGAATCGTCCATCGAGGAGTATAACGGGTACTGCAAGGCAGGACGTGACGAGCAGTTCTTCAAGGATCCCAAGTACCTTGCCGCCATCGAGGAGGCGCCGTTCTACATCGTGGAATCCTTGCCGGCCGGCTGGCTGTCGCTCGGCGGCATCAAGTGCGACGGCCGCTGCCAGGCGGTCGACGCGAGCAACAAGGTCGTCTCCGGCCTGTTCGTGGCCGGTGCGGACGCCGACCTGTTCACCTCGCCCTACTACGCTGCCGGATCGGCCAACGGCTTCGCCGTGGGTTCCGGCCTCATAGCCGGCGAAGCCGCCGCGGAAGCCGCGCTGGGCTAGGAACGCCGCCCGAATGCGCGCAGCGCGCGCGGTTTGCAAACAGGCGGGGGTACGGGACGCTCCCCCTCCCCGCCTTGCCTTCGAAAGGGACATGCGGGCACGGCCTGCGGCCCCTTCCGCCCGCCGCGAGAAGCCAGGACCCTCGCTTAGAGCAGCTCTAACCCCACGCCATGCCGTCCAGCGGATGCTTCGCGAAGTACGCCTCGCACGTCTCTTCGATGCAGCGCCGGAACCGCTCGACGTACCGGGCCGCCCCGTCTTCCAGCCCTGCCCGGCGCGAATGCACGAAGCCCACCGAGAACGTGACCGACCGCTCGATGGGAATGAACAGAAGCCCGCTGGGATTGGGGTTCAAAAAGTCGCTGAACGAATCCGAGAACGTGACGGCACGTCCGCCCTGCACGTACTCGTCGATGAGCGGGATGTTCGAGGCATGCATGATGACGTTCTGGAAAGGGTGCGCCGCGAACATCTCCGCCAGGATGGCGTCCAGGATGGGCTCGTTGTAGCACGCGATGGGAAGGCGGGCCACCTCGGCCACCGTCATGGAGCGCTTGCGCGGCGAAAGCAGGTCCTTCGTGCCCACCACGCCCATGCACGACCGGAACAGCGGCACGTATTCAACGTCGGGGTTGTGCAAAAGGCAGGCGAGCATGCGGTCCGGAAGGCAGACGATGGCCGGGGGTTTCGGCTCGCCTCCCCCCGAGACGAGGTCCCCGACGATGTCGGGCAGGCTCTTCTCCACCAGCACCGCGTCGCGCAGGCCGTAGGCGTACAGTTCGTCCTTCATGAGGGAGAACAGGCCGCCCGACACGAACGGCATGACCATGACCTCGATCTTTTCCGCGTCTTCCGCCGTGCGCGCGAAGCGCAGCATGGCCTCTTTCGCGGCGTCGTGGGCGTCCACGCATCGGCGCGCCAAGGGGGCGAAGGCGCGGCCGGCCTCGGTGAGGTGCACGTTCTTGCCCGACCGCTCGAACAGATCCACGCCCAACTCCTTCTCGAGCGCCTGCACGGCCTTGCTCAGCCCCTGCTGCGAGATATACAGCTTGCGGGCAGCCAGAGAGAACGAGCCGAACTGGGCGATTTCCAGAAAGTACCTCAGAGACTCTATGCGCATGCGACCCCCCCCCGCTTTCCGCCCTATGAGACCCATGGTCATCATAGCAAATCCAGGGCCCTTCCGCAGGGCGCGCACCCTGCCCGTCCTGCGGTTCCCGCCGGAGGCAGGGCGACATGCCACGACGCTCATCGCCGACGCGTGCCGCCCGAGGCAGCGGCGCGTCCATGCCGCCTGTCGTGCCCGCTGCCAACCGACAGTTGTGGAGTGCGGACGCTTTTCTGTTGGACGGCACGGCCGCAGCGACGTAGCATGGAGAAAGCAGTGCGGCGGGCGCTTTGCGTTGTGCGGCGCCCGCCACGCCAACGCTCGAGGGGATCTCGGGGAAAGGAGGTTCGAGGTCCGCACGGACGAGCTTTCTGTGACGAGAGAAGGAGCGGCAATGGCGATCAAAAAGACCAGGACGCAATGCACCACCTGCCACGCACGGTGCGGGGTCTTCGTGTATTCCGACGAGGACAACAACATCGTCAAGATCGAAGGTGACCCTGAAAACCCGAAGTCGTTCGGCGTCGTGTGCGGCGCGGGCATGTCGCAGCGCGAGATCCACAACAACGTCGAGGGGCGCATCCTGTACCCCATGAAGCGCGCCGGCGAGCGCGGCGAAGGGAAGTGGGAGCGCATCACCTGGGACGAGGCGCTCGACCTGCTGGCCGACAACTGCAAGCGCATCGCGGCCGAATACGGCCCCGAGGCCATCGTCACCGGGCAGGGCACCGGCCGCACGTCGAACCACTGGCACGTCCGGCTGAACTCGTCCTTGGGGCTGGAAGGCTGGTCGCTCGTCCCCACCCACGTGTGCCTCATGCCCCACATCCTGCCGAACGCCATCAGCATGGGCATCTACTCGCCCGCCGCGGGCGACCTGGGCAACTCGAACACCATCGTGCTGTGGGGGCAGAACCCCGCCATGGAGCGCGCGTTCACGAAGCTCATGTACGCCCGCCAGGACGCCGGTGCGAACCTCATCGTCGTAGACACGCGCTACCAGGACATGTCGAAGCATGCCGACCTGGCCATCCAGCCGCGGCCCGGCACCGACGCGGCCCTGGCGCTCGGCATCATCCGCGAGGTCGTCAAGAACGGTTGGTACGACCAGGACTGGATCGACAACTGGACCTACGGCTTCGACGAGCTGGTGGAACGCGTGGAGGAATGGACGCCGGAGAAGGTGGCCGAGGTCTGCCAGATAGATGCGGACGACGTGCGCACGGCGGCGCGCATGATGGGCACGGGCGGCCCCGTGGGCATGATGATAGGCCTGGGGCCGGGCTGCATGCATTCCAACGCCATCCAGAACGGCCGCGCCATCGCCTGCCTGCAGGGGCTGCTCGGCTGGATAGACGTGCCGGGCGGCGTGAGCGTGCCGCTCTCGTTCTCCGTCATGCTGGACGACAAGATCACGCTGTGGGATTCTGCGAAGGACCCTGGGCGCCCCGACCTGTTCACGTTCGGCGGCGAGGAACATCCGCTGTACAAGTCGTTCGGCCGGTCGAACGACCCGCACGCCACGTTCGAGGCCATCATCACCGGCAAGCCGCGCCCCGTGAAGGCGTTCATCGCCATCGCCAACGACCCGCTTCTGTGCTACGAGAACACGAACCTCACGTACGAGGCCATGACCTCGCCGAACCTGGAGTTCATCGCCGTCAAGGACTTCTACTTCTCGCCCACCGCCAAGCTGGCCGACCTGGTGCTGCCCTCGGCGGACTGGTCGGAGCGCTGCACGTACGACGAAGAGATCGACGGCAACCTCATCCTCGCCTTCGACCAGGCGGTCGAGGCCCCCGGCGAATGCTGGGACGACTGGAAGTTCTTCCTGGAATGGGGCAAGCGCATCAAGCCGGAAGACTGGCCGTGGGAAAACGAGAAGGAAATGGTGCTCTGGCGCCTGAAGGAGTTCTACGACTTCGACCTGACGTGGGACGAGTTCCAGGCCGTGCCCGTTCGCTCAACCGAGCCGGGCGGCCAGGCCGGCGAGCCCGTGTACAAGAAGTACGAGAAGGGCATGCTGCGCCCCGACGGCCAGCCCGGGTTCCCCACCACCACCGGCCGCATCGAGTTCTTCTGCCCCACCATGCAGGCCTTCGGCTACGACCCGCTGCCCGACTACACCGAGCCGGCGGAAAGCCCCCTAAGCCAGCCCGAGCTGGCCAAGGAATACCCGCTCATCCTGACCACCGGCCACCGCGTGTACTCGTTCTTCCATTCGGCATGGACGAACATCCCGGCCCAGCGCAAGCTATACCCCGATCCCTTCGCGGTCGTGCATCCCGACGATGCGAAAGCCTACGGCATCACCGACGGCGAGTGGATCACCATCTCGTCGCCGCGCGGCCACATCATCTCGAAGGCGCTCGTGTCGCGCGAGACGAAGAAGGGCGTCGTGTGCGTGCCGCGTCCCGGCTGGCGCGACGAATGCCCCGAGCTGGGGCTGCCCGGCTACGGCTGGGACAAGGCGAACGGGAACATCCTGGTTCCGTCCGTGCCGGCCGAGCCCGGCTACGGGGCGACGCCCATGCGCTCGTCGCTGTGCAAGATAGAATCCGGAAGGGGTGACCTGTGATGAAGAGGATCGACGGAGAAGGCATCGCCCTGCTGCTCGACCTGGACGACTGCACCGGCTGCTTCGGCTGCGAGGCAGCCTGCCGCGAAACGCACCGCTACCCCTATGACGAGGACTGGATGCGCACGCTGCGCCGGGAGCCCTTCGTGGTGGACGGCAAGCTGCGCCAGTACCACCTGGTGGCGCCCGTGCTGGACAAGTGCCGCGCCTGCTACGACGACGACCCCGAGCCCCTGTGCGTGACGGGATGCCCTGCCGGCGCGCTCAAGATAGGGTCGCTCGCGGACATGGCGCGCGAGGCCGAGGGGCGGCACTGCACCATCTTCACCGCCTAGGCGCGACGCCCTGGCCGAAAACCCGCGGCGGGCGCCAGTCCGCCGCGGGGCCGTTCCAAGCAGGTTCGCCCCTGTTGTAGCATGTTGCGCCCTGATACCGGCGAGCCTGCCTGTCCCCTGCCGTTTCGAAGCGTTTCGAAGGAGGGTTCGTTCATGGATGCAACCAAGAGCAGGCGGCCCGCCATGGCCGCCGTCGGGTGCGCCATCATCCTGGCAACCGGCATCGGGTCCACCTCGGTGCTCAACGCCATCACGCCGCTTCTGATAGAAGGCATGGGCACCACGGTGACCGACTATGCCTTCGGCCCCATGCTGGCCACCATCTTCGCGTTCGTGGGAAGCCTGATCGGCGCGAAGTTCATCACGAAGATCGGCGCGCGGAAATGCCTGCTGATAGGCACCGTCTGCGTCACCGTGGTGCTGTGCCTCATAGCCACCGCCACCAACACCGTGCTGTGGTACGTGGCCAACGTCATCAACGGCGTGGTGCTGGCCATCGGCGCCCACGCGGCCGCCGCCGGCGTGCTGGCGGAGCACTACGGGCCCCGCACGCCGTCGGTGTTCGGCGTGGTCATCGGCGTCATGAGCTTCCTGGTGGCCGGCGAGGTGTTCGTCGAGTCGCTCATGCTGGGCGCCATGGACTACCGCACCATCGTCTACGTGTTCGCCGCGGCCGTGCTGGTGCTGGGCCTGTTCTCCAACCTGGTGCTCATCGGCAAGCTGCCTTCCGAGCGCGCCAAGGGCGCGGCGGCTTCGGCTCCCGAAGCGGCGCCCGGCGACGCCCCCGCACCCGAAGCCGCTGGCGCCGAGCAGGCGGAAGAGCCCGCCGGCATCACGCTGCACGACGCGTTGCGCTCGCCCGCGCTCTACCTGTTCTTCCTGGCCATGGTGCTGGCCTCGTTCCCCATCAACGGGTACTCGGCCTACGCCTCCTACTTCTTCGTGGGCAACGGCATGACGGCCTCGTTCGCGGCCACGCTCCTTTCGGTGTTCGCCGTCATCGTGGCGCTCATCAGCCTGGTGTCCGGCACCGTGTCCAAGAAGCTGGGCGCGTCGGTCACGTCCGTCATCATCTTCGTCGGCTTCGCGGCCGGCGTGTTCCTCATGGTCACGTGGACGAGCAACGGCGCGCTGCCCATCGCGTTCGCCAGCCTGGTGCTGTGCGCGCTCATCGGCCCCGTGCAGATCCTGCCCGCGCTGTTCATACCCCAGCTGTTCGGGATGAAGGACTACACGTCCATCAACGCCTTCGGCATGGGCGGCTTCTACCTGGGCGACGCCGCCGTGTTCGTCATCGTGGCGGCCGTCATGCAGAACCTGGGCTTCAACATGGGCTTCATCGTGCTCGCCGGCTGCGGCGTGGCGGCCCTGGTCCTGTTCCTTCTGGCCATAGCCACGAGCCCCATCAAACGCATGAAGAAGCCTCAGGCGGCCCGCGCCGCCACGCTCGCGCCCACGCCGGAGGACGCCCCCGCGCCGGAGCCGCAGGCCTGAACCTGCCGCAGTGCGAGCGGCGGGTCCGAGCTTGCGGTAGCGCGAACCGCCAGCCAGATCCTGCCACAACACGTATCGCGGGCTCGGACCTGCGGTAGCGTTAACCGCTTGCCCGAGCCCGCCGCCGCAGGCAGCCCTCCTTTTGCACAGATGGGGCTTCCTGCGGACAGGCGCTTCTACCCCCCCCTTTTTTTTATTTTCTCTTTTCTTCATCTTCAAGGCCGCATCCCCCGATGCGGCCTTTCCCTTCCTGCAAGGGCTTGTTGGGCGCTTCCCGCATGCAATAGTGGCGTCCGTGTGCGCCCAATGTTGTGCTGACCGGGCCCCGCCCTTCCTCCTATACTGCAAGCGGCCGCACGTCCAGGGGAATCCAGGGACGCAGCAGCCCCCGGCCGCAGGCAGGCGAAGGCGCCCTGCCGGACATGGGCGGGACAGGCGGCGCCGCCACACGCGGGCCGCACGACGGAAGAACGAGGGAGGAGAAGCATGGAACGAAAAGACGAGTTCGCTCCGATGGAATTCGTGAAGGACGGCAAGCTCACCCGCCGCACCTTCGTGAAGGGAGCGGGATGGATCACCGTGGCGTCGGCCTTGGGCTTCGGCGCGGCGGGCTGCGCGCCCCAGAAGGAGGCGCCGGCGCCCGAGCCGGACGCGCAGCCGGGCGACCCGGACGAAGGCTACACCTACAAGAGCGCCTGCTGCACGGTCAACTGCACGTCGCGCTGCCATTTGCGCGCCCGCGTCAAGGACGACCGCATCTGCGGCATCGTGCCAGGCCAGATGCCTGGCCGCGACGACTACGCGAACGCCTGCCTGCGCGGCATGGCGCTGGGGCAGCGCACGCACGACGAGGACGAGCGCGTCATGTTCCCCATGAAGCGCACGGGCGAGCGCGGCGCCGGCGAGTTCGAGCGCATCAGCTGGGACCAGGCCATCGACGAGATAGCCGCCCGCATGGAGGAGACGAAGGCGAAGCACGGCGCGCAGGCCTGCGGCTTCTATTCGTTCACCGGCAACCTGGCCAAGCTGTCCTGGGAGGCGCCCACGCGCTTCGCCGGCACCTACGGCGCCACCACGTTCGACATCGAGGGCATCATGGGCGACCACGGCGCGTCCATGGGCATGAGGCTGGCGTTCGGCCAGCAGCGCGGCGCGCACGACACGCGCGACTACCTGAATTCCAAGATGGTGGTGCTGTGGGGCCGCAACGTGGCCGACACGCACACCTCGGAATACCGCTACCTCGTGAAGGCGCGCGAGAACGGCGCGAAGATCGTGGTCGTGGACCCGCGCCTGTGCTCCAGCTGCGCCATCGCCGACCAGTGGATCCCCGTCAAGGCGCAGACCGACCCGGCGCTGGCCCTGGGCATGATGAACGTCATCATCGCGCACGACCTGCATGCGAAGGACTGGCTGGCCAAGAACAGCGTCGCGCCCTTCCTGGTGAAGGAGTCCGACGGCTCGTACCTCATGGACGGCGAGAAATGGCTCGTCTGGGACGAGGCGGCCGGCGCGCCGGCACCTTTCGACAAGGAAGGCGTCCAGGCGGCGCTCTCGGGCACGTTCGACGCGAACGGCGAGGCGTGCCGCACGGCGTTCGACCACCTGGCCGACGAGGTGGCGAAGTACACGCTGGACTACACGGCCGAAATCACCGGCCTCGACCCGGACGTCATCGAGACGTTCGCCCTGGAATACGCCCAGGCGCAGCCCGCAGGCATCCGCATGGGCCAGGGCATGCAGCGCGTGTGGAACTCCCATTCGCCCTTCCGCACCGTGGCCACGCTGGCTGCCGTGGCGGGCTATATCGGCGTCGAAGGCGGCGGCGCGTCGCATGCCGGCGGCACGGCCTCCATCCGCTCCACCCCCGGCGTCACCATCCCCGCGTTCAACTACGAGGACTGGGCGAACACGGGCGAGAACAAGGCGAACCTGGTCAAAAGCTCCACCATCTACGAGCAGATCGTCACCAAGCAGCCCTATCCGCTGGACTTCCTGTGGTTCGCGAACTCGAACTTCGTGAACATGAGCCCGGACGTCAACCGCATCGTGAACGAGGTGCTGCCCTGCGTCTCAACCATCGTGACGGTGGACCCCTACTGGACGTGGACGGCGAAGTACTCCGACTACGTGCTTCCCGCCTGCAACTACTGGGAGAAGTGGGACTTCCTCGACCGCTCGCCCTGGGTGTTCTTCGGCAGCCCTGCCGTCACGCCGGCAGGCGAGAGCAAGTCCGACGTGGAGATCATGTCGCTTCTGGCCAAGAAGGTGGGGCTGGAGGAATTCTGGAACAAGACCGACGAGGAATGGGTGCGCAGCTTCGTGAACGCCGAGCATCCCGCCTGGGAAGGCTTCGACTTCGACCAGGCCGTGGCCGACGGCATCTGGGCGCGCAAGGACGGCATCTTCGACTCCCAGATCGTCTTCGCCGACGGCGTGTTCCCCACGCCCTCCACGAAGTTCCAGCTGTACAACGACGACCTGGTCCCCTTCCAGGAAGAGGTGCCCTGCTACAAGCCCATGCTGGAGGACCCGAAGGGCGAGCTGGGGCAGAAGTACCCGCTGGTGTTCCTGCAGTACCACGACCGCCTGAACGTGCACACGCAGCACATCCTGATAGACGCGCTGACCGCCGTGCAGGACGAGCCGCTGCTCGAGATGAACCCCGTGGACGCCCAGGCGCGCGGCATTTCCGACGGCGACGTGGTGTCCATCAGGAACGACCGCGGCGCGTGCAAGATGCGCGTCTTCCTCACCGAGGGCATCGTCCCCGGCGCGGTGGCCACGCAGAGCGGCTGGACGCCCGACTACACCATCGAGGGCAACTACCAGATGCTCACCCACTTGACCCTCAACCCCACCGAAGAGTTCATATCGCAGACGAGCACGGCGTTCTATGACGTGCTCGTGGAAGTAGAGAAGGCGTAGGTGCGACCATGACGACACAATACGGAATGCTCATCGACACGACGCGCTGCATGGGATGCCAGACCTGCGTCGTGAGCTGCAAGCTGTCGAACGCGGTGCCGGGCGACATCTACTGGGGACGCGTCGTGTCGCCCGACGGCGACCGCGTGTACCGTCCCTCCGGCACGTTCCCCAACGTGAAGCTGGCGTTCAGGCCGGAGCTGTGCAACCACTGCGGCTCGCCCGCCTGCGTGGCCGAGTGCCCCACGGGCGCCATGCACAAGCGCGACGAGGACGGCGTGGTGCTGTCGGACCCGGACGTGTGCATCGGATGCGGCACCTGCGTGCAGGCCTGCCCCTACGACGTGCCGCGGCTGGACGAGGAAGCCAACCGCTCTTCCAAGTGCACGCTGTGCTACGACCGCCTGGCCGCAGACAAGCTGCCGTGGTGCGTGCAGGCCTGCCCGGGCGAGGCGCGCTTCGTCGGGGACCTGAACGACCCCGAAAGCGAGGTCGCGCGCCTCATCGCCGAGAAGGGCGCCAAGCCGATTCATGAAGACTTTGGGACTTCGCCCTCGGTCTACTACGTTTAGCGCCCCCAAGCGGCTATACTGCAATCAGACGCTGTATATACGCGCCGGTTCCCCAGGCTTCGGCTCGAGGAACCGGCCTTCGCAGAGGTCCTAGCCGCCTTCCCTCCCTCCCCTGCGGCGACGGACCCGCCACGCCGCAGAGAGCCCAAGTCTCTGCGGCGTGGTATTTTTTCGGCCACTTGGGAAGGTGTCTTCCGGCTTTGTCCCGACGTCCACCCATCTACCCACTCGAAACGCCTTGCCGCCACGAATGGACATGCGGGTTCCATGGGTGCGCAGGACAAGACGACCTTCGAACGTCTGGGAGGATCCTCGTCATTCCCGTTCCAGGTACGCGATCTCGCGCAGCTTGTCCAGGTCGACCACGCGCATGCTGTTGCGACGCTTCTCGACCACCCCTTGGCTTTGCAGGCGCGAGACGGATGCGGTGACCGAGTTGCGGCTCACGCCCAGCATCTCGGCGATCTCGCCGTTGCCGTAGGGCAGCACGATGCCCTCTTCGTCCTGCGCTCCGGCCTCCTGCGCGTCGCGCGCCAACTCCAGCAGCAGCAAGGGGACGCGCTGCGCGGCCACGTAGAACGACGAATTGATGACCTCGCGCGTCTGCATGGCCAGAAGCCCGAACAGGTTGCGTACCGTCACGTCGGCGAAGTCCGGGCAGCCATGCAGCGCCTTGAAGTAGGAGTCTTTCGGGATGGCCAGAAGCAGGCTGTCCTCGCAGGCGCGCGCCGTGGTCATGGGCAGGTTGTCGTCGAGCAGGATTTGGAAGCCGAAGAACGACCCCGGCCGGTAGAAGTCGACCGACTTCTTGCGTCCCGCGCCGTCGACCGTGAACACCTCAACCAGGCCTTCCGCCAGGTAGTAATGGTTCTCGTGCGGCTCGCCCTCCCAGAAGAGCAACGCGTCCTTGGGCACCCGCTTCACCAGGTAGGAGGCATGGGCCCTCGCAAGCATGTCCTCTACGTCATGCTGCGTGGGCGCAATGCGCAACGCCTGGTTCTTCCCCGACCACGACACGGCCTCTCCCCTCGTCCACGGCCCTGGCCACCTGACCGCTGCGACCGCCCTGCGTTTTGCCAGCAACCATCCCCATTGTATCATGTTCCTACCCGCCCTCCCCGTCTTTGCCGCCCCACCGTCTCGTCAGCCTGCTCGTCCCGTCTCCCTTTGCCGCCCGGCCGTCCGGAGGGGCGGCTCGCGGCTTTTGGTTGGCAAGGCTGACCGTTATGGTCGATTTTTGGCAAGGACGACCGCTGTGGCACAGAAAACCCCGCATTCTGGCTGTTGGTACTTTCGCGACCAGGGACGATGCTTCTTCCTTTGCGGAAAACAGAATGCCAGGGCTTGAAAACCGTGCCATAGCGGTCCGCCTTGCCACCGAGAAGCCATAACGGTCCGCCTTGCCATCGGAAGGGAGCCACAGCGGTCCGCCTTGCCACCGAGAGAGAGGGCACCGCATTCCGACGAACGCGAGAAACCGTGCATCACGCTCATCCCTGCCACCCGAGTCCGAAACCATCTTCCTCCACCCGCTCATTCCGCCCATGCCGATCCGCGCACGATTTGGCCGAAGGGCGGCCGCAACAAACCTGGGACAGGCGATTCCGTGCGCCTTCTTGGCCTTCGAGGATGAGGCATGTACGGGAAATCAGCCGGAAAGATCAATGCGAGGCCGCGACGTCAGCCGTATGATGTCCGAAACGTCGAAAAGGAGGAACCGGATGGCCTGCTATCCCTGCACCCACTGCAACAAATGCGGCATGTACTCGGCGCGCGCGGCCGTGCTCTGCGCCGCCTGCGAAACGCCCATACCCGTCGGCGCGCCACGGTGCCCTAACTGCGGCGGCAAGGCGTTCAAGACCGTCAGGCTTCCCGACGATCCCTCCATCGTGAACTTCGTGAAGAAGGCCTGACGGCTGCTTGTGCCCGCCGCCCAAAGGCAGGCCGGCCATTGCTGCCGAAGGGGCACGTCGGCAGCCGCCCTCCCCGACAGACTTCCCCTCAGCGCAAGGCGGCCTTGCCGGTACGGGCCCACCAGAGGGCCGTGGCCAGGCAGGCGGCTGCGCACAGGCCGAACGTCGCGAACGCGGCGCCGTAGCCGCCGGTAGCCGACAGGGACGCCTGCAAGGCGAACGGCGGGAAGAAGCCCCCCAGGCCGCCCATCATGGCCACGATCCCGTTCACCGGACCCGCCTGCGCGTGGAAATGCTGCGGGACCAGCTTGAACACCACTCCGTTGCCGATGCCGCACGCCACGCCCACCACGTAGACGCCTGCTGCGAGCATCGCCAGGTCGCGGGAGGCCAAAAGGACCAGCGCGCCCACGCTCAGCCCCGCGAAGGCGCCCGCCAGAAGGCGCATGCAGTCGAAGCGGTCGCCGAGCCACCCGCCAAGCGGCCGCAGGCCTGCGGCCACCACGATGAACGCGCCGGTGAGCACGCCCGCCGCCACGCCGTCGAGCCCGAAGTCGGACGCGAAGAAGTTGGGCAGGAACACGGTGAGCGCCACGAACGCGCCGAACGTGACGAAGTAGAAGGCGGAAAGCACCCACAGAAGCCGGCTGCCCTTGACCGCTCGCAGCTGCTCGAGCAAGGGGACGCGCACCTTCGGCTCGGCCTTGTCGCCCAGAACCAGGTTGACCGCCGCCATGACCAGCAGCAGCACCAGGTACAGCTTGACGGTCGTCGACCAGCCCAGCTGCGACGCGATGGCCGGGGCGCCGAACGTCGTGAGCGCCGTGCCGGCGTTGCCCAGCCCGTACACGCCGTTCACGAAGCCCTGCCGTTCCTGTGGGTAGTATTTCGGCAGCGACGTCACGCCTACGGAGAACACCGCGCCCCCGATGCCCAGGAACACTCCGCCCACGACGAGCTCCTGCCAGGTGGACGCCTCGCTGATGAACCACACGGGGAACAGCAGCAGCACGAAGCTCGCCACGAACACGGCTCGCGCGCCTACCAGGTTCGCCCAGTATCCGAACGGGATGCGCAGCACCGATCCCAGAACTACCGGCACCGCAGTCACGAGCGCCGTCATGTCCGGCGGGATGGTGACGTCCTGTTTGATGTAGGGCAGAAGCGTCGACAGGATGACCCAAACCATGAAACCGGCCACCAGGTCGGCCGTCTGCAAGGGCAGCTGCACCCTGTTCCCCATCGTATCCTCCCGCGTCCTCGCCAGCATGGAAGAGCCCTCGTCGCGCGTTCGCAGTCGCCGCCTCGGTCGCCTGCACCGAACGCGCCCTCCCCCTCACTATCGCGCTGCCATTGTAGCGCTCCTTCATGCGAATCCTGACCAGGACGGTCGCAATCGAGGGTCTTCCCCTTTTCCCTGCAGGTCGCACGGCGGCGCGAGCACGGCGCTTTCCAGCCGCGCCACAGGGCGGCCCTTGCCTGCCCCTTGCGCCTCTCCCTTGCATCCGAGTGGACGAAGGCCGGAGGATACGGTATGCTATGCGCCAATGACCGGGAGGAACGAAAGGGGAATCATGAAAATCAAGAAGATCGTGCTCGTGGGCGCCATGGCGGCGCTGCTCGCCTTGGGGGCCACTGCACTTGCCGGCTGCGGCGGAAAGAGCGACGCGGACGTCATCCGCGAAAGCCTGACCCAGGAGCTCGACCAGGTGAAGAACCTCGACGACGCGTTCCTGAGCGAGGTCACCGCAAGCGCCGAGACGGGCGGGCTCGACCAGTTCGGCATCGACGCGAAGGAACTCATGAAGGCGTACTTCGGAGGCTTCGACTATCGCATCGACGACGTGACGGTCGAGGGCGACACCGCCAAGGCCACCATCACGCTCACCTGCAAGAGCTACCAAGACTACGTGGACGCCATCACCGAGGCGGCCCTGAATTCCGAAGACGAGACCGCGTTCGGAGAGAACATCATGGAAGCCGTCAACGCGATCCAGGCACGCGAGGCCGATCCGCTGGAGCTCACCTACCAGAAGGAAGGCAACACGTGGAACATCACGTCCGAAGGCCAGCAGGCGCTCTACTCCGTCTTGTTCGCGAACTAGCCGCCGATTCACGGCAACCACAGACTCGGGCCCGCACGGCATCGTGCGGGCCCTTCTTGCGTTTCGCGGATTACCGAACGATTACAGAACGGGTGACCTTTAGGACATCGTGCTATGATCGTGCTGCACGAACTGCTGCTCTTTCGGCCGCGTTGCAAGGAGGAATGCGATGGGTTACCTTGTTTCCTTGCTGTGCTTCGTCGGTGCCACGCTGTGCGTCACGCTCATCCGACGCCTCAACTGAAACACGCAAGGCGAATTGTCCGCGCTGCGCCCGGTCACATGCCGGGCGCAGCTGTCTTGTTGACACTCGCGCTCATTCAATTACAATCAGGGAAAACGAAGGAATGCCGCGACGGGCCATGCCAGCCATGCTCGATCCCGGCGGACGGCACGCGCGCATGGCTGGCAGTCGAATGCTTTGCGGGATGCCCGCCGCACGCCGTCTGCGTCCGCAGCGGCGTGCGGCGGGCCGCAAACGGCCGGGCACCGCATGCTGCACCCAGAAGGAGACGTGAGCAACGCACGCTTCCGAACACGGGGCGGAGCCGCCAACCGAAGGCGCTCGTGGCGACTGGGATGCCGTCAGGACAAAGGCGACGCCCGCCCGCTCTCAGCGCGCGCGTACCGAGCCTCAGTCCTGGACAAGGCTGCGACCAGGCTGGACGGCGACACGGAAAAGGATAGGGAAACGGTTCGTTCCATGGAAACTTGGCTCGCTTGCCGGCAACGGCGGCTCGGCGTCGTCGGGCTCGTCTGCCTGCTCGTCATAACCTCGCTGGTCACTCCCCTCTCGCTCGACATGTACACGCCGGCCATTCCCCACATGACCGACTACTTCGACGCGGACGCCGGTACCGTCAACCTCACGCTCGTGGACTACTACCTGTTCTTCGCCGTGGGTCTGCTGTTGTTTGGCCCGGTGAGCGACCGGCTGGGACGCAAGCCGGTGCTCATCGGCGGCGTGGTCGCCTATGTGGTTGCCAGCGTGCTGTGCGCCATGGCGTTCGACATCTGGATGCTCGTGGTCACGCGCGTCCTGCAGGCCCTGGGCGCCGGTGCCTCGAGCGCCGTGTCCACGGCCGTGGTGAAGGACGCCATCGCCGTGGACAAGCGTGAGGTCGTGCTTTCGGTCGTGCAGGTCATGTTCGTCATCGGGCCGGTATTGGCGCCCGTCGTGGGCGCCCTCGTGCTGCAGGTGGCCGACTGGCGCATGACGTTCTGGGTGCTCGCCCTCATAGGGAGCGGCTGCCTGGTGCTCGTGCTGCTGTTCGAGGAGACGCTTCCCGCCGAGGAGCGTGTGCAGACCGGTGCGCTGGGAACGCTGAAGAATCTCGCCGTGGTGGCGAAGAACAAGGGATTCACCGTGTTCCTGCTGGTCACAGCCCTGTTCAACCTGCCATTCATGGCGTACATCGCCGTGGGGTCCTACGTGTACATCACGTTCTTCGGCCTGTCCGAGCTGGCGTACAGCTGCTACTTCGCCGTCGCGGCGCTCGTCACGGCCACCGGGCCGCTCATCTGGCTGTTCGCGTCCCGATTCGTGAGCGCGCGCACGTTCACCACCATCATGATCGCCGTGGGCGCGGCGGCGGGCGGCGCCATGCTTGCCTTGGGATCGCTCTCGCCCGTCCTTTTCTGCCTCACGTTCGTGGCCTTCGCGCTGGCCGAGGCCTGCATCCGGCCCTACAGCACGAACATCCTGCTGTCCCAGCAGGAACACGACACCGGCGCCGCCGCGTCGCTCATCAACTTCGCGCACACGGCCGTCGGCAGCGTCGGCATGCTCGTCGCCGTCATGCCTTGGCCGAACTTCGTCGTGGGCATCGGCGTCATCATCGTGGCCACCATGGCGGCGGCGGGAGGCATCTGGTGGGCGCTTCTGCGCTCCAGCATCCCGCTCGTCGGCATCAAGCAACATCCGGCCGCGGCGGGCTCATCCGCAGAAGCAGGCGAGCTCGAGGCGGCGTCAGCGGGCGCTTCCGAACAGGTGCCCGAACAGCCAGCGTGATCTGCGGCGCGCACCATCTCGTCCCTCCCCTTTTCCCTCCTGCCATGACCGCTTTCCGCACGGCGCGACGAACGGGCCACCTCGCGAACGCGCCGTGTCTGAGCGGGTGGCCAGAACGCGCTTGCGATGGGCATCGTGGAAGGCAGCCTGATGCCGCACGTGGCAAGCTTTCTGCACGAAAACCACCGACATGAACCGTTCAACGCGAATGCGCAGGGGAAATCTCTGCGGATTTTGGTGCGTACGCGGACGAGCTCTCTCGCCATCAGGGGTTTTTGGGATGTCCTTCGATCATGGCCTTGCGTCACGTGGCTCACATCGATGATTTTCGTGCAAAAAAAACGCGTTGAAGCCGGCATTGAGATCTCAAGCCCTTCCCCGTGCCCTTC
>CAJFVW010000053.1 GCA_904420575.1 uncultured Gordonibacter sp.
CAGGCGTGGTGCCTGTACCACGGCGAGGTGGGCGAGCTCGCGCGCAAGATGGACGGCAAGACCCGCTGGGCGCTCATGGTGCCGCAGATGGTCTAAACGCCACCTGCGGGGCCGGCCGTCTGGGGTATGCTCGGCCGGCCCCGGTGGACATACCGAATACGGTTGAGGCGCGCAGGGGAAGGGGGAAAGCGCATGCGCGCACATTCGGATCACTGAGGTAAGGAGGTTGGAATGAAGCAGAAAGTGTATCCTTGGCTCATCGTTGTGGCCTGGGCGTTCATCTCGGCAGGGTCGATCGAGCTCATCCTCATCGGCGGGTCGAACTTCTTCAAGGCCGTGTCGGACGGCATCGGCTCGCCCGTCAGCGCCATCGCGCTGATGATGACGGTCTGCACCATCACGCTGACGTTTGCGGCGCCGGTGGCCGGCCGCCTGTTCCCCAAGATCGACTCGCGCATCCTGCTCAGCGCCATGGGCATCATCGTCATTCTGGGGTACGCGCAGCTGAGCTTCGGGCAGGCCGCATGGCAGTGGTGGCTCGCCGGCCTGCTGTATGGCGTCGGCGGCTCGGGCATATTCATCATCGGCGCCCCCATCTTCATCGCCAATTGGTTCCAGAAGCGCACCGGTTTCGCCGTCGGTCTCTACGGCATGCTCCTGGCCATCCTGTCCGCCATCCTGAACCCCTGCATCGCCGCGGTCATCTCGGCGGTGGGCTGGCGCTCGGCCTATCTGGTCCTGGCCGTGGTGGCTGCGGTGATGATCCTTCCCTGGACGCTGTTCGTCGTGCGGTTCAAGCCCGAACAGCTGGGGCTCAAGCCCTTTGGCTACGTGGAAGGCGAAAGCCTTGCGGCCGAGAACGAGGAAGAGAGCGGTCCCGGCGTTCCCTACAAGAAGGCCCTGCTTTCTGTCGCGTTCGTCGCGGCCGTGATCGCGGCAGGCGCCATGTGCAACATGGGTGGCTTCAAGAGCAATTGGTCGAACATCGCGCAGTCGGAAGCGTGGGGCTTCGTGGCGCTGCACGGCGCCGACTGGGCCTTGATGTTCGGCGCGACCATGATCTCGTTCACGACGGCCGCGAAGTTCTTCATTCCGGTCATTGGCTGGGTCATCGACAAGATCGGCGCCATCAAGACCAACGTCCTCACGCTCGCCTTGATCTTCGTCGGCTTTCTGGGCCTGCTGTTCTTCCACAACGTGGAGGCCGTCGTGTTGGCGTCGTGCTTTTTGATCGGCTTCGAGAGCGCGAACATGAAGATGGTCATCCCGCTGGTCATCCGCGAGCTGTTCGGGGCGAAGGACCACTCGAAGATCTACTCGACGGCCTACGGCATCGCCAATTTCCTGGGCGCCTTCGCAACGTCGCTCATCGCCTTCGTGGGCGAGACGACGGGCTCCTTCGACTCCATCATGGTTCTGGGAGCCGGCTTGGCGGCCGTTTCCATCCTGGCCATCGTGGTGGCGAAGGCCACGGCGAAGAAGCTCGTCTGGGAGGACTAGCCCAGCACGCGCCAGGGTGCCGGGCGGCACGGCGCTCCTGGGAGAGGGCTCGTTGCAGAGGGCGCAAAGCGCCCGCTCGAAGACGGATAACGGATACGACTGTTTTGACGGGGCATGCGTGCGGCGTGCGCGAGGGCGTGAGCGCACGCCGCAGCGGGCAGGCCTTCGGGCCACGAGGGACGGCGAAGGGCGAAAGGGAAGCTCATGGTCGCGTCACAGAACGTTTTCACAAAACAGAACATCGGGATCGTTGCGGCCGTGCTCGTCCTTGTCGCCGCGTTCTTCGTTCCCGGGACGGAGGTTCTCCCCCGCGAGGGCGTGCTCATGCTCGGCGTGTTCGGCATGGCCGCGGCCTTGTGGATCTGCGAGTCGCTGCCGGTGGGGATCACCGGCCTGTTGGCGCTGACGCTGGTCGTGGTGTTGGGCATCGCGCCTTTGGGCGAGGCGTTCTCCGGGTTCGCCGCGCCCACGATGTTCTACCTGATGGCGGCCTTCTCCCTTTCCGCGGTGCTCAAGCAGACGAGCTACGGCATGCGCCTCGTGGTGTTCCTCATGAAGCGGACCAAGGGCGATTCGCGGCTGATCGTGCTCGCGTTCATGGCCGCGGCCGCGCTGCTTTCCAGCGTCATGTCGGACACCGCTGCCGTGCTCATGTTCATCGGGTTTGCCAAGGGCATCCTGGACGCCCTTGGCTGCAAGCCGCTGAAAAGCAATTTCGGCCGCTGCCTGTTCATAGGGCTTCTGTACGCCTCCATCGTCGGCGGCTTCGCCACGCTGGCGGGCGGGCCGAACAACATGACGGTGCTGCAGATATCAGGCGTCGAAGTGGGCTTTCTCGACTGGATGAAGGTCGGGGTCCCCGTTTCCGTGGTGATGCTGCCGGTATGCTGGTTCTTCGTCGTGAGGGCGTTTCCTCCGGAGCGTTTCCCGCACGAGGTCGTCGAGGGCATCATCGAGCAGACCGAAAGCGCCGGCGCTGCCACGCGCCGCGAAAGGAAGGCCCTGGCATTCGTGATCATGATGCCCGTGCTGTGGATTGCGGGAAACTGGATCCCCGCCCTGAACGTGACCGTGGTGGCGCTGTTCGGGCTTGCGGCCACGTTCCTTCCCGGCGTCCGGCTGCTCACCTGGAAGGAGTACCAGGAGTCCGTCCCGTGGGTCGTGCTCGTGATGGTGGGGTCCATCTTCTCCATGAGCGGCCTGATGGTGAAGACGGGCGTCATCGACTTCATCGGCACGCTGGTCTCGGCGACGGGCATGTTCGAGCTGGCGTTTCCCCTGGCGCTGCTGCTGTACCTGCTGTTTGCCTACGGCATCTTCACGCTCTGCCCGGTGGGAGGCGTATGGGAGGCCCTGTTCGTGCCCGTGCTGGCCGGCTTTTGCGTCTCATCGGGCGTTTCCCCCGCCGTCGCCCCGTTCGCTATCCTCTTCGCCTTCGGCGGCAACTTCCTTCTGCCCATCAATCCGCTGAACATGTACTCGTACGCCTACGGCTACTTCAGGTTCGGTGACCTGTTCAAGGCCGGTGTGTTCCCGGCGCTCATCCTCATCGTGCTGGATGCGCTGTGGACGCCGTTCGTCGTGGGGATCGTGGGGCTTTAGAAGAAGGAGGCGCCATGCTGCAGGCGCACAAAGGGGGGAGCAAGGACCCGTGACCTTGCCGCGCGAGGGAAACCGTGACGAAGACGAGACGAAAGGAAGTGGAACGAATGGCGGATTACCAGGAGTTCTTGGACGGCATCGACCGCGCGGCCTACCACGAGGGCGAATGGCAGTGGGAAGAAGACGGCTACACCGTCACGCGCACGTACAACTATTCGGCGCCGGGCTGCCACGATTCGTGCGGCATCCTGGCCTACACGAAGGACAACCGGCTGGTGAAGGTGGAGGGCGACCCGCTGGACCCCTGCACGAACGGCAAGCTGTGCATGCGCTGCCTCAACCTTCCCGAGGCGACGAACTATCCCGACCGGCTGAAGTACCCCATGAAACGCGCACGCGAAGACCGCGGCAACGTGGACGCGTTCGAGCGCATCACGTGGGACGAGGCGCTGGACATCATCGAGGGCTGGATCAAGACCAACATCGACGACGCCGGCCTGGGCCGCGAGTCCATCATGGTGAACCACGGCACCGGCCGCAACATCAACTACCAGGTGCCGTTCTTGGGCGGCGCGTGCCTGCGCACCTCCAACGTGGGAGCCATCGGCTTTTCGGGCTACTCCTGCTACCTGCCGCGCGTGTGCGGCACGGCGGCGCCGATGGGCGACTTCCCTATCGTGGACGCGTCCATGGGCCATCCGGACCGCTACAACAATCCCGAATGGAAGAACCCGGACGTGCTGGTGGTATGGGGCTGCGAGCCGCTGCGCTCCAACGCCGACGGCTACATTGGCCACTGGCTGGTGCAGTGCGTGCAGATGGGGACGAAGATCATCTCCGTCGACCCCATCCTCACCTGGTGGGGCGCCCGTGCCACGTACTGGCTTGACCTGCGTCCCGGCACCGACCTGTGCATCGCGCTTGCGTGGCTGTACGTCATCACGCAGGAAGACCTCATCGACCACGAGTTCGTGGATCTGTGGTGCGCCTACTACGACGAGCTGAAGGACTACCTGGCCGCTCCCAGCGACAACAACGACCAGATGGGCTACACGCCCGCATGGGCTTCGAAGGTGACCGGCGTGGACGAGGAGACCATCGCCGCGTCCGCCCGCATGTACGCGAATGCAGAGCGCGGCGCCATCCAGTGGGGCCTTCCCTTCGACACGCAGGTGGACTCCATGCATGCGTGCCTGGCCGTGTGCGACCTCATGGCCGTCTGCGGCAACGTCGACCGTCCGGGCACCAACCTTCTGGTGCGCAACGCGTTCGAGATCAATCCGGGGTATGCGACCGCCAGCATGTACGCCGATCCCGAAGCCGCCGCCAAGAAGTGCACGTACAAGACGCTGCAGCAGCTGCAAGGCAAGGAGCCCAAGGCCGAGCCCTTCATCGGCATGGCCGACTGCGACGCCATGTGCTACGCCATGGAAACCCAGCAGCCCTATCCCATGAAGATGCTGTGGGTGCAGGGGTCCAACACCTACACCTGCAACGGCCTGGACACGGCGCGCATCTACCGCAACATCATGAACTTCGAGTTCATCGTGGTGGCCGACCCCTACATGACCCCGACGGCCGCGGCCTTCGCCGACATCCTGCTGCCTTTGAAGATGAGCATCGAGCGCGACTCCATGCGCGTGTGGTGGCAGCCGCTGCGCGCCATGAAGGCCATCACGTCCTTCGGCGAGTGCAAGTCCGACGAAGAGGTCATCGTGTGGCTGGGCAACCGCCTGAACCCCGAGCTGTTCAACAAGCGCTGGCCCGACATCGACCACTTCATCCAGGACTACCTGGACACCGGCTTCAACCTCATCAACGAGGACGGCTCGGGCCTCAAGACCGCCGGGCGCAACAAGGCCGGCGCAGACGTGGTGGCCGACGCCCACACCGAGTTCTACCGCAAGCATGGCGGCAAGGGCACGTTCAAGCAGCTGGTGGAACAGGGCGGCTACGAATACGACGAGTTCAACGACACGTACGAGAAGTTCGCCAAGGGCATGCTGCGCTCCGACGGCACGCCGGGCTTCGCCACGCCGTCCGGCCGCATCGAGCTCATCGCGCCCACCTTCCAGGCATGGGGCATCGACCCGTTCCCGAAGCATTACGAGAGCGTGGCCCAGGCCCAGTGGACGACCGACGAGGACTACCGCAAGAAGTATCCGTTCACCATCATCAACGGCAACCGCTCCTACGAGTTCTTCCATTCGGAAAACCGCCAGCAGAAAACCATGCGCGAGTTCCATCCGGTGCCCTACGTGCAGGTGTCCAAGCAGACGGCCGAGGAGTACGGCCTGGCCGACGGCGAGTGGATATGGATCGAGAACCATGTGGGCCGCTGCAAGCAGTGCGTGAAGATCAATCCTGCCTTGCAACCGCAGTACCTGGTGGCCGAACACGGCTGGTGGTTCCCCGAAGGCGACGGCAACGCGCCCAGCCTGTTCGGGTCGTTCGACTGCAACATCAACAACCTCACCTACTCCTTCGAGACGGGGGAGGGCGGCATCGGCGCCCCGTTCAAGAGCATCGTCGGGCGCATCTACAAGGTCCAGGAAGGCGACACGCTGCCAGGCGAACAGATCTTGGAAAAAGGCGGTTTCCGCGCAATCCCGCCGTGCGGCGTCAGCTAAGGAGGAAGCGACATGACCGAAGGCATTCTGATCAACTACGAGTACTGCACGGGCTGCCACTCCTGCGAGGTGGCCTGCAAGAAGCGCCTGGGGCTCCCCGAAGGGGAG
>CAJFVW010000054.1 GCA_904420575.1 uncultured Gordonibacter sp.
CCCTCCCTCCCTCCCTCCCTCCCTCCCTCCCTCCCTCCCTCCCTCCCTCGCCAACGCCCTCGTGTCAAAACGCGAACGTGACGGTTTCGGTTTCCGCGTCCTCGGGATGCGCACCGTATTCTAGGCAGAGGCTCGGCCGCTTCTGCCTGCCGCTTGGGCCAAGGCGGGAGACAAGGGCACGGCGACCCAAGGAGGTGACAAGAGTGCAGGTCGGAGGCAATGAGGGTTTTTCCCTATCATTTGCTCTCGCATTACCCCTTATCCGAGCGGTCAAGTAATCCATCCTTGCAAAAAAGTGTATATTTCGTGAAGGAGAGACCGAAGGGAGGAGATTGTTCATGAAAAACAAGAAAGTGGCTCTTTGGACCGCATCTCTGTGTTCTGTCGCGCTGGTCATGGGCTTGGTCGCCTGTGCCCCGCAGCAGTCGGGCACCGAGAAGCCGAAGGACGAGCCGCAACAGCAGCAGGTGGAGACCCCTGCCGCAGACGAGTACGGCGTGGTCACGGCCGATTCCTGGAAGGACGCCTACCCGAACCAGTACGCGACCTACAAGGAGAACGAGGCCAACTCGCCGGATTCCGGCAAGCACAACTACCTGGAGCTGTATCCCGCGCTGAACACCATGTACAAGGGCTACGCGTTCGCTCTGGGCTACGACGAGGCGTCGAGCCACCTGTACACGCTCAAGAGCGTGTCCGAGACGCCCCGCACCACGCAGAAGGAGCAGATGGCGAACTGCATCACGTGCAAGACCCCGCAGTTCACGCGCTTGGTCGAGACCGAGGGCGACGAGGTCTACACGCGCAAGTTCAACGACACCATCGGCCAGTTCACCGAGCCCATCAGCTGCTACAACTGCCATGAGAACGACCCGCAGACGCTGAACGTCACCGGCCAGTACTTCGTGAAGTCGCTCGGCCCTGACTACGGCGAAGACAGCGCCGCCCCCATGGGCGCGCAGGTGTGCGGCCAGTGCCACAACGAGTACTACTTCGATCCGGAGACCAAGGTCACCTCGAACCCCTACACGGGCCTTGAGGCCATGACGCCGGACGCCATCCTTGCCTACTACGACGAGATGGGCTTCAAGGACTGGGCGCACAAGGACACGCTTGCTCCCATGATCAAGGTGCAGCATCCCGAGTTCGAGACCATCTACGGCGGCAAGCAGACCAACATGGCCAAGCAGGGCTACAGCTGCTCCGACTGCCACATGGGCAAGGCCACCGCGGAAGACGGCACGGAATACACCTCGCACAACTGGATCAGCCCGCTCGAGAACCAGGAGTTGCTGGACAGCACCTGCTCTTCGTGCCACACCGACCTGAAAGGCCAGGTTGCCGCATGGCAGGCCGAGGAAGAAGAGCGCGTGACCGCCATCAGCGAGAAGATCGAGGACATGACCAACAAGATCGCGGCGAAGTACGCCGACGAGATCTCGGCCATCAAGGCCGCGGAAGAGGCCGGCAACACGCAGGCTCCCTCCGAAGAGCTGGCGGCCCTTCAGAAGCTGCAGCGCAACGCGCAGTTCTACTGGGACTTCGTGATGGTCGAGAACAGCGAGGGCGTGCATAATCCCGAGCTGACCATGGAGACCTTGGACAAGGCCGAAGCTGCCGCCGACGAAGCGTTGGCAATGCTCTAAGACAGGCACCCACGTCTCTCCGTGCCACCGGAAGGGGAAGCGCAAGCTTCCCCTTCCCCTATAAGGCGCGACGCAGGTACGTAAAGGGCTCGGGTTGCGGCACGGTAAGGCGCGGTCTCGCGTCCGCGACGTTCCCGAAAGGCATACGGTGGCGGTGCTCGTGGCAAGGAGACGGCCGGGACGCAGGTATCGCGCGTGTGCATTGGCTGCCAGAAGCGGTTGTTCGCCGGGCGGACACTCCCTCTCCGCCCGGGCGGATTCCTGCTTCGGCGAAAGGGCGCGGAAGGCGGCGTTTTCACGAGGAATTCACGGGATTTTCCGTTAATTCCCCCCAAATGGGTGATAGGTTTTTTGTCGCTTGACCGCTACTATGCTTGTGGTAATGTGTTCCTGCTCTCGTTTGCGGCATGGTTGTCGCGGCATGGCGGGAGCGAAGCATCGAGTAGACGTGAAAGGGGGTAAGAAGAATGAGCGAAGAAGAGACCAAAGTGGAAACCGTTGCCGAAGAGACCACGGTCGACGAAGCCGTGGCGGAGGAAACCGCCGCAGACGGAGTCACGACGGAGGAGCCTGCCAAGAAAAAGGGCAAGAAGAAGTGGCCCATCGTCGTCGGAGTCGTCGTGGTTGTTTTGATTGCAGCCGGCGCCGGTTTCTGGGTTTGGCACGAGCAGCCGAGCTTCTGCAACGCGATCTGCCACACGCCGATGGATCCGTACAATGCCACCTATGATCAGGAACTGGGCACCACGGGCATCGACAAGTGGGGCAACGAGGTGAGCAACACGAGCGCCATGCTTTCGGTGACGCACAAGGCATCCAAGGATCAGGGCGGTGCGGACGCGACGTGCATGAGCTGCCACGTTCCCACGCTGTCCGAGCAGATCGGCGAGGGCATTGGTTGGGTGACGGGCAACTACACGTATCCTCTTGAGGAGAAGTCCCTGGAGGATCTCGTGGAAGCGCGCGGCATCGCCAGCGACGAGTTCTGCCTGAACGAGGCTTGCCATAACATGACGCGCGAGGATCTCGCCGATGCGACGAGCGACATGAAGCGCAACCCGCACATCGGGCAGCACGGCAAGGTCGAGTGCAGCGAATGCCACAAGGCGCACCGCGCCTCCGTGATGTACTGCAGCAGCTGCCATAGCGACGCCGAAGTGCCGGAAGGCTGGCTGACGGTTGCGGAAGCCAAGAAGCTTTCTGCGTAAGCGATCGCCTGTTTGACCACCCGTCATGACGGGATGGACAACCGAATAAGGCAAGAGGGAGCCCATCTTCGCGCAAGCGCGGGATGGGCTTCTTTTCTCAAGGTCCTGCGGAACGCCATTGAGACGCCGAGGCGACATACATCGGACGAGGTATGGGCTTTGCCCTCCGGCGCCGCTACAATGACGCGGGGCGGATTCCGCCAATGGGGAATATTTGAAATCACGGCCATTGCGCTCCGCAGAACTTTGAGGTACGACACAATGAACCCTTGAGAGAGAAGAGAAGGAGGAGAGGTTGAACGCGAAAACGAAACGGCGCATGGTCGTCGTCACCGGCATCATCGTCGTCGTGCTGATCGTCGTGCTGGCGGTCGTGGGCGGCAACACGTCGGCCAAGTCGGTCAGCATCGCCGAAGCGACCACAGGTCAGTACGCCGACCAGCGCATCCAGGTTTCCGGCAACGTGGTCGAGAACTCGTTTGCCACCGAGGACAACGTCCTGACGTTCGACATCTACGATCCTGATGGCGAGGCGGGCCAGAAGCTGCACGTGCGCTACGACGGCGGCGTGTCGGCGACGTTTGGCAACGACGTCACGGCCATCTGCACCGGCAAGATCGGCGCGGACGGCGTCCTTCTGGCGAGCGAGCTGGTCACCAAATGCCCGTCGAAGTACGAAAACGCCACCGACGCGCTCGACGTGGCACAGCTGGTCGGTTACGGCAAGGACATCGAAGACAAGCCGGTCAAGATCACCGGCACCGTGAAGGCCGGCACGCTTGCAGCCGCGGGCCAGGGCGACCGCCTGTCGCTCGTGTCGTCCGACGGCGCCACCGAGGTGGCCGTGTTGTACGACGGCGCCATCCCGGACACGATTGGAGACGGCTCGGTCCTGGTGGTCACGGGATCGTTGCAGGCAGACGGCAAGTTCGCGGCCACCGACGTCGCGCTGGAAGGATAACCCATGTCCATGATTGGTCTTGTAGGCCTGCTCGTCGCATTCGCGGGCGTGGCCGTTTCCGTGGTTTGCCTGTTGGCAAGCCACGTGCTGGGGGGCACCGCGCGCAAGCGCGGGGCCAACGGCGCCGTCGCGAGCGGCGTGGCCGAAACGCTGGCGTGGGGCGGACGCATCGCCTCGCTCGTTTCGACCGTGGCGCTCACGGTGTGCTGCGGCATCCTGGTGTACTGCTTCATGACGGGCGATCCGACGATCCAGTACGTCCTGCAGTACCATTCCGACGCCTCGGGCGACATGGCGTGGCTCTACCAGCTGTCCGGCCTGTGGGCCGGCCGCCAAGGGTCGCTTCTGTTCTGGGCATGGCTCATCGCCGTGTTCAACACCGTCGTCGCGTTGCGCGACCTGAAGGGTCTGAAGGCGCTCGACAACATGGCGCTGTTCGTGGCGCAGATCGTGCTGGCGGCGTTCGTGGGCGTGCTGCTGTTCTCGGAGGGCAACATGCCCTTCACGGCCACGCCGGCACAGTACTTCAACGCGGCAGGCGAGCTGCAGGGCGCGGCCACCATCTGGGGCATGAACACGCTGCTGGAGCATTGGGCCATGGCCATCCATCCGCCGACGTTGTTCGTCGGCTATGCCGGCCTCACCATCCCGTTCGCCTACGCCATCGCGGCGCTCATCGTGAACGACTCTTCGAAGGAATGGGTGGTGCGTTCCACCCGCTACGCCCTGTTCTCGTGGCTGTTTTTGGGCATCGGCATTGGGCTGGGCGCCATCTGGGCCTACGTGGTGCTCGGCTGGGGCGGCTACTGGGGCTGGGACCCCGTCGAGAACGCCAGCCTGCTCTCCTGGCTGGTGGGCGTCGCGCTCATCCACAGCTTCACCGTGTACCGCCAGCGCGGGGCGTTCAAGCGCTGGAGCGTCATGTGCGCATGCCTGACCTTCGCGTTCGTCATCGTGGGCACGTTCATCTCGCGTTCGGGCATCGTGCAGTCGGTGCATGCCTTCGAAGGCGACCCGGTGTCGCTCGTGCTGTTCGGCGCTCTCATCGTCCTGTCCATCCTGGCCGGCATCGTGGGCCTGGCCGTGCGCTGGAAGAGCTTCAGCCCTGCGGCCGCCGGTGCCGACGACGTGGAGAACATGCTGTCGAAGGACGCCGCCTACTACTTCAACAACGTCATCATGATCGTGTTCACGGTGCTGCTGGCCTATATGACGGTGTCGTCGGCGCTGCCGTCGTGGATGCCGTTCGGCGGCCAGTCGCTCACGGCAGGCACGTACAACACCATCGCGCGGCCGCTCGGCATCGTGTACCTGTTCATCCTGGCCGTGTGTCCGCTTTTGTCCTGGGGAAAGACCGAGGGCAAGCAGTTCTGGCGGCGCGCCCGCGTGCCGGGCGTCTGCGCGCTCGTGCTGTTCGTGGTGTTGATGGCGTACTTCTTCACCTACCTGCTGCCCAGCTACGACGCCATGATCGCCGTAGGCGGGTCCACGGCGGACGGCCTGCTGGAACAGGGCCCGTCCTGGTACTACAACGGCATCACGGTGGTGGGCTTCTTCGTGGCCAGC
>CAJFVW010000055.1 GCA_904420575.1 uncultured Gordonibacter sp.
CGGTTGATTTTCTGGCATGGGGGCTTGCGTTCGTGTATCGTTGCTCGGTGGAAAACGGGGACGGCGGAGTGTGCGGGGAAGGACGCGATCCATGGCATTCGTGGAATTCCGCGACGTGCGCAAAGTGTATGCGATGGGAGAGGTGGAGGTGGCCGCCGTCGACGGCATGACCTTCGACGTCGAACGAGGCGAGTTCGTGGTGGTGGTGGGGCCGTCGGGCGCCGGCAAGACGACGCTTCTGAACATGCTCGGGGGCATGGACGTGCCCACGTCGGGCTCCATCCTGCTGGACGGACGCGACGTGAGCGCGTTCTCGGCCAAGGAGCTCACGTACTACCGCCGTTACGACATCGGCTTCGTGTTCCAGTTCTACAACCTGGTGCAGAACCTGACGGCGCTGGAGAACGTGGAGCTGGCCAGCCAGATATGCAAGGACCCGCTGCCGGCCGACGACGTGCTGCGCCAGGTGGGCCTGGGGCACCGGCTGGACAACTTCCCCGCGCAGCTTTCCGGTGGCGAACAGCAGCGCGTGGCCATCGCCCGCGCGCTCGCGAAGAACCCCAAGCTGCTGCTCGCCGACGAGCCCACGGGGGCCCTGGACTACCAGACCGGCAAGGCCATCCTGAAGCTTCTGCAGGACACGTGCCATTCCACGGGCAAGACGGTCGTGCTCATCACCCACAACGCGGCGTTCACCGACATCGCCGACCGCGTCATCCATATCCGCGAGGGACGCGTGGCGGGCGTCGAGTGCAACGACCGCCCCCTTTCCGCCGACGTGCTGGAGTGGTAGGACGATGACGGCGAAAGGGACGCGGGGGCGGGCATGAGAAGCGCGTTCAACAAGGACCTCGCGCGTTCGGTCGCCCATTCGCTCGGGCGCTTCCTGGCCATTGCCGGCATCGTGGCGCTGGGGACGGGGTTCTATGCCGGCCTGCGCATGACGGCGCCCGACATGAAGCTTTCCGCCGACCTGTTCTACGACGGCACGAAGCTCATGGACGTGCGCGTGCTTTCCACCCTGGGGCTCACCGACGACGATCTGGAGGCGCTGCGCGCCACGGACGGCGTCGAGAGCGTGATGGGAGCCTACGAAACCGACGCGATGGCCACTATCAAGGGCGAGCAGCTTGCCGTGCGCATCCACTCGCTGCCCGAGGCGGCGTTGGCGAGCGACACGGGCGACGGCGTGAACGCCGTGTCGGAGGACGAGGGCTATCTGAACCGACCCGTGCTTCTGGAGGGGGAGTGGCCGCGCGCCTCGGGCGAATGCGTGATCCTGGGCGACGTGGTCATGGGCACGCCGGTGCAGGTGGACGACATGGTGACGCTCGGCGAGGGAACGCTGGACGTGGACGACGTGCTGCCGACGCGCACCTACCGCGTGGTGGGCCTGGTGCGATCGTCGTACTACGCCACCTCTTCCAGCCTGGGCACCACCTCGCTGGGCAGCGGGTCCATCCAGCAGGTCCTCTACGTGCCCGAAAGCGACTTCTCTGACGACCTTCCCTACACCGAGGCGGTTTTGACCGTGGCGGGCGCTGCGGCGGAGCAGGCGTCGGGCGAGGCCTACGACGCGCGTGTCGATGCCGCCAAGCAGGCCATCGAGGCCCTGGCGCCCGTGCGCGAGCAGGCGCGCGCCGACGGCCTGCGCGCCGACGCCCAGGCGGAGCTGGACGACGCACGCGCCGACTACGAGCGCGAGAAGGCCGAAGCCGACGCGCAGCTGGCCGACGCGAAGGCGGAGCTGGACGACGCCGCGGCCACCCTCGAGGAAAGCGAGCAGAAGCTCGCCGACGGGCAGGCGGCCTACGAATCTGGCCGGGCGCAGCTGGACGGGCAGAAGGCGGCAACCGACGAACGCCTGTCGCAGGCGCAAGCGCAGCTGGACGACGGCCAGGCAGCGCTCGACGCGCAGAAGCCGCAGCTCGATGCGGCGGCAGAGATGCTCGAGGGCTCGTGGGCGCAGTGGGAGCAGCGCTCGGCGGGGCTCGCGCAGGGCTGGAAAGACTGGCATGCCCAGGCCGACGGGCTCTACGCGGCGCGCGACCAGCTGCAGGCAGACATAGACGCCCTGGACGCGCAGATAGAGGCGCTTGCGCAGGATGACCCGGACAATCCCCAGATTGCCGTGCTGCAGCAGCAGCGCGACGGCCTGGCGGCACAGCTGGCGCAGTTCGAGCTTGCGTATGCCGACGAGCTGGCAGCCGCCGAGCAGGCGCGCGCGACGCTCGAGCAGGGCGAGCGCGACCTGGCTGCGGCCAAGGCGCAGCTGGACGAGCGGCAGGCCGACTACGACCAAGGGGCGGCCGACTACGACGAAGGCCTGGCCGAGCTGGCGCGCCGACGCGGTGATCTGCAAGCCGCACGCGACGAAGCGGCATCCCGGCTGGCAGACGCCGAGCGGCAGCTGGCCGACGCCGCTGCCCAGCTGGAAAGCGGCCGCGAGCAATGGGAGGCGGGCAAGGCCGACTACGACGAGGGCCTTGCGTCCTACGAGGACGCGCGGGCGGAGGCGGACGCGCAGCTGGCCGAAGCGCAGCAGAAGCTCGACGACGCCCAGCGGGCCATCGACGACCTGGAGGCGCCCACGTGGTACGTCATGGACCGCACGCAGAACTACGGGGTGGCCGGCTTCGAGTCCGACGCCGACCGCGTGGACAGCATCGCCTCGGTGTTCCCCTTCATCTTCTTCCTGGTGGCGGCCTTGGTGGCGCTCACCACCATGACGCGCATGGTGGAGGAGGAGCGGGTGCTCATCGGCACGTACAAGGCGCTCGGCTACGCGCGCTGGCGCATCGCCTCGAAGTACCTGGCGTACGCGGCGCTGGCCAGCGTGGCGGGCAGCGCCGTGGGCATCGCCGTGCTGTCGCAGGTGCTGCCCGCCGTCATCCAGAAGGCCTACGCCATCATCTACTTCGTGCCGCAAGGGCCGCTGCCCATCGACCTAGGGCTGGCGGGGCTTGCGGCCGGCTTGGGCGTGGGCGTCACGCTGGTGGCCACGTGGGCCGCCGCCACGGCGACGCTGCGCGAAAGCCCGGCGCAGCTCATGCTCCCGCGCGCCCCGAAGGCGGGCAAGCGCATCCTGCTGGAGCGCGTCCGGCCGCTTTGGCGGCGGCTGTCGTTCTCCTGGAAGGTCACGTTCCGCAACCTGTTCCGCTACAAGAAGCGCTTCGTCATGACCATGGTGGGCATCGCGGGCTGCACGGCGCTGCTGCTGACGGGCCTGGGGCTTTCCGACGCCATCAACGACATCATCGACAAGCAGTTCGGGGAGATAACGAAATACAACGCCACCATCGTGACCGACGAGGACCTTGACGCTGCCGACGAGGCGCGGCTCGACGAGGTACTCGGCAAGACGGGCTACGTTTCTGACAGCATGCGCATCATGCGGGCGAACATGGTGGCAAACGCGGGTGGCGACGAGATGCATGTGCAGACGGTGGTGCCGCAGGACCCGGCGGCCCTGGGCGACTTCGTGCTCATGCGCACGCGCGTGGGGCACGTCCCCCTGGAGTTGGGCCAGGACGGGATCGTGTTGGCGGAGAAGCTGGCGAACGAGCTCGGCGTGGATGCGGGCGACACGGTGACGCTGTGCGAACAGGACGCGATGGGCAACGCGACGGGCGAGGCGCACGAGCTGGTGGTGACCGGCGTCATGGAGAACTACATCTACAACTACGTGTTCATGGGACCCCACGCTTACGAGCAGGCGTGGGGCGAGGAGCCGGCGTTCGACGCCGTCTTCGCCGTCTCGACCACGGACGTGGACGCCCGCGCCCGCTTCGGCGAGGAGCTGCGCGCCATCGACGGCGTGAAGACCGTGGGCTTCAACGACGAGACCATCGAGACGTACGAGTCCATGCTGGCAAGCGTCAACCTGATCGTTGTCGTGCTGGTGGTGGCCGCCGCAGCGCTCGCGTTCATCGTGCTGTACAACCTGACGAACATCAACATCACGGAGCGCCAACGCGAAATAGCCACGCTGAAGGTGCTGGGCTTCACGCCGCGCGAGGTGGACGCCTACATCTACCGCGAAACCGCGCTGCTCTCGGTCATCGGATGCGTCCTGGGCCTGGTCCTGGGAGTGTTCATGGAAGGGTTCGTGGTGGTGACGGCCGAGGTGGACCAGGTGATGTTCGGGCGCGAGATCCATGCGGCCAGCTTCGCGCTGGCGTTTCTGCTCACCATGCTGTTCACCGTGCTGGTGATGCTGGCCATGCGTTTCAAGCTGGCCCGCGTGAACATGGTGGAAAGCCTGAAGTCGAACGAGTGAGCGGCGACAGAGGGGGTTCTGCTCGCAGGCGGCGCGGAGGGGCCAACGGCTGCTCGCAGGGGCCCAACGGGAGGGAGAGCGGCGGGTCTGGCGCGCGCGCCGCACGGCGCGCAGGAGGCAAAATGCCTGATGTCTCGTGTGAATCAGCCTATAGGTATTATCGGTTTTTCTTCATTTAGGAGGTATCGGGGGATGCATTCGGCGGGTTGTATTGGTAAAATTTCAACCTGAGCGATCGACCTGTATTTCAAGCGCCGGACAGGCGCGCAGCTTCTGTGCGCGCGTTTCCTCCGGTGCTGCGCGGCGGTCCTCCGCGATGCGGCGAGGTGCCTGAAGGGGGCGGGCCGCGCGTGCAGTATTGGTTGGAAACGAGAAAGGATCTACCATGTGCTTCAGACCAGCAGCAGTCGAGATCGACAAGACGTGCCCGAAATGCGGGGCGAAAGCCCAGTTCTCTGACACGGTGTGCCCCGAATGCGGAGCCGAGCTTCCTGCCGGCCCGGCCATGCCCGGCGCCCCTGGCGCGCCTGGCGCCCCGAGCGCTCCCGGCGCTCCCGGCGCCCCGAAGGCTCCCGGCGCCCCGGGTGCCCCTTCCGCGCCTGGCGCTCCCGGCGCCCCGAAGGCTCCCGGCAACTAGGCAGCGCCTGCGCACCGCCACGGTGCGCCTGCCACAAGGCAATTGCGAAGCCCGGCTCGAATCGAGCCGGGCTTCGTCGTTGTTCAGGGCCTGTGCGCGGCGTGGGTGGGGATTGCGTATGCCCCGGGCGGGCATTCTGCGCGCTTCGGAAAGCGGCTTCGTCGCGTTCGGGGACTGCGTGCGGTGCGGACGGGGAAGTAAGCCTTCGTTTTCGCGCGAGTAACCTAAAAAGTGGTACTTCCGGTATGAGGCAGGAGGGCAAAATAAGCACGTAAGCATAATGCGCGGCAGGCTTTTCTGGACTATAGTTCTCTTCACGCTGCACGATGCGTACGCTTGACAGGCGAACCGGTTGAACCCCCTGAATAAACCGTTTTGCCTCGCGTGCCGGATCGTGCAGCTTTCCTTTGTCCTGACGGGCTTCCGTGGCGGCCGCCTCGGGCTCTTCGAAGGCCGGGCTCTCGCGTTGTTCGGGTTCAATCTTTCCGTCTTGTCCTCCTTGGCGGGGATGTGCGCTACAATGGTTCCTTGACGAGAACAGGAGGGGAAACCGTGTGCTATCCCTGCACCCACTGCAACAAGTGCGGCCGCAACGTCGAGCCGGGCACGTGCGCCAACTGCGGCCATGTGAACGAGCCGGGTGCGGCGCGCTGCGAGCGGTGCGGCGCGGCGTTCCCACCTCCCCCTGGGGTTTCTCAGCAAGACGTCCGTACGAAGGAGACGCAAACGACATGAAAGTGACTCAGAAGAAGCTCGGCGACGGCAAGGTCCAGCTCGACGCCGTGGCGACCGTTGACGAAGTGAACCGCGCGCTGCAGCAGGCGCAGGTCGGGTTCGCCCAGCAGATGGGCCTGCGCCCCGAAAAGGACAAGACGGTCGCCCAGGTGGCCGAGGAGAAGATGGGCATCAAGGACCTGGACTCCATCGTGGAGTCGCAGGCCGTCGAGGCGCTGATCCCGTTCGCCATCGACAAGAAGAACATCATCCCGGCCTATCCTCCCAAGCCCCAGGCGAAGGTTCCCATGAAGCGCGGGCAGGAGTACCGGTTCACGTTGGTCGTGGCGGTGAAGCCCGACTACGAGCTTTCGTCGTACGACCCGGTCACCATCACGGTGCCGCCGTTCGAGATCGACGAGAGCATGGTGGACGACCAGATAGCCCAGCTGGCGGAGCGCTATGCCGAATACGTGGCGGACGATCCGCGCCCTGTCGAGAAGGGCGACAGCTGCATGGTGGCTCTGGAGTGCTACGAGGACGGCAAGAAACTGGACGGCCTGTCGACGGAGGGCCGCACCTACACCACGGGAGCCGGCTACATGCCCGACGGCTTCGACGAGAACATCATCGGCATGAAGCCTGGCGAGACGAAGACCTTCACCTTCGAAGGCCCCGGCCTTGACGACGACGGCAACGAGATCGTGGAGACCGTGGAATGCACGGCCACCGTCAAGGAGGTCCAGAAGAAGGTCATCCCTGCCATCAACGACGCGTGGGTGGCGAAGAACATGCCCATGTTCAAGGATGCCGCCGCGCTGCGTGGAAGCATGCTCGACCAGATGTCGCAGCAGGGACGTCAGCAGTACGAGGACTACAAGCGCCAAATGGCTGCCAGCGAGCTTGCCCGTCGCTTCAAGGGCCGCATCGAGGACCCGGTGTACGAGGCCATGCAGCAGAACCTGATGAGCAACCTGCGCATGCAGCTGCAGCAGCAGAACATGACCTACGAGCAGTTCATCGAGCAGCAGGGCGGCGAGCAGCAGTTCAACATGATGATGATGATGCA
>CAJFVW010000056.1 GCA_904420575.1 uncultured Gordonibacter sp.
CCCTTCAGGTCCTCGACGCCCTCGACGAGCGAACTGTTCTCCACCATGACGATGGAGGCGTCCTGGTAGTACGCGGGCGAGAAGTCGAAGTTCTCCAGCCGCGTGTCGGAAACGGAATAGCACGCCACCAGACAGTCCACCTGGCCGTCCAGCAGCATCTCCTTGCGCGTCTCGGGCAGCACAGACACGAACTCCACGTCCGCGTAGCCCAGGCGCCGCGCCAGCTCCTCGGCGATGTCGATCTCCAGGCCATAGTACTTGCCCGTGTTCTCGTTCAGGTAGCCGAAACCCACGACGTCGCTTCGCACGCCCACGCGCAGCGTGCCATGACCCGCAGATTCCTCACCGCCCCCCATGCAGCCAGCGAGCGCCAGCGCGCACGAAAGCAGGACGGCGGTCAGTAGAAACGCCGCGCCTCTTCTCCTTGTTGCCTTGCCCATCCGTCTTCTCCCATCACGTGCGACCCCTCGCCCTCCGCGCACAGAAAGCCCGCCCGCAGGCAGCGGGGAACAGGGTCGTCCGTCCTCGCCTTCGCGCGCAGGCATCCGCCATGCGCGGAGGGATCGTCTCTCCCGAGCAGTCTTTTGCAATCGTGGCCGGCGCCGCGTGCCGAGGAATCCAAAGGCTCCTGGAAGCGGCGCGGCCGCGTGGCAAGCCGCGACCCAAATAACGTAGTATGGCAAAAGCCCGGATGGTCGCTGCGGACAAATTCCTGGTTCAACTTATTGCTGATGGTCGGCAGCGAACGGCCGTCGTGGCCCGCCCGTTGCCGCGACCCTGGCGCCACGACCCCTCCCAGCGGCCGCCTACGACGTCCCCGCCGTCGCTCTCGCCCGCAAACCGGCCACCGCCACGAAAGCCGGCTGCCGCCCCTCCTCGCGAACCAGCCGCCGCCGCTCTTGCCCGCAAGGCGCCCGCCTACGACGAGCCCTCCAAAAAGCACCGCCAAGCTCCCAATTCCGTCTGCGCCTGTCGCCGCCCACGATGGAAGTTCTCGGTCAGCTTGGCCACGTCGCTCTCCGTGTTCTCGACCCCCTGGTCCTCGGCGTAGAACACGTAGGCGCGGCCCTCGGCTTCCAAACGCTCCAGCCGGTCGAGCTCGGCGTTGTAGCGCCGGCTCCAGCTATCGAGCGCCGCACGCATCCGCGGGCGCCGCCAGAAGAACGCGTCGTAGAGCCGGTTGGGCCGCTCCCGACGCCGAAAGCCGCGCGGGCGCGTGCACACGACGAAAAACCGCCGCAGCCCGTCGTCCATGGCACGGGGCACCATGATGCCACCCCCGACGCCGATGCCGCCGTCGTAGAGGGCGTGCCCGTCCACCCAGGTGGGCGGCAGGACGATCGGATAGCTGGTGGACGCGCGCACGCGCGTCATGAGCGCCTGCCGGGTGGGAAAGTCCTCGCGCGTGAAGAAGGCCGTCTCCCCCGTGTCGCGGTCGATGGCCTGCAGCGTCACCTGCGCCGGGTTGTTCTGGAACGTTGCGAAGTCGAACGGCAGCCGCTTCCCTGCGGGCACCTGAACGCCGCCGTGCAGGATGGACCCGAAGCCGTCCGCGTCCACGAACGGCTCCACCCACCAGCGGAACGACAGGCCGTCGAGCGTGGCCGTGAACGAGCTCTGCGCCCGGCGCACGTCGCGGGAGACGTAGTCGATCGCGTTCGTGGCTCCCGCCGAAAGCCCGTACACGTCGTCGAAGTACAGCCCGTTCTCCAGCATGACCGTGAGAGCGCCCGCCGAATACGAGTTGCGCATGCCCCCGCCTTCGAACACGAGGGCGACGCCATGCACCGTGCTTTCCACGTCACGCCCTCCCCTGCTGCAAGACGGATTGCCGCCCCGCCTGCTGCGGCTGCCGCAGGTCGGCGATCTCGCGGCGGACGACGGCCAGATCGGGATCCGGGCCTACCAGCTGCCGATAGAGCCGCTCGGCGTCGCCGCGGAGCGCGATCTCCTGGGCATCGCTCAGCACGAAGAACGACACGCGCAGGTACAGCTCCAGGTCCTGGGCGCTTTGCAGCTGGCGCGGGTCGCAGCCCGCCTCGCAGTGGGCGCGGTCGGTCGCCAGCGCGTCCAGCATGCCGCCGACGACGCGCCGCATGCGCGCCAGGCTGGCCTTGCGGTCGCGGTACGCCGAGTACTGGGGCAGGAACAGGGCCACGCACACGGCCGTCACCTCGGCGAACGCCGTGAACCACTCCGGAAGCGATCCCAACTCCATCGCTTGCACTCCTTCCGTTCGAACGTGTGCGCCCAAAGGCCCGCGTGCCTGCCGGCAGGCGCCCGTGCGACCATCTTCGAAACGCATCCGTCCGTCATGGTAGGATGCGGGAAACAGGGCATCCGGCCGGGAAGGGAACCTGCGCCAAGCCGTTTCGCACGCGACAGGCGAGCGTTGCCGCACCGGGGATGGCTTCAGGCGAGCGTTGCCATGGTCGAAAGGCGACAGGCAAGCGTTACCGCGTCCGCGACGGGGTCAGGCGAACGTTGCCACGGTAGGAACAATATCAGGTACAGCCAGCCACGACGCTCCTCGTCACCGGCTCGTCGACGCCAGGGCCATGTAGCCATCCTCGAGCGCGGGCTCCACCAGCTGCGATCCGGCAGGAGGGACATCGGCCACCAGACGATAGCGCGTGCCCTCCGGCGAGGAGGCCGCGTTCACCACCACGCCCTGCGCGGGCGGCGCGGCAAGCGGCGGCGTGAGCCAGGTGCGGCCGCGCGCTTCGCCCACCAAATCAGCGGTCGCGCCGTCGTAGCGCACGTGCCCGCCGCGCAGCACGCACACGTAGGGACAGGTCTGGGCCACGTCGTCCAGGATGTGGGTGGACAGGACCACCGTGCGCTCGCCGCCGAGCGTGGCCAGAAGCGTGCGGAAGCGCATGCGCTCCTCGGGGTCGAGCCCGGCCGTAGGTTCGTCCACCACCAACAGCCGCGGGTCGCCCATGAGCGCCTGGGCGATGCCCACGCGCCGGCGCATGCCGCCGGAAAACCCGCCGATACGCCTCCGCGCCACATCGGCCAAGCCCACACGCTCGAGAAGCTCGGCGGCCTGGCGGCGGCGCTCGCGGGCGTCGTCCATGCCCTTGAGCACACCTACGTAGTCCAGAAACTCCGGCGGAGTGAGGTTAGGATACGGCTCGATATCCTGCGGCAGGTAGCCGAGCGTGCGCTTGAGCGCGCGGCGGACGCGGGCGTCGGCCAGGTCGCAGCCGTCCACCAGCACGCGCCCGCGCGTGGGACTGGCGATGCCGCAAAGGATGCGCATGAGCGTGGTCTTGCCGGCGCCGTTGGGACCTACGAGCCCGATCATGCCGGAGGGCAGGTCGAGCGTGAGGTCATCGAGGGCACGCGGCTTCTTGCGGAAGTCCTTGCCCAGGTGGTCGAGGGAGATGAACATGGCGGGTTCCTTTCTTATCCGCGCTTGAAGCTGCGGTGGCGGGCAATGACGCTCGCTACCACGAGCAGCCCAGCGACAAGGGCGAGCTTAGTGACGAGCAAGGCGATGGCGACAAGCGGCGTGGCCGGAGCAGCAGCCGAAACCGCGTCGAGCAACGGGGGGCAGCCGAAGAAGGCCTGGCACACCGGGTCGGCGGCGATGTGGAACTGGATGCCGCCTCCCGCCGTCGGCTCGCCCACGAACGAGAGCGGCACGAGCGCCGCAAGCCATCCGACTGCGGCGACGATGCGCGCCAAGGCCTTCGGAAGCACCGTCCCCACCAACGCCGAGAGCGCCATCGCAAGCAGCGCGGCCGGTGCCGCCACAGACGCGAAGAGCGCCGCAGCTTGGAGCGGCCCCCAGGGATTACCGTGAGCAAGCTGCCCGAACCCGCAGAACAGCAGCAGCGCGAACGAGGGGAGCGCGAACACGGCGAACGCGCCCGCCACGCGCGCCGCGGTCAGGGTCACGGCCGCGACGGGCGCGGCGTCTTCGATTTCCCCGACGCCTAGTCGCGAGGGAGCGGACGCGAGGTCGGTGCAGGCCGCCGCGCACGCGAGGGGCGGCAAAAAGGCGAGCATCTGAGCCAAGAACGCCAGATCCGAGGCGTTCCCCGTCTCGAAAGGCATCGCCGAGTTCACCATGACAGAAAGCGACAGCAGGGCCAGCAACGCAGAAACGACCCACAGCGCCCGCTGCCGCCCCGCTATGCGCGCATGGGCGAGCGCCAATCGCGGAAACCTCATCGCGTGCCCACCGCCTTGGCGCACACGCGCTCCGGCTTCCCAAGAGAAAGCCAGGCACCGACAGCCGCGACAGCGGCGGCGACCAGCGGCACCCCGCGTTGCAAGGCGAGCGCGGTCATCAGGTTGGTGTCCCAGAAAAACGAGAGGACGACCCAGATGAGCACGATGCAGAACGTCGCGCCACGCGGGCTTCCTGCGGCCGCGGCCGCCGCATACGCCGACAGCACGAACACCACCGCGCCGCCGACCGGGGTGGCCGCGCTCGGCCACCCCACGTCACCGTACACGACGCCCAGCAGATGAAGCGGCGCGAACATGACGAACGCGCCCGCCATCCCAGCAAGGGCGAGCAGGGCCCCGCGCATCGTCTGCACGGCGCGCTCGCCTACGGGCGTGGATCCGTGCAGTTCGACAAGCGGATCGCCCGCGAGTACCCCGACGGAGGCCAAGCCGACGACGAGCGAATGGAGCGGCATGAGCATGATCACGACGGCGGTCGTCCACTGCGCGTCCACTGCGGCGCTCAGCACGACGCCGACAACGGCGATGAGCGCGCCCGCGATCAGCGGCAGGGCGAACCCGACGCGCCCGATGCGGTGCAGTTGCGCTGCGGCGAGGCCGACGAGCGCTCGGGAATGCTGCCAGTTCATAGACTCCTCCTTCATACGACCTGCAGCCGTGCGAGCGCGGCCCGCCGTGACGAGCAAACAGCCGCTGCCAGCAGGGCAGCGCCGAGTGCAACCAAGCCGACGGGTCCAAGCGCCCCTTGCACGACTCCGACAAGTCCCCAGGCGCCTCCGGCCGTGTCTGCCTGTGCAGCGGGCAGCACAAGCGGCACGAGCACTGCGCCCACCACCGCACCCGCCCATGGCGTCTCCGACCACACGGCGACGAACGCCGAGGCCCCGGCAACCAACGCGAGGGGCACCAGCCACGAGACCACGACAAAACCCAGTTCGATCGAACCCCACCAGGCGAACGCCGCCGACGAGGCGAGGCCCACAAGCGCGTCCACGCCCAGCACAGCGGCAAGACGCGCGAGCGCGACGGTCTGCGGTCCCAGCGGCGTGGCGAGCGCCAACGCGTCGGCGCGCCCGGAGGAGAGCGCCAACGTCACTGTGATCGCCGCTCCGACCAGCAAAAACGCCGCGAACCACCAGGCAGCTTCAACAGCCGCGACTCCCGTCATGCCGATCAGGCACGCACCGGCCAGCGCAGCCGCAGCCACCACCACCGCAGCCGCAAGCACGGCGTACGGAACGACGCGCACCTGCGCTGCCACGAGGCTCGCCGCCAGGCGCGCGCCCTTGGCGGCCGGCCACCGTTCGGCCTCGAGCGGCGAGGGCGCAGCCTCGATGCGCGTCGCGATGGACGCGAATGCGGGCACGTCGTGTGCGCACGCGCTTTCCTGCTGCCGCAGCGCTTCGCGCATTGGCGAATCCATTCCGTTCATGATCGCCTCCCCAAAGTCTCTTGCAACAGCCGCCGCGCGCGGGACACGCGGGACTTCACCGTGCCCACGGGCACGTCGGCAATGGCGGCGATCTCGGCGTAGGGCAGCTCGTGCAGCCAGGCCAGACGCACCGTCTCCGCCAACTCGACCGGCAGCGCGTCGAGCGCCGCAAGGATCTCGGCCACGCCGGCGGCCTCCAGCACGGAGTCCGCAGCGTCGCCCGCACCGTCCGCGAGTGCCTCGGCCGCCTCGTCAAGCGGGCATTCCGTAAGCCGCGTCCGCCGCACGCGCACATACGCCTGCCGTTTCGCGATGCCGAGCAGCCAGGTGAGCACCCTGCTGTCGCCCCTGAATGCCGTCGCCGAGCGCCAGCACCCGAGCCACGTGTCAGCTGCCACCTCCTCGGCCACTTCCCGCCCGCCGACACGCGCGAGCGCGAACGCCAGCACGGCCGGCGCGAAGGCGCGGTACAGCTCTTCGAGCGCAGCTTCGTCGCCGCGCGCCACGCGCGCAAGCGTCGCCGTCGCCTCCCGTTCGTCCATCCCGCCGCCTTCCGCTCTCGTCGCCTTCATTTCGTTAGTAGCGCCAACGGCCTGTGCGGTTCACGCTTTTTCGAAAAGATTTCGTTCCCCGGCACGGCGAAGGGGAGGGGGTCGATCCCAAAAATTGCAGCTGTGGCGGGCTTCAGCGAAGGTTGCCAGGGGGCGGCAGTTCGCGACCTGGGGTTTCGCGGCTTGCTTTGCCCGCGAGAGCTTTGCGAGGTGCCACAGCCGCAAAAAAACGGGACCGAGCGCGGCTTCGTTCGGACCGTCCGCCTACAGTTCCTCGAAGAATCCCACGCGGTAGTTCTTGAACACGGCCTCCCCTTCTTCTTGGGAGGCGTCCAGGTCCACGTCGGCGGCGATGGCGAAATCGTGGTCTCCTGCGGGGTCGCTGAAGACTTGGCGGACGTGCCACACGTGGTCGGCCTGCTCGTCGGACTCGTCGATGGAGAGGTAGGCCATCGAGCGTGCGTCGGCGTCGATGAGCACGGCCTCGTGCGCCTCGTAGTACGCGTCGAGCGCCCGCTGCCAGCGCGGCTCGCCGCAGCCCCACTCCTGATCGAGCCTTCCCAACTCGTCGGCGCGTCCCAGGGCGGCCAGCCGCACGCGCGCGAAAAGCGCGTTGCGCACAAGCACCATGAGGCCGCGGCGGTCGGCAACCACGGCGTCGTCGGCACTCGGCGGGGCGGCGTCGGTCACCGATCCCGCACTTTCCCACTCGTCCACCAGGCTCGAATCCACCGAGCGCACGAGGAAGCCGAGCCACGACACGATGTCCTCCAGCCGCTCGTCGCGGCGATCGGACGGCACCGTGCGGTCGAGCACGCGGTACGCGTCGGCCAGGTAGCGCAGAAGCGTTCCCTCCGAGCGCGCGATCTTGTAGCGCTGCACATAGGTCTTGAAGTCCGAGGCCGTCTCCACCATGTCGCGCACGACCGACTTCGGCGACAGCTCGAAGTCGCGCGCCCACGGCACCTCCTGGCAGTAACGCTCGAACGCGGCTTCGAGCAGATCCTCCAAGGGCCGCGGGTACGTGACCTCGGCCAGGCGCTCCAAACGCTCGTCGTAGTCCACGCCATCGGCCTTCATCTCGGCCATCGCCTTGTCGCGTGCGGCCCGCTCCTGAGCGCGCAGTACCTGCCGCGGGTCTTCCAGCGTGGCCTCGGCAAGCGAGATGACGTCGAGCGCGTAGCTTTCGTCCTCGGGATCCAGAAGCTCGAGCGCCGCCAACAGAAATGGCGACAAGGGCTGGTCGAGCGCGAAGTCCTCCGGCACGTCCACGGTGGTCACGTACGCTACCGCGCCGTCCTCGCCCTCCAAACGCTCCACCACGTCCGCATCGATGAGCGTCTGGAAGATCTCGTCGGCGCGCACGCACAGCGCCGCCTTCTCCTCGTCGGTCTGCGCCGAGTCGGCGACCAGCTTGCGGGTGCGGGCGTACGCGTCGCCGCCTTGCACCACCTCGGAGAGCACCATGGAATGCGTGATGCGCAGTCGCGGCTTCAGCGTCTCAGGCACGGCCTCGATCAGGCGCTCGAAGGTCTGTCTGTTCCAGGTGACGAAACCCTCGGGCGGCTGCTTCTTCTTGATCTTGCGCAGCTTCTTCGGGTCGTCGCCGGCCTTGGCAACCAGCTTCGCGTTCTCGATGTCGTGCTCGGGCGCGAGCGCCACCACCATGCCCTCGGTGTCGAAGCCGGAACGCCCCGCCCGCCCGACGATCTGGTGGAACTCGCGGGCGCGCAGACGCCGCATCTTCCGTCCGTCGAACTTCGTGAGCGCGGTGAGCACCACCGTGTGGATGGGCACGTTGATGCCCACGCCGAGCGTGTCCGTGCCACAGATGACCGGCAGCAGCCCCTGCTGGGCCAGCTTCTCCACGAGCAGCCGGTAGCGCGGGAGCATCCCCGCATGGTGCACGCCCACGCCGCTTGCGAGCAGGCGCTTGAGCGTCTTGCCGAACGCCGTGGTGAAGCGCGTGCCCTTCACGGCCTCCTTCACCTGCTCGCGCTGCTCCTTCGACGCCACGCCGTAGCTCGAGAGCGCCTGCGCCGTGGCAAGCGCCGCGTCCTGCGAGAAATGCACCAGGTAAAGCGGCGCC
>CAJFVW010000057.1 GCA_904420575.1 uncultured Gordonibacter sp.
CTAGCGCGCGCCCAGCAAATGCGCCACTTCCAGAATGCTTCCGCACACGAAGTCGGGCTGCTGCGCCCGCAGTTCGTCGGCAGGGAACATGCCCCAGAGAGCCGCCGCCGTCTGGCAGCCGGCACCGTTGCCCGCCTGCAGGTCGAAGGGGCTGTCACCCACGTACAGGCAGTTCGGAGGCTGTTTCCCCATGAGGTCGCAGCCGTGGGCGACCGGGCCGGGATCGGGCTTGTGCGTGGGCCAGTCGTCCGAGCCGATGACGAACTCGAACAGGTCCGCCAGCCCGAAACAGCCCAGCCCGTGCAGGGCCACCTCGTGGCGCTTCGAGGTCACCACGCCCAGCGGGAATCCCGCTTCGCGCAGCGCGGCCAGCGCCTCGCGCGTCCCCGGGAACAGGCGCACCATGTCGTCGTGGATGGCGGCGTTGTACTCGCGGTACACCTCCACCAGCTCGTCGTGCACCGCCTCGTCGTCCGTGAAGTCCCACATCTGCGTGACCAGCGGCTGGCCCACCTTCGCCATCAGGCGGCCGTCGGGAATGCGCTCGCCCAACACCTTCCGCGTCGCGTAGCGGAACGTTTCCAGCAGCAGGTCGTGCGTGTCGAGCAGCGTCCCGTCCAGATCGAACAGGACGCCCTGGATGTCCTGCGCCATCAACGTTCGAAAAGCCCGTCGAAGTAGCCCGTGCCGGACTTGGTGATGCCGCCGGAACGCTTCGCGAAGGCCAACAGCTCGGTGATGGTGGAGAACGCGATGTCCTTCTTCTCGCCCGTGCGGCGCAGCTTCACTTCCACCTTGCCCTCGGCGAGCCCGCGCTTGCCGACGACGATCTGCAGCGGCCAGCCGATGAGGTCGGCGTCGGCGAACTTCACGCCGGCGCGCTCGCTGCGGTCGTCGATGACCACTTCCAGCCCCAGGCGCGCGATGTCGGCCGCCAGCTTTTCGGCGGCGGGCTGCACCTCTTCGTCGCCCACGGTGAGCGGGATGACGCACACGTGCGCCGGAGCCACGGAGAAGGGCCAGATGATGCCGTACTCGTCGTTATGCTGTTCCACGATGGCGGCCAGCGAGCGCGTGATGCCCACGCCATAGCACCCCATGAGGAAGGGCGTCTCCGTGCCGTCCTCGTCGGCGAACGTGGCGTCCATGGCGCGCGAATACTTGTCGCCCAGCTGGAACACCTGCGACACCTCGATGCCGCGCGCGCCCGAAAGCGGCAGCCCGCATTCGGGGCAGCTGTCGCCCGGCTGCACGATGCACAGGTCGGCCCACTCGTCCACTTCGAAGTCGCGGCCCAGGCCAGCGCCCACGTAGTGGAAGCCGTCCTCGTTGGCGCCCACGACCCACTTCTGCACGGCCTGCAGGCTGCGCGCCGCGACGACGCGCGCCTCCTTCGGCAGGCCTACCGGACCCATGGAGCCCTTGGGCAGGCCGTACGCTTCCATCTCTTCGTCGGCGAGCAGCGTGAAGCCGCCCACGGCACGGTCGGCCTTCAGCTCGTTGAGCTCGTGGTCGCCGGGAATGAACAGCACCACCAGTTCGCCCGCATCGCTTTTGCCTGCGAGCGCCTTCACGGTGGACGATTCGGGAATGTCCAGGAATGCCGCCAGCTCGGCGATGGTATGCACGCCGGGCGTGGCTATCTTCTGCATTTCGGGCACGGCGTGCTCGGTGGGGCGCGCCAGGCAGTCGCCGGCTTCCGTGTTGGCCGCGTATCCGCACGTGCAGTGCACGAGCTCGGCCTCGCCCGCTTCGGCGAGCGCCATGAACTCGCAGGTCACGCTGCCGCCGATCTGCCCGGAATCGGCCTCGACGGGACGGTAGTCCAGGCCCAGGCGCTCGCAGATGCGGCCGTAGGCAGCGCTCATGTCGTCGTAGGTCTTCTGCAGCGACTCCTGGTTGGCGTGGAAGCTGTAGGCGTCCTTCATGATGAACTCGCGGCCGCGCAAGAGGCCGAAGCGTGGGCGGATCTCGTCGCGGAACTTCGTCTGGATCTGGTAGAGCGCCAGCGGAAGCTCCTTGTACGAGCGCAGCTCGTTGCGCACGAGAGCCGTGACGAGCTCTTCGTGGGTGGGCCCCAAGCAGATCTCGTGGTCGTGACGGTCGGTGAGGCGCATGAGCTCGGGACCGTAGTCGTCCCAACGGCCGCTCTCGCGCCACAGCTCGCCCGGCTGCAACGCGGGCATGAGCATCTCCTGTGCGCCCGTGGCGTCCATTTCCTCGCGCACGATCTGCTCCACCTTCGCGAGCACCTTCTGCCCCAGGGGCAGAAACGCGTACACGCCCGACGCCGTCTTGCGTATCATGCCGGCCCGCATGAGCAGGCGATGACTTGCTATTTCCGCATCGGCGGGGTCTTCCTTCAACGTCGGCGCGTACATCCGGCTCATGTGCATCACATTCGTCATAGCTTTCCTATCTCCTCCATCAACACGTCCACGATGTCGCCCTCGGCGACCTTGCGGACGACTTCTCCCTGAGCGAACACCACGCCCGACCCGTCCCCGCACGCCACGCCGATGTCGGCGTCGGCCGCCTCGCCGGGGCCGTTCACCACGCATCCCATGACCGCCACCTTCACGGGCTTGCGCACGGCGCCCAGCCGCTCCTCCACCTGGCGGGCCAGGCCTATGAGGTCCACCTGGCAGCGGCCGCACGTGGGGCAGCTGATGATCTCCGGCCCGTGCCGGCGCACGTCGAGCGACGCCAGCAGCGTCCAGCACGCGCGCACCTCGGTGACGGGGTCGTCGGTGAGCGAGATACGCAAGGTGTCGCCGATGCCTTCCTCCAGCAGCACGCCCAGGCCGCAGGCGGACTTGATGATGCCTTGGAACGCGGTGCCCGCCTCGGTGACGCCGATGTGCAGCGGCACGTGCGGCAGCTCGCTTGCCAGCTGCCGATAGGTGGCGATGGTGGTGCGCACGTCGTGCGCCTTCGCCGAAACCACCAGGTCGTGGAAGCCACGGCCCTCGAAGTGCCGCACGTAGTCCACCGCCGAGGCGGCCAGCTTCTCCGGCAGCGTCAGATCGTCGCGCGCCGCGAGCGCGGCGTCGAGCGAACCCGCGTTCACGCCGATGCGGATGGGGATGCCCATCTCGCCGGCCGCGTCGATGACGGCGTCGGTCTTGGCCAGGCCGCCGATGTTGCCGGGATTGATGCGCAGCTTGGCCGCGCCGCGTCGCGCCGCCTGGATGGCTATGTGTGCGTCGAAGTGGACGTCGGCCACCACCGGCAGGGGCGAGACCTCGCAGACGGCCGCGAAGGCGTCCAGGCAGTCGCGCCGCGGGATGGCCATGCGCACGATCTCGCATCCGGCCTCGGCAAGCCGCTCGATCTGCGCGAGGTTCGCCGCCACGTCCTGCGCGGGCGCGTTCAGCATCGACTGCACCGCGACCGGGGCGCCGCCGCCCACCGGAACGGCACCCACCATCACCTGGCGGGTCAGCTCGTTCGGCTTGGCTGCGCTGCCCATGGCGCTCCCTTCTGCGGATCGTTCCGTTGTCGCGTTTGAAGGTATTCTACCTTGTTGCCGGGCGATGCGGGGTCATCACCATGGGGAATCCGCAGGCGCCCCCGGCTGGGTGGAAGTGCGACCGGACAGGGAGGCTTGCGCATGCGTGCGTGGCGGCCGGCCACTCGCGGCCGGCCCACCTCGGCCTGGCCGGGGCAGGCCGCCCCACGCATGTGCGCAGCGGCCACGTGGTGCAGGCCGCCGCACGGAGGGAACCCGTTAGCCCCAGTTCCCGAACACGTAGCGTTGGATGTCTTGGTTGGCCATGACCAGGAAGAATCCCAGGAACAGCAGCATGCCGGCCGCGCTCAGGTAATTGAGCGCCCGCGTGGACACCACCTTGCGCGTGAGCTTCTGGAACACCTCCACCACCAGGCGGCCTCCGTCGAGCGGCGGGATGGGCAGCAGGTTCATGACGCCCAGAGACACCGATATCATGGCGAAGAACTGCAGGATGCTCACGAGTCCCGCCTCGAAGAAGTCCTTGGACATGGCCGCGATGCCGATGATCGACGCCGAATCGGACACGGTCTGTGCCGCCGTTGCAGGGTTGAACAGGCCCGCGACCGCTTGGACGACCGCCCCGATGTACATAAAGCCGAACTGGATGGCCTGCAAAGGGTTCAGGTTCACATGCACGATCTCTCCTGCAGCCGTCTGCACGTCCATGCCGATGACGCACAGCCACACGATGAACAGCAGGATGGCAAACAGGAGGTTCATGGCCACGCCTGCCACCAGGATGACGGACCGCTTCCAGAACGGCAGCGAGCGGTACTGCTGGCGATATTCGCTTTCGAACAGGTCGTGCGGGTTCTCCACAGGGCGCGCTTCGCCCAGCTCGAAGGCGGCCGGAGTCGGGCGCCCCGCAGCCTCGGCGGCCGCGATCTGCTTCTTGGCCGGACGCACGGCGGGCGCCCGGTACGTGTTGTATTGGTCCTTCTTCGTGGGACCGACCACGCTGCCCCATTCGGCCAGCTCGTCCAAGGCATCGAAGGCCTCGTCGTCGGTGATGCCGCAATCGGCGGCGATGTCTTCCATGTTCGCCGTGCCGCGGCGGTACAGCGCCGCGAGCACCTGCTCCAGATGCGGGCTCATCTCGCCCGCCTCCATGCCGCACACCTTCGCATAGCCGCCCAGCGGCACGGCCGTCACGCCGAAGCGCGTGCCCGCCCGCGTGAAGCCTACCGAGGGGCCGGGAAGGCCCAGCATGAACTCCGTCACGCGCACCCCGAAGGCGCGCGCCGCCAGATAGTGCCCGCCTTCGTGGATGAACACCAGAAAGCCCAGCACGATGGTGGCGTACAGGATCATGAGGACAATATCCATGAACTCGACTCCTATCGCTTGTCGAGACTACGTCGTTTTCCACCGCACATTATAAAGAAGCGCGCCGCCTGCCGCCTTCGGTGCGAGAAAAACCTACAACCGCCCCACGCCCGTTGCACACGCGGCAAACGGCCGGACGAAGGCCGCCTCGCGCCAGCAAGGGGGCGGGCCGCCCCCGACGGGCTGGCCCGGCCGGGGTGCCGGGGCTGCTCGTTCAGGCGAGGTTCCGGCGCGCCTCCATGCGGGCCCAGGCGTCCAGCCCTTCCAGCTGCCGCAGGCTTTCCACGCGCTGCACGCCGCCGGCGCCGCCCTGCTCGTGGGCGTCCATGACGGCCTCGACGCACGCGGCGATGCCGAGATAGCTGCCCTCGCCTGCCAAGAAGGCGGCAACCGCCACCTCGTTCGCGGCGTTCATGACGCAGGGCAGCGTGCCGCCCCGCTCGCCCGCCGCGCGCGCAAGCGCCAGGCAGCGGAACGTGTCCTCGTCAGGCGCGGCGAACTCGAGCGATCCCAGCGTGCGGAAGTCGAGCGGCGCAACCGGCGCGTCCCACCGTTCGGGATAGGACAGCGCGAACTGGATGGGGATGCGCATGTCGGTGGTTCCCAGGTGCGCCTTCACGCTGCCGTCGGCGAACTCCACCATGGAATGGATGGCGCTCTGCGGCTGCACGACCACGCTTATGCGGTCGTAGGGCAGGGCGAACAGGTGATGCGCCTCGATGACTTCCAAGCCTTTGTTCATGAGCGTTGACGAGTCGATGGAAATCTTCGCGCCCATGTTCCACGTGGGATGCGCGAGCGCCTGGGCGGGCGTGATGTCCGCCAGCTCCGCGCGCGTGCGCCCGCGGAAAGGGCCGCCCGAAGCGGTGACCCACAGCCGCGCCACCTCGCGCGGGTCCTCCCCCAGAAGGCATTGGTAGATGGCGCCGTGCTCGGAATCGATGGGCATGAGCGCCCCGGCCGGGCCCGTGGCCGGGGACATGCCCCCCACCCGACGGCGCGCGTCCACCTGCGCGGCCAGCGGCATGATGAGGTCGCCGCCCACCACAAGCGACTCCTTGTTGGCGAGCGCGAGCACCTTGCCCGCCGCGAGCGTCTCGTAGCTCGCGCGCAGGCCCGCCGCGCCCACGAGCGCGTTCACCACGACGTCGGCCTCGGGCAGCTGCACCAAGGCAGCCACCGCGTCGGCGCCGAAGCCGAGCGAGCCTTTGCCGACCTGCGCGCGCAGGTCGTCTGCCACGGGCTCCTTCGCCAGGCGCTCGTCGCCCACCGCCAGGTGGCACACGCCGAACTCCCGCGCCTGCGCCAGCAGCTCGTCCACACGCGTGCCGGCGGCGAGCGCCACGATCTCCAGCCGGTCGGGATGCCGGCGTGCCACATCGAGCGTCTGCGTGCCGATGGAGCCCGTCGATCCCAGCACCGCGACGCGTCTCCGCGGCCGGCAAGAGCGCTCGTGCTCCGCGATGGCGTCGCGCAGCCGCGCATGGACCTGCGGGGCCGTTCCGCCGTTCGGCCGCAGGTCGTTCGTAGCGTCAGCGAGGGCTGTCCCGGTGTCCGAGATTCGTGGGATCGCGCTGGCGCCGCGTACTTCGGTACGCAAGCCTGCGTGATCGCGCGAAGATCGGGCGCTGGGGCAGTCCGCAGCGTCGGCCGTTCCGCCGTTCGGCAGAACGGCGGAACCATCAGATGACATAGGGAATGCACCCTCCCCCCACCAGAAGGATGGCCGAGGTGACGGCCACCAGGAACAGCGAGTCGCAGCGGTCGAGCAGGCCACCGTGGCCCGGCATGATGGTGCCGGAGTCCTTGAAGCCGGAATTGCGCTTGATGCGGCTTTCCGCCAGATCTCCCAACACGCCCATGAGGCCGCACACCAGGCCGAACACGAGTGCCTGCGGCACGCTCATGGCGACACCCGGGATGAACGTGAGGCCCCACCAGAACAGCATGGACGCCACGAGCCCCGCCAGGAAACCCTCCCAGCTCTTCTTCGGGCTGGTACGCGGCGCCAGCTTGTGCTTGCCGAACTTGCGCCCTATCAGGTACGCGAACGAGTCGTTCGCCCACACGCTCAGGAAGATGCCCAGCACCAGCACGCCGCCCCATGGCGCAGGCAGCGCACCGCGCACCACGACGATGCCCGACAGCAGAAGCCCCGTGTACGCGGCCCCGAAGAAGCTCACGCCCACGTCGGGCACGCGCGCCCGCATCCAGAACACGTACCACACGATCAGCGCCAAAAGCAGCGCCAGGCTCACGTACAGCGCTCCGTCCAGGCCCAGGAAGAACACGCTCACCGGATACAGCATGGCCGCGACGATGCCCAGCATCTCGTTCGGCAGCTTCGCGTCGGAGCGCAGCATGTAGTAGAACTCGCCGGCCGAGATGCCGGCCGTGGCCACGAGCAGCGCGAGCGTCGTCCATTCGCTCGCCAGGATGCACAGCACGGACACGGTGATGTAGATGAAGCCGGTGCGGAAACGCACCTGGATGTCGGTGGGGTTCTTCAGCTTCTGAGGAGTCTTGTCCCGCGCGATGCCCTTGAGCTTGTCCTTGCGCGCCTGGCGCGCCGCCGCCGCTTCGGCCTTTTCTTCCTTGCGCAGGTCAGAAGCCGTCCGAGGACGTTCGGCGACAGGCTGCGGCGCAGGCCCACCGGCCCGCTTTCCGCCCGCGTTCATGGGATCGCTTCCACCCACCGTCACACCGCCCCGAAACGCCGTTCGCGTCCCTGGTATTCCAAAAGCGCGCGCAGGAACTCGTAACGGTCGAAGTCGGGCCACAGCACGTCGGTGCACACGAACTCGGCATAGGCGATCTGCCACAGCAGGAAGTTGGACACGCGCATCTCGCCGCTCGTGCGGATGAGCAGGTCGGGGTCGGGAATGTCGGCCGTGTAGAGGTGCCTGGCGAACGACTCCTCGGTCAGCTCTTCGGGCATGCGGCCCGCGCGCAGCGCCGCATGCGCCTCGTCCAGGCAGGAGCGCACGGCGTCGAGCAGCTCCACCCGGGCGCCGTAGTTCACGGCCACGACGAGCGTCATGCCGTCGTTGCCCTTCGTCTTCTCCCACGCTTTCGCGAACGCGTCGCGCGTCTTCTTCGGCAGCGCGTCGGTGCGGCCGATGGTCATGACGCGCACGTGTTCCTCGTACAGGCCGTCCACCTCGGCGAGCATGGTGGTGGCGAACAGGTTCATGAGGCCGATGACCTCGTCCTGCGGCCGCTTCCAGTTCTCGGACGAGAAGGAGTAGATGGTCAGATAGCGCACGCCCACGTCCGACGCGCACCGGATGGTCTCGCGTACGGCCTCGATGCCGGCCTTGTGGCCGAAAAGGCGGTTCTTGCCGCGCTCCTTCGCCCAGCGGCCGTTGCCGTCCATGATGACGGCCACGTGCTCGGGCACGGCAGCGGGATCGAGCCGCGTCGGGTCGAGGCCCACCGGCGGGTTCGGGAATATGTGATCGAGCGGCTTGTTCAACGGTGGGACGCTTTCTTGTCGCAACCAAATGTCGCAGGTTGGCGCTAGTAAGTCAGCGAGAAGCGTCGAGGTGCCCCGAATTGCCGTGAAAGCTTGAGGAAGCGTACTTCAGTACGCGACGAAAGCTTGGAGCGGCAAGGCGGGGTGCTTCGACGCTTCGCAGCGTCGAGCAGTTCCGGCGGCCGGCAGGCCGCCGGAACCTGCTAGATCTCCATCACTTCGGCTTCCTTCTTCTTGAAGGCCTCGTCCACCTCGGCGATGTACTTGTCGGTGAGCTTCTGGATCTCGGCCTCGGCGCGGCGCTGCTCGTCTTCGGGAAGGCTGTCCTGCTTGACCGACTTCTCGACGGCGGCATTGGCGTCGCGGCGGGCGGTGCGCACGGCCACGCGCGCTTCCTCGGTGTAGCCCTTGCACTGCTTAACCAGCTCGCGGCGGCGTTCCTCGGTGAGGGCGGGGAACGGCAGGCGGATGACCGAGCCGTCGTTGGACGGGGTCACGCCCAGGTCGCTTTCCTGGATGGCATGCTCGATGGCCTTGAGCGACGACTTGTCCCACGGCTCGATGACCAACATGTGCGCGTCGGGCGACTTGATGCCAGCCAGCTGGTTCACCGGCGTGGGCGCGCCGTAGTAGTCGACCCGGATGCGGTCGAGCACCATCGCGTTCGCGCGTCCGGTGCGAACCGACGCGAAGTTTTCGCCGAGCGAAGCGAGCACCTTCTTCATGCGCTCTTCGGCTTGAGCCAGAATATCGTTGACCATGTGCGGCATCCTTTCACCCGTGCCTCGGCGTCCCGCGAAGCCGAGGCGTTGCGCCCGTCCGAGACGAACCGTTCCTATCTTACCCCGCCTGCTGCGGTTATTCCACCGTGGTTCCCACGTTTTCGCCCTTGAGGGCCCGCGAAATGTTCCCTTTGACCGTCAGGTCGAACACGATCATGGGCAGATGGTTGTCCATGCACAGCGACGTGGCCGTGGAGTCCATGACGTTCAGGCCGCGCGAAAGCACGTCCAGATAGCTGATGCGGTCGAACTTCTGGGCCTCAGGGTTCTCGCGGGGGTCGCTGTCGTACACGCCGTCCACCTTGGTGGCCTTGAGCAGGCATTCCGCGTCCAACTCGCACGCGCGCAGGGCGGCCGTGGTGTCGGTGGTGAAGTACGGGTTGCCCGTGCCGGCGGCCAGGATGACCACGCGGCCCTTCTCCAGATGGCGGATCGCGCGGCGGCGGATGTAGGGTTCGGAGACTTCCTGCATGTTGATGGCGCTCTGCACGCGCGAGAAGACGCCGTGGCGTTCGAAGGAGTCCTGGAGCGCCAGCGCGTTCATGACCGTGGCCAGCATGCCGATGTAGTCGGCCTGGGCGCGGTCCATCCCCTCGGTGGCGCCGGACACGCCGCGGAAGATGTTGCCGCCGCCCACCACAACGGCCAGCTGCACGCCGTCGTGCACGATCTCGGCGATCTGGTCGGCCAGATCGTCAACGACCTTCGGATCGATGCCGTAGCCCAAATCGCCCGCCAGCGCCTCGCCGGACAGCTTGAGCAACACCCGCTGGTACTTGTATCCGTCTGACATACGCCCATCCCTTCGACGAATGACCCTGTTGTCCCGATGCAGTTCGTTTTGCACCATATTACCTGAAAGAGGCCGCGAGCCAACACGAATCCCGCGCCCTCCATGGCTTCTACCGCAAAAAGCCCCTCCTTTCGGGGAAAAGGAGGGGCTTCGTCGTCAAGGGGGACAAGCTGCGGGAAGCATGGCGGCATGCCGTGCGCTAGGCCGCCTTGTCCTGGGAGGAGCCGCCGCCGAAGAGATGCTCGAACAGGGACGATCCGCCTTCCTGCTGCTGCGTGGACGCGCTCTGGGAGCTTTCGTCCGATCCGAGCGTCACGTCGATGTCCTGCTCCTGCCCGTTGCGGTTCACGGTGAGCGTCACCTTGTCGCCCGGGTTCTTCGAGCGGACGTCCAGCATGAGGTCGCTCGCGGACTCGACGGGCTGTCCGTCGAACGCCGTGATGATGTCGCCTACCTGGATGCCAGCCTCGGCCGCGCCGCTGCCCTTGCTCACGGACGCCACGTACGCACCCGTGTCCGTGGGCAGGCCGTAGCGCTGCGCGGACTGCTCGTTGACGGTGGACAGGGACACGCCCAACTGCGCATGGGTCGGCGTCTTGCCGTCGATGATCTGCTGCGCCAGGTTCACGGCGTAGTTGACCGGGATGGCGAAGCCGACGCCGGAATAGTTGCCGGAATACGACGTGATGAGCGTGTTGATGCCGATGAGTTTGCCGTCGGCATCAACCAGCGCGCCGCCGGAGTTGCCGGGGTTGATGGCCGCGTCGGTCTGGATCATGTTCGGGTAGATGGTCGCTTCGCCGGTGCTCTGGCCGTACATGTCGGTGCCGCTGTCCATGATCTGGGAACGGCTGGTGGCCGACACGATGCCCGTGGCCACGGACTGCTCGAGGCCAAAGGGGCTGCCGATGGTCATGACCCACTCGCCGATGACGAGATCGTCGGAGTCGCCGATCTCGATGGCGGTCAGGCCGGAGGCGTCACGCGCCTTGATGACGGCGACGTCAGAGCTGGGATCGGCGCCCACCACGTCGGCGTCGTACTGTTCGCCTTCGATGGTCACCTTGAAGGCCTCGCCGCCTTCGACCACGTGATAGTTCGTGATGATGTAACCGTCGTCCGTCAGGACCACGCCGCTGCCCAGCGAGGACTGCGTGAGCGTGCTGCCGTCGCCCGGGCCCGCACCGTTGCCGTAGCCGTACATGCCCGACATGGCCGACTGCGACGTGTACACGTCGATGGCCGCCACGGAGGGCAGGCACTTCTTGGCCACCGATTCCGGAAGCGTGAGGTTCTCGTCTTCGTCGCCGCTCGTGGAGCTTGAATCCTGAGAGCCCAGCACCGTGGACGAACCCGAATCGGACGGGCCGCCGTTGTTGTCCTTGCCGGCATTGCCGGAGGCGGCACCCGTCACGGCGTTGAAGATGCCGAAGGCGCCGAAGGCCAGGGCGCAGGCCAACAGGGCGCCAGCGAACGCCAAGAGGAAGGTGCGCAGGCCGTGGCTCTTCTTCTCGTACGTGACGGTGCCTGCATGCTGCTGAGGCTGGGACTGCTGGTAGTAATAGGTCTGAGCCGTTTGCGCCGGCTGCGTCGGCTGCACGGGTTGCGGCGGCGCTTGATGCGCGTGATCGTCGCCCACGGGCGGCATGGGCGCACCGGAGGGGGTGGTGCCGTTCATGTCGGTCATGTGTTCACGCTCCTCGTGATCGGTCAAGGCGGGAAAGGATACTCGCGTCTATGGAAAATGTCGCGGTTACCTTACCACGCAGCGCATCGGAGCAGGTTCCCTAGAACGGAAATGTCATCGTTGCGTCATGGAGATACATCATTGGGAGTACGCCGGAAAGAGCAGGCGCGGCCTGCGGGCGTGGCGCGCTCCGGGTCGCGGGCGTGGCGCGCTCCGGGTAGCGGGTGCGGCACGCGGCCCGCGAGGCGCGCGGCGACCCGGGAGCCGTCACATATCGGCACTTTTGTGGCAGGCCCCTCATCAGGAGGCATCGTGGAAACCACCGGGTCACAACGGGGTTTTCCAAGTGACGCAAAACCGCCGATTACCGCATTTCAACGCGTTGACCCCATCCGTGCACCTCGCAGTGCTATCATGTCGGCAGTCGCCATTCCTGACGTATCCGGTAAGGAGGTCGTCCATGTCAGAAGATGCGTCGTCCAGCCGCAGCGGCAGCACTGGAGGCGGTGGCGTGCGCGGGCTCTACGTGCGCGTGCTGCTGCGCCTGCTGCCGCCGCTTCTCTCCCTGTTCCGCCATGTCTCTCCCAAGATCCGCGCCGAAGTCGGCTACCTGAAGCCGGGATACACGTTCCAACTGACCGTGAACGGCACGAACCTGTCCTGCGTGTGCCGGCGCACCGAGAAGGGCTCGTTCAAGCGCGTGCCGCCCGAGCGCGTGGCGCGCGACGTGGAGCCGGGAAGCGGCCTGACCAGCGCCCAGGCAGACACCGTCACCATCGACTACGTCATCGCGTTCTGCTCGCTGGCCTACGCGTTCGACTGCTTCTCGGGCGGCATGACGCTCAAGCAGGCGCTGGCGCAACGGGCCTTCTCCACGCGCGGACCCAACGACACGGGCGTCTCCCTCGCCTATATGTTCACCGCGCTGCTGAAGACGTTCTTCGGCTGGCGCGCCGCCTATCGCACGCCGAAGACGGCGGCGCCTGCGGCGAGGTGACTTCGGCATTCCGCGGCGTCAAGCCGTCCCTCCCTGCGGCGGAACGGCGGAAAGGATAATCATGCAAGGATTCGAGTTCTTCTGCCCGACCAAGATCGTCTGCGGCGCCCACGCGCTCGACAAGCTGCCGGGCGAGCTGGAGTCACGTGGGGTCACCCATCCGCTGGTCATGACCGACGCCGGGCTGGTGAAGCTGGGCGTGGCCGCCAAGCTCACCGACGTGCTGGATGCGGCCGGCGTGGCCTACGAGGTGTTCGACCAGGTGCCGCCCGACTCGTCCATGGACGTGGTGAACGAGGTGGCGCGGCTTTACACGGAGCGTGGCTGCGACGGCTTCGTGGCCATCGGCGGCGGCTCGGTCATCGACACCACGAAGGGCGCCGCCGCGTCTCTTGCCTGCGAGGGCGTCGATTTCGCCACGCTGCAGGGCTCGGAGATCCTGAAGGCGGACCTGCCGCCGCTCATCGCCGTGCCCACGACCGCCGGAACCGGCAGCGAGGTCACGCTGGTGGCCGTGGTGGCCGACACGCACAAGCACGCGAAGCTGTCGTTCACCTCGTACAAGCTGGTGCCGCACGCGGCCATCCTGGACCCGGCGCTCACCTCTTCGCTGCCACCGAAGCTGACGGCCACCACCGGCATGGACGCGCTCACCCACGCCGTCGAGGCGTACACGTCCATCCAGAAGAACCCCGTCTCCGACGCCTTCGCGGTCAAGGCCATCGAACTCATCGCCGAGAACCTGCCCGTCGCCTGCCGCGAGGGGGCCAACGTGGACGCGCGCACCAGCCTGGCGCTCGGCTCGCTTTTGGCAGGCGCCGCGTTCAGCAACGCCATGGTGGGCATCGTGCATGCGCTCGGCCATTCGCTGGGCGGCCTGTGCCACATCCCGCACGGGCAGGCCATGATGATGCTGCTCCCCCACTGCGTGCGCTACAACCTGGACCGCGGCATCCACGCCGGGCTCTACGGTGAGCTTTTGGAGCACCTGGCGCCCGCCCGCGCGGCCGCCTTGGGTCCGGACGCTTCCACCGCGGAGCGCGACAAGGCGTTCTGCGAGCACCTCTTCGAGCTCAACGACCTGTACCACGACCAGTACGGCGTGCCGCTCGCACTGTCCGAGCTGGGCGTGACGCGCGAGGACCTGCCCGCCGTGGCCAAGCAGGCCCGCTACGACGGCGCCGCGCTCTACAACGAGACGGAGATCACGCTCGAGGACGCCCTCGAGATATTGGAAGCGACGTACTAGGAAGCGAAGGAGCGTTCCATGACCGCCATCCCCACCTACGAGAACGTTGCCGACGTCGAAGCCGCAGCGCAGCGGATGCGCGCCTTCTACGCCACGGGCGCCACGCTCGACGTGGCGTACCGCCGGCGCGCGCTCGAGCAGATGCGCGCCTATCTGAAGGCGAACGAAGAGCGCGTGCTGGCCGCCTTGACGGCCGACCTGGGCAAGGCGCCGTTCGAAGGCTATGCCACCGAGCTCGGCCTCGTCTACGACGAGATCTCCACCTGCCTCAAGCACCTGAACGCGTGGGCGCGCCCGCGCCGCGTGGCCTCGCCCATCGTGCACTTCCATTCCACGTCGAAGGTGTATCCGAGCCCGATGGGCGTCGTGCTGGTGCTGAGCCCGTGGAACTACCCCGTGCAGCTGGCGCTCGTGCCGATGGTGGACGCCATCGCGGCCGGCAACTGCGTGGCGCTCAAGCCCTCGCGCACGTCGAAGGCCACGAGCGCGTTTCTGATCGAGATGCTGGCCGAGACGTTCCCACCCGAGTTCGTATGCGGGTTCCCCGGTTCGGGCGACATGAACGACTGGCTGTTGGAAGTGCGCTGGGACCAGATCTTCTTCACCGGCAGCCCCAACGTCGGCCACGCCATCATGGCGGCGGCAGCGAAGCACCTCACGCCCGTCGTGCTGGAGCTCGGCGGCAAAAGCCCCTGCATCGTGCATTCCGACGCCGACGTGCGCCGTGCCGCGCAGCGCATCGCCTGGGGCAAGGGCATCAACACCGGCCAGACCTGCGTGGCGCCCGACTACTTCCTGGTGCATGAGAGCGTGGCGGACAGCCTGGTGGAACAGCTGGACGCGTGCTTCCACCGGTATTATGGCGAAAACATTCTCGCCGGCGACGAATGGCCCCGCATGATCAACCGCCACCACTTCGACCGGGTGATGGGGCTTATCCAGAACCGCAATCCCCAGGCCACCGTGGCGTTCGGCGGACAGGGCGACGCCGACGCGCTCAAGATCGAGCCCACCTGCCTGCGCGGCGTGACGCTGGACGACCCGGTCATGAACGAGGAGATCTTCGGCCCCGTGCTGCCCGTCATCACGTACCAAACGCTTGACGAGGCCTTCGCCATCGTGCGCCACTTCGAGAAGCCATTGGCCACCTACATCTTCTCGAACAGCGCCGAAGTGCAGCAGCGCGTCATCCACGAGCTGCCGTTCGGCGGCGCCACCATCAACGACGTGGTGGTCCATCTGGCGAACAACCACATGGGCTTCGGCGGCGTGGGCAACTCCGGCATGGGCGCCTACCACGGCAAGGCGGGCTTCGACTGCTTCACGCACTACAAAAGCACGCTCAAGAAGGGCACGTGGCTGGAACTCCCCGTGCGCAACCCCCCGTTCGGCGACAAGATCAAGCTGTTGCGGATGCTCATGAGATAGGCGGCCCTTTCGTCAAAATCCGGTATAGCGGTGCCTACCCGGCATGCCGGGTAGGCACCGGACATGTTACTTCTTCTCTACGGGGACTTGGATCTCGGTGAGCCAGTCGGACTCGGTAGCGCCGCTCCACACGCCCTCGATGTAGCTTTCGCGGAACAGGCCGGCAACGCGGTAGCCGTTCTGCTCCACCCATTCCATGGCGAAAGCATAGGCGCTCGGCAAATCGGCGTAGGAACCGCGGTGCATGACGGACACCACGGTGGCCGCCGGCACTTCCTCGAACACGATGCCGTCGGTCTCCACGCCGAACGACTCGACGGCTTCCGAATACTTCATCGTGATGTCGTGCTCCTTGTACTCGCCGTCCAGATACTCAATGAAGCAGTATTCGGGCGTGGCGCACTTGAGATCGGGGTTCGCCGCCTTCACGGCACGGCCGAGGGCGGGAACGACCTCGAAGTACGCGGAATAGTCGGGAACGGTCATGACTTTCGAGAACACGGCGCAGCTGGGCAGTTCCTTGATGGTGGCCTGGTAGTCCATACAATACCCCTTTTCTTGGTTGTCTATCATGAATGCGATGCGCGCAAGGCGGTCCTGGCGCGTGGCGAGCTCCCGTTCGATCTCGTCGCGACGCCGCGCCAGGATGGGCTGCGCGTCGGCTCCGGCCACGATGGCGGCCACTTCCTCTACCGACAGCCCCGCCTGCCGCAACGATTGGATGCGGTGCAGCTCGGCCAGCTGGCGCGTCGTGTACAGCCGGTAGCCGGTGGCACCGTCCACGGCTTCGGGATGCAAGAGCCCGATGCGGTCGTAATGGTGCAGCGTCTTGATGGTGGTCTTGCCCATCTTCGAGAACTCTCCGATGTAGAACATGCCTTTCACCTCCTTCCGCAACGCATTCAACAACCTCCTCCAGCAGGAGGGTCAAGGGGTACCGCCGCAAATCTTCGAAAAAGTTTCGGCCGGCAGACGGCCCGACCGGCGGCCCGGCGGGCGCAGGCGGGCCGGCCGGCGCAGGCGGGCCGGACGGACTTGCAGGCACCCCCAGTATAGGCCATGCCCCGGAAAACGCACGGGCGGCCGGGCTTGCGCTCCGACCGCTCGCGGGTGGTTCTTCGTTCGTAAAACGGGCGGGCGGCCGAAGAGTCGTCTCGGCCGCCCGCCGCGCAGGTGTGCTGTCGGCGCTGCGCTACTTGCCGCTCGGCTGCTGCTGGGTGATGCAGTGGATGTTGCCGCCGCCGTAGGCCACTTCGCGGGTGCGCACGCCCACGACCTTGCGGTCGGGGAACATCTCGCCGATCTGCTTCAAGGCCAGCTCGTCGTACTCGTCGTCGTACTGCGGCACGATGACGCCGCCGTTCACGATCAGGAAGTTCATGTAGCTGGCGATGGCCAC
>CAJFVW010000058.1 GCA_904420575.1 uncultured Gordonibacter sp.
CGCCGACCAGTCCGTCATGCGCCAGAGCATCATCCCCGGCCTTCTGCGCAGCGTCGCCTACAACCAGAGCCGCGGCGTGAAGAACGTGCAGCTCTACGAGACGGGCGTGGTGTTCTACGCCCACGAAGGCAAGAAGCAGCCGAAGGAGAAGCGCAAGGTGGCGGCGGTGCTGGCGGGCGCCATGCGCGACGCCGGCTGGAACGACGCGCCTGCCGCGTTCGACTTCTTCGACGCCAAGGGTGTGGTGGAGAACCTGGCGCGCGAACTGGCGCTGCCGAAGCTGCGCTTCAAGGCGCTCGCCGCCGACGAGGCCCCGCACCTGCAGCCGGGCCGCGCGGCCGCCGTGCTGTCGGGCGGCACCGAGCTGGGCTGGGTGGGCGAGCTGCACCCGCTGGCCGTGGACGCCTTCGAGGCCGACGCGCCCGTGGTGGCGTTCGAGCTGGACGTGGACGCGCTCGTGAAGGCCAGCCGCCCCGCGCGCGACTACGTGGACGTGCCGACGTTCCCCGCCGTGTCCATGGACGTGGCGTTCGTGGTTGACGAGGCTGTGACCTGCGAGAAGATCATGCAGTGCATGACGTCCGCCGGCGGGAAGCTGCTTGAGGACGCGCGCCTGTTCGACGTTTACCGCGACGAGGAGCGCGTCGGCGCCGGCAAGAAGTCCATGGCCTTCGCCCTCACGTACCGCGCCCCCGACCGTACCCTCACCAGCGAGGAAGTGGACAAAGCCCACGACCGCCTGGTGAAGAAGGTGGCTGGCGCGACCGGCGCCGAGGTGCGGGGGTAGCAAGGCCTCCCCGCAAGCCCAAGCCCTAAGCATCATCCCCGAAGCGCCCGCGCCCAACCGCGGGCGCTTCGCAGTCGGGCAACGTTTCCCTTTCGTTGTCGGATTGCTTTCTATTGCCGACCTGCCGCTGCGCCCGTTGTCGGAGAATCGGGGCAGGAAACGCGAAAGGACGGCATGGCGAACGAAGGCGACAGCGGCAGGCGTCCGGGCGGCAGCCGTGTGGGCTCGCAAGGCCGCGGCAGCGGCTCGCAGGGCGGCCGGAGTCCGCTCGGCGAAGGCTCGCACGACGGCATCTCGCACGGCAGAGGCAGGAGCCCGCAAGCCGGGAGCGGCGGGCGGGTGCGCCCGTGGCAGCGCATGCTGGTCGTGGGCGTGCTGGTGCTGATTGGCGCCACAATCGTGCTGTTTCTGGCGCTGTACGGGCGCGACGCGCTGACGTACCTCACGGGCGGCCGGCGCGTGCAGCAGCAGGCTGCGCGTCTGGGGCCGCTTGCTCCCGTCGTCTGCATCGGGCTGGTGGTGGTCCAGCAGCTTTCCGCCGTCATCCCGGCCGAGCCGGTGGAGCTGGCGGCAGGGTATGCGTTCGGGTTCTGGCAGGGCGCGCTCGTGTGCCTTGCCGGCAGCGTCGCGGGGGCGCTGGCCATCATGGGGGTGGTGCGCCTGGTGGGCGACCGCGCGTTGCGCGTGCTGGTGCCGGCGCGGCGCGTGGACCAGCTTGAGCGCTTCGGGGCCTCTCCGCGCTTCGAGCTGGTCCTGTTCGTCTACTTCCTGGTTTCCGGATTGCCGAAAGACGTCATGACCTATGCTGCGGCCCTGTCCGGCATGCCCGCGCGCCGTGTCGTGCTCATCACCACGGTGGGCCGCATCCCCTCCATTGCGGCTTCGACCCTGGCGTCGTCCTTGGCGGCCGACGGCGACTGGAGGGCCGCCGGCATCGTTTTGGCCGTGATCGTGGCGCTGGTGATCGTGGGCGCACTCGCCTACGCCCGCGTGCGGAAACGTGCAAGCGTCAAGTAAGGTCCCGCCCCGAAAGGCCACGCCGCGGCCCAGGAAGCGCTCGCCTGCGTCCGCGCGCGGAAGCAGAACGGCGCGCGAGCGCGCGTCCCCTTCCTGCGAGAACGTGGCCCCAGGCGGGCGCATCGCACCACATGGCGGTCCCCTGTGCCGAGAGTGTAGTAAACTATAGCCGACATACAATGGTCGCGACGAACAGGGGTGGTTGCGGTGACCGAAAAAGACCAACGCCGGGGGGGGGGGGGGTCAAAGACTCCTTCTTCATTGAATACCCTCTTTTCTTCGGCCTGACCATTCAGGCGTCATGGATCATCCTCGTGGTCATCCAGGTAGATTCGTATTGGGCCGCATCGAAGTCTCAGGGAACGCTGTTCTGGTGCGTCTCGGCCGCGTTCTGCATTGCCACGATGTTCCTCATGGGCACGTTCAGATCAAAGATCACGCTTCTCATCAGACGCAAGACCGTGCACTTCGTCGTTTCGCTTGTGGGCGCTGCCGGCTGTGCCGGCCTCGCAATCGCCATGGCCTCGGATCCTTCGGCTCCTTCCGTCTCTCCCGTGCCTCCTGTGCTCGTTGCCGTGTGCGCCGCGCTGCAAAGCTTCTGCTTCGCCTTCGAGACCATCCTGTGGGGAGAGGCTTCGCGCCGCCGCCCGCTTTCCATTCTGACGCCCCTGGCCCTTGCCTCCATCGCCCTTGCCGGCTTGCTGGCGTTGACGTGCGCCAACGTGTTGGACAAAGGCATCGTTTCCGGCTTGGTGTGCCTGCTGCCCGTGGTGTCGGCCATCTACATCTACAAGGCGCAGCATGACAACGTCAGCTATCTGAAGCCCCAAGAGTTCGACGTCCTTCCGGACGGGTCGCGCGTGGCCAAGGAAGGCGTGCGCTGGCAAGAGACCTCCGACGTGCTCAACATCAGCAAACGGCGGTTCGCGCTGCTCATGGCCCGGGTCGCCTTTTTGTTCGGTCTTGCCCTTGCCGTCCTTTCGTTCAACGCCGCCGCCTGCGTGGGGGCGGAGCCGATAGTGGCGGGGGGGGGGGGGGGTATTTGCTCGCTCATAGCCGCAGTTGCGTTCACGGCGCTGTATTTCCACATCGTGAACGGTGCGGGGTCGCCGTGCGCTAGCCCGAGCAGGCACCTGTTCCTGCTCTTCGTCGTCCTGCTGCTGTTCACGGGAGGCGACCACATAGGCGTGGAGGACGTTTCCCTGCTCGCGCTTTTCGTGGCGCTGCTGTGGATCTATCCCGCCGAGCTCATGCAGAAGTACCGCATTTCGCCCCTGCTCTCCTACGGCTACTTCATGGGCTTCCTCATAGTCGCGTTCTTTTTCGGGCTGTTCCTGGTCTCGTCCTTCGCATCGGCGCTGACGCCGCTGGCCACCATGCTGGCGGCGGCCGCGTCCGTCCTGTTGGGCACGGCGTGCTTCATCAGCGACGCCCACATCAAGAACATGGCGAAAAGCGAAGCCGCCCTCATCGACGAGATGCGCGTGGCCACGCCCCAAGGCGAAGTCAAGCTGCACTCGCTTCGCTGCAGGAAGATTGCCGACACCTACCTTCTGTCGAAGCGGGAGTCCGAGATCCTACTTGGCCAAGGGCAGAAGGTCGTCCTACATCCAGAAGGAACTGACGCTTTCCGAAGGCACGGTGCGCACCCATATGCGCAGCATCTACCGCAAGCTCAACGTGCATTCCCAGCAAGAACTCATGGACCTGGTGGACGACGCCATCAGGCGCATCAGCGAATGACCTTCTGTCCCGCTGACGCCCATCAGGCGTTTTCCCGCTCATATCCCAGATATTAATCCCCATTTTAGGAAGACGCAGCCGTTTTTTACGATGCGCCATGGTAGGTGCGCCCTTCTGCCCCTTCGCATAATGGGTGCCGCGTTCGGGTCGTCGGCGCCCGCCCGCTTCAGGCACGGCCTGAAGGGCTTGGCAGGCTGCTCTGATGGCCCGAAGACGCAAGCGGACGAGAAGCGGACAGCAAAGGAGGAGTTGTATGGCAAAGTCGGACGAGTGGAAGCGCGTCAATGACGATGGCACCATCACTATCAAGAGTTGTACCTGGTCGCCTCCGGGCGAACATCCCATCGGGTGGGGTGTCGAGTACACGGTGGATGCGGACGGCAACCTTCTGAAGGTGGAAGGAGACGAGGACCATCCCATTTACGGCGGCCGCCTGAACTGCAAGATGCTGGACCTGGTGGAGTACGTGAACCATCCCGACCGCATCGTGTACCCCATGAAGCGCGCCCATGAGGATCGCGGCAAGGACAAGTGGGAACGCATCACGTGGGACGAAGCCTACGACATCATCGAGAAGAACGTCAAGGAGATCAAGGCGAAGTACGGCGCCCGCTCCATCGTTCTGCACGGCGGAACCGGCCGCGAGGCCGTCATGTACGGCTATCCGCTCTGCTTCGCGGTGCTGCAAAGCCCCAACTACTGCTACTCGCAGTCCGGCTGGTCGTGCTACGGCCCCCGCTGCACCGTGGCCGACTTCATTCTGGGCGCGGGCTATCCCGAGATCGACTACGCGGGCTTCTTCGAGGACCGCTTCGACAATCCGGAATACCGGCTTTCCGAATACGTCATCTGCTGGGGCAAGGCGCCGTTGGCCTCCGACCCCGACGGCCTGCACGGCCACGCCCTCATCGACATGATGAAGCGCGGCACGAAGGTCATCTGCATCGACCCGCGCATCACGTGGCTGGGCACCCGCGAGGGCAACTGGAGCATCCAGATCAAGCCCGGCACGGACGCCTGCCTTGCCCTGGGCCTGCTGAACGTCATCATCTCCGAAGACCTGTACGACCACGACTTCGTCGAAAACTGGTGCTTCGGCTTCGACGAGCTGGCCGAGCGCGCCTCCGAGTATCCGGTGGATTACGTTTCCGAGATGACCTGGGTCCCCGAGGACCAGATAGTGGCCTTGGCCCGCTACATCGGCACCACCCATCCGGGCAGCATCGCCTGGGGTCTGGCCACCGACCAGCAGACGAACGGCATCCAGGCCGGCCAGGCCATGCTCGACATCGCGGCCATCACGGGCAACCTGGACGTTCCGGGCGGCCTGACCGTGGGCGCGCCCAACAGCTTCATGGGCAAGTGGCGCATGGACACCCGCCAGGAAGTCGACCCTGACGACTGGGAGGCGCGCATCGGCGCCAAGGAGTACCCCGCCCTGGCGTTCGCCCATGCCACCATGCATCCCGACCTGGCGCTGGACGCCTTCGAGACCGGCGAGCCGTACGAGATCCACATGAGCTGGTTCAACTCCACCAACCTGCTTGCCCCCACGAACTCGGCGCAGCCGCAGCGTTGGTACGAGGCCCTGAAGCATACCGACTTCGCCGTGGCCACGGACCTGTTCATGAACCCCACCATCATGGCCTATGCCGACCTGTTCCTTCCCTTGGCCGCCACCTGCGAGCACGACGGCATCGTGCTGCCGCACTACGGGCGCAATTCCGTGTTCATGGGCGCCATGAACAAGGCCTCGCGCCGCGGCGAATGCAAGTCCGATCTGGAAATCGACCTGGAGTTGGGCAAGCGCCTGAACCCCCAGGCGTGGCCGTACGATTCGCCGGAGGACTTTTTCGACAAGCTCATCGAGCCCGAATACGGCTTCAAGTTCGACGACCTGCGCAAGATCGGCTGCTACCAGCCCGGCTACACGTACCGGAAGTACGAGAAGGCCATGCTGCGCCCCGACGGCGAGCCGGGCTTCAACACGGTCACGGGCAAGGTGGAGCTGTATTCCATCGTGTACGAGGCCTGGGGCGACGACCCGCTGCCCTACTTCGAAGAGCCGCGTTGGGACCAGGTGAGCCATCCGGAACTGAAGGGCCAGTTCCCGCTCATCATGACCACGGGCGCCCGCGACTACGCCTCGTTCCATTCGGAGCATCGCCAGCTTCCCATGATGCGCGAGATCACCCCGTGGCCGATGGTGGAGATCCATCCCGACACGGCGCGCGAGCTGGGCATCGAAGACGGCGACTGGGTAGAGATCTACAACATGTTCGGTTCTGCGCGCGAAAAGGCGCTTTTGACCGAGACCATCGACCCGCGCGTCGTGCATGCTCGCCACGGCTGGTGGTTCCCCGAGCAGGACGGCGAAGAGCCCAACCTGTTCGGTGTCTGGAAGTCGAACGTCAACACCCTCATTCCCCACAAGTGCATCGGCAAGTTCGGGTTCTGCGCTCCCTACAAGGGCGTCATGTGCAACATCCGCCGCGTCGACGGCCTTGACGACAACATGTCCCAAGACATCGCCGCACTCAACCGGCTGCAAACGGCAGCGAACGCCCTGTAGGCAAGAGCAATCAGGAAGAAGGTGTTTCGACATGAGCAAAGATTTCGCGCTCCTCGTGGACTACAAGTACTGTTCGGGTTGCCATAGCTGCGAGGTGGCCTGCAAGAACGAGCTGGGCCTGCCCGTGGGAAAGTTCGGCATCCGCGTGCTCGAGAACAAGCCCCAGAAGGTGGGCGAAGGAGTGGAGAACGCGTGGGACTGGGACTACGTGCCCGTACCCACGGGACTGTGCAACCACTGCGAGCCCCGCGTGCGCGAAGGCAAGAAGCCGTCCTGCGTCAAGCACTGCCAGTCCTTCTGCATGAGCTACGGCACGCTTGAGGAAATGCAGCAGCTGGCGGCCGAGGCCGACCACAAGGTCGCCATCTATCTGCCCTGAATTCCTGCGTGCGCGGCGGCTGGCGAACGGCCGGGCGCCGCACACGTCCGAGCATTGGAAAACAAGCTAGGAGGACCATCATGACGGTTGACGAGTTGCTGGAACTGAGCGACGACGATCAGAAGGCGTACTTGAACGGTCAGATAGCGGCGGGGAAGACGGCCGAAGAAGTGTACGCCGACCTGCAGACGTGCGCGTCGGACATGGCACGGTTGGGATTCTTCGTCGTGGGCGGGAAGTTCATGATCAAGCCGACGCGCGGCTACGCCAAGACGAAGCCGACGAAGCTGGGCTAGGCGCAGGGCCAGGGGCCTGCGCCGCGTTGAGACGATACAGGAGGTATCTTGCATGTGTTTTAGACCAGGCAATGTAGAAAGCGGGCCGTTCCCGTGCCCCGCGTGTGGGAATGACGTTGCAGCCGATGGGCGGCATGGCTCTGACGAAATGCCCGTTTTGCAAAGCCGATTTGACGGGGCCGGAAGCCGCGGCTCCCTCGGCGCCTGCGGCTCCGGCCGCGCCCAAGGCGCCGAGTGCGCCCGCTGCCCCCAAGGCGCCTGGCGCGCCGAAGCCCCAAGGACAGTAACGAAGCGAAACGCAAGGGGATGAAATCATGTGTGGCTACGATTGCACGGGTTGCGGCGCCTGCTATGACAAGGGCAAGAGCCAAGACAAATGGGCGAAGCTCGGCCTGCGCCTGCGGGGCCGGTGCGACCAATGCGGCACGCAGAACACGCCGAAGGCCGTGCGGTGCGCGAAGTGCGGGGCCGAGCTGAACGTGCCCGACGCTGCGGACAAGCCCGGCGACCGGCAGCCCACATGATTTCTTACATTCGATCGAAGGAGGCTTTGATGAGTGCTGACGCTCTCGACAAGACCAAGGCGAAGGAGCCGGTGCCGAAGGGCTCGTGGCTTGCGTTCCTTGGCATATGGCTGATCACGTGCTCCGCTCCGCTGAACATGTTCAAGCCGGCCACCATTGCGCCCGAACTGATGGAGGCGTTGGCCATTCCGGCCACGTCGTACGGATGGATCATGTCCGTGTTCTCCATCTGCGGCCTCATTCTGGCCATTCCGGCCGCCGGCTTGGTGCGCAAGCTGGGGCTGAAGAAGATCTTCCTCATCTGTTCGGGCTCGGTCATCCTCGGCGGCTTGATTGGCGCCTTGTCCACGGGATTCGAGATGCTCATCGTCTCGAGGATCATCGAAGGCGCCGGCATGGGCTTCGTCGCCGTCGCCACGCCCACGGCCATCGCGCTGCTGTTCCCCGAAGGGCGCCGCGCCCTGCCGATCGGCCTGTACCAGACCTGGATGCCCATCGGCACCGTGCTTTCCATGAATCTTGGGCCCATTCTGGCGAACGCGTTCGGATGGCGCGGCATCTGGTGGTTCGCCATCGCGTTCAGCGTGATCGCCTGCGTGGTGTTCCTGGTCACGTGGAAAGAGCCGAAGGCGGCTCTCGCAGACGATGGCACTGAGGTCAAGGTGGTTCCGGGCAACCTGGGCAGCGCCTTCAAGAACCCGCTGATCTGGGTTCTGAGCATCGGCATGTTCGTGTTCGCGTTCACCTGCACGGGCACGACGAGCTCGTTCTGGTCGCTGTTCATGCGCACGGAAGCCGGCATCGACCCGCAGTCCGCCGCGTTCATCACCAGCCTGTGCACCGCGCTGGGCATTCTGGGAACGCCGCTGTGCGGCACCATTTCCGACAAGCTGGGCCGCATCAAGCCCACGCTGATGATCGGCTGGGCAGTGGTGTTCGTGTTCCTCGTCTTCGCGTTCAATACGTACGACTATGCCATCCTGCTGGTGTTGGGCATTATGAACGGCCTGTTCCAGGGCTGGGTGCCCACCATGCTGACCACCGCCACGGCGCAGGTGGCCACGGTCGACGAGCTTCCCATGAGCATGGGCATCTTCAACGTCTTCCGCAACCTGGGCAACATCATCGGCGGGTCGGCCCTGGCGTACCTTGTCACGCCGATGGGCTGGGCCATGGGCTCCTGGGTATTGTGCCTGCCTTTGGTGGCCATTGCCGTGATCCTCATTCTGGTGACGACGCGCAAGGCGTTCAAGTAAGAGACGGCATACGAGGCCGTCGACTCTGAGAGGTACCTCGCAAGGGGTTTCGCATACCGGTGCCAAGGAGGGCCTTCCCCTCCCTGGCGCCGGGCGCCCTTTCGCGTCGGCGTTCGCCTCACGACAGTCATGGAGGGGTGGTTTTCCGTGCTCAAACATGCTTCGGTGCGCGCTCGCCTGCTGTGCTGCGTGGCCGCCGTCCTCGTGGTCGTGCTGTTCGCATTCCTGCCCGATGCCGCCTCGCTTTCCTTTTCCGGGAAGATGAGCCTGGGGCTTCTGCTTGCGGGCGTGGTGTTGTGGGTGTGCGAGCCGGTTCCGTTCGGCGTATCGGGCTTGGCATTGATCATCTGCATGCCGGCGTTCGGCGTACTGCCGTTCGGCGGCAACGAAGGGCCCACCGTGTGGGTCAGCTTCGTCAGCAGCGTCCTGTTCTTCATCCTGGCGTCGTTCGGCCTGTCCGCGGCGTTGCTGAAGACCAAGATCCCGTACAAGATCGTGTATGCCCTGCTGCGAATCTCCAAGGGCAACACCAAAGGCGTCATCCTGGCCTTCATGCTTTCGGCCGCATGCGTTTCGCTGTTCGTTTCGGACCTGCCGTGCTGCGCCCTGTTCTCGGGCATCGTCACGAGCACCATCCTGAAGTTCGAGGACGCGGTTCCGGGCGAGTCCCGGTTCGGACGCGCCGTCATGATAGCCATTCCGTACGCGGCGGCCATCGGCGGCGAGGCGTTCCCTTCGGGCAGCAGCATGAACATCATGGCCATCGGCATGCTCGAGTCCCTCACGGGAATCCAGATATCGTTTCTGCAGTGGGCGGCCATCTGCGCTCCCGTCGCGGTGGTACTGCTGTTCGTGTCGTGGGTGTCCATCTGCGCCGTGCACAAGCCGGAACGGATATCCCAAGGCACCATCGACCACATCTTCCAGGTGGCCACGAAGAAGGAGCCGTTCAATGCGCTCGATTGGAAGGTCGTCGGCATCATAGCGCTCATATTCACCTTGTGGATAGCCAGCAACTGGACGGGGTGGGACGCCACGGCCATCGCCGTGCTGGGATTGGTGCTGCTGTTCGTACCGGGCATCGACGTGCTGACCATGGACGAGTACGTGGAAAGCGTGTCGTGGAACATCCTGCTGCTCATCGGCTGCGTCCAGTCGCTGGCAAGCGGCATGCAGCAGCAAGGCGCTGCGAAGTGGCTGCTCGATGCGACCATCGGCAAGCTGGGCATCGGCGCGGGCGCCCTGACCCTGTCGTCGGCCTTCTTGGTGCCGGTGATACGCTGGTTCTTGCCGGTGGGTCCGGCCCTGATAGCCATCACCCTGCCGCCTTTGTGCCTGTTGGGCATGGACGTGGGCGTCACGCCGGTGTTCTTCGCCGTCATCTGCGGCATCAGCGCCAGCACGTCGCTCATGAACGGTTTGGACAGCATATCGATGATCGCCTATCGCTACGAGTATTGGAACCTGGTGGACTACGCGAAGTCGGGCGTGCTGCCCACCATCGCGCTCATGCTGTGCCATGCGTTCCTGATCATGCCGATCATCCATGCCGTGGGATTCTGACGGTTCGACCGTCGCTGTTATCGATGAAAGGTTTATAAAATGGACGTCACGGAGGACATGAAGATAAAAGGCGGAACGGCAATCAAGTATTGCGGAGGGGAGGAGCGGGTCGTCATACCGGACGGCGTCGAGATCATCTGGCCCGGCCTTTTCCGCAACGAAGAGACCATGGCCGACCTGCGCATTCCGGGAAGCGTGCGGCGGATCCCGGCGCTTTTCCTGAAGAACGGCAACGATTCCCTGGTCTCGGTGGCCATCGGGGAGGGCGTGGAAGAGATCGGCGGCCATGCGTTCTTCGACTGTCGGTCGCTCTCGCAGGTTTCCCTTCCGGCCAGCGTCACGGTGATAGGCGGGGAGGCGTTCGCCGGCTGCGCGTCGCTCGAGGCGATAGGCTTGCCCGCCGGCATCGTGCAGATATGGTCCAAGGCGTTCGACCGCTGTTCGTCGCTTGCTGCCGTGACGGTTCCTGCGGGCGTCGAGGAGATTGCCTGGGGCGCGTTTCGGGCATGCGGCTCGCTTGCCGAAGTGTCCTTTGCGGGTCGCGCCGTCGCCTCTTTGGGGGAACGCGCCTTCCAGGACTGTGGCGCGCTCGTGTCGTTGGAACTGCCTGCCGGAGTGCGCACGATCGGCAACTTCGCCTTCGTCTGCTGCGGCGCGCTCGAGCATGTCGGGCTTCCCGACGGGCTGGAGAGGATTGGCGTGAGCGCGTTTCGGGAATGTGGGTCGCTGCGCTCTGTGGCCGTTCCGGACGCGGTCACGGATCTGGGCGAACAGGCTTTCCGAGGGTGCCGTTCGCTGGCTTCCTTCAGGATTCCTGCGCACCTCGACCGGCTTGGCCCCAACGTCTTGGCAGAATGCCCCGCCCTGGAAGAGGTGCACGTGCCGGCTTCCTTGGACGTGGACCGTGCGTATTTGGGCGTGGGGGACCAGGTGGCCGTGACGGCGTACTGACGGTTGGGCGAGGAGGCGGGCGGGGCGTGCGCGCAGGCAAGAGCGACATAGTCGACCGCGATTTCGTGCTCATGTTCGCCTCGAACCTGCTGAGCGGGTTTTCGTTCTACGTGCTTCTGACGTGCATGGCGCAATACGCCATCGACGTGTACGGCGCCGCACCTGCGCTTGCGGGGTTCGCGGCGTCGGTTTTCGTCTTGGGCGAGATGAGCGGCCGGATTCTGACGGGATGGCTGGTGGGCAGGACGACGGAGGCGCGCATAGCGCTGATGGCCCTGGCCGTGTTCGCCGCGTTCTCGCTGCTCTACTTCGTGGAGGCAGGCATAGGGCTTCTGGTGTTCGTTCGGTTCGCGCAGGGGATCGGTTTCGGCGCCTCGACGACCGTCATGCAGGGGATAGCCCTTGCGGGGCTTCCTTCGGCGCGCTATGCGGAAGGGGCGAGCGTGTTCTCCCTGTCGGTGACCGTGGGCACGGCCTTGGGCCCGCTGATCGGCCTGGTGCTGACGCACAACGTGCCTTACCGGCTGCTGTTCGGCCTGAGCGCCGGCCTTGCCTTTCTGGCGCTGTTGGCTTTCGTGCCGGTGAGGCGGGGGAAAGGCATGGTGGCGCGGAGGGCCGAGGGGACGTTGGGGGCGTCGGCGGCTCCCATGCCGACGCGGGCGCCTTCGGCAAGTCAGGCGGCAGGGACGGCGCCACCTTTGGCCCGGCCGTTTCGGGCGGCGGCGAAGAAGGCCCGGCGCTTGTTTCCCAACAGAAGGACGCTTTTGTTCGCGCCCATCGTCTTCGGCATGGGCCTGGCCTTCTATTCCGTGACGACGTTCGTCAACGGGTTCGGCCTTCAGGAGGGCTTCGGCGACTTCACGGCGTACCTGTTCGGCGCCTATTTCATCGGGCTGGTGGTCTTCCGGCCGATTGCGGGCAAGGTCATGGACCGGCGCGGTCCCCATGCCGTTCTGCTGGTCGCGTTCGCCGCGTTCTTCCTCATGTTCCTGGTTCTGGCATGCGTGGGGCAAGCGGCCGTGCTGTTGGTGGTGGGCCTGCTGCTGGCACTGGGGTTCGGCGTCTTGCTTTCCAGCGGGCTCGCCCTCTGTTCCGCCGCGGCGCCGGCGGAGGACAAGACGCGCATCGTGGCCGCCTACTACGTCTGCTTCAACCTGGGATGCGTCCTGGGGGCGTACCTGTCCGGCTTCATGGTGGACGGCGTGGGATATCGCCTGATGTACGCCCTATGGGCCGCGGCGACGCTCCTGCTCCCTTTCTACTACGGCCTCGTCCGCAAGCGCCTGAACGAGGATCGCCCGTGACCCTGCCCTGGACCGCATGGCAGACTCGCTGAAGAAGCCGCGGGCAACGAAGGGGTAGGGCACGCTGCTGCTTGTGGGGCTCCTACCTTAGATGTCCAGCGTCAAACCGTCGGCGGCGGGGCGCACGCGGCCTTCGTACTGCTGCAGGTAGTCTTCCAGCTCGGCCAACGTGACGGGCTCGTCGTAGTGCATGGCCAGGTGCGTCAGGTACAGCGTGCCGGCGTCCAGCGCCAGGCCTTCCTCGATGGTTTCCTGCACGCTGTGGTGCGCGTCGGGCGACCAGTTCCGCTTCCAGAACGTGGCGTCCAGCGCCATCACGTCCACGCCGCGCACGCGTTCTGCGGTGGCTTCGGGCAGCTTGCCGGTGTCGGACGCGTAGAACAGGCGCGTGGCCGGCGTCTCGATGAGGTAGCCGTACGTGCCAGGCGCATGCGTGACGGGCAGCGCGGTGTAGGACGCGCCGTCGAACTCCAGCGTCTCGAACGGCGCCAGCTCGTGCAGGTCCAGGCAGTACGTCATGTAGTGGAACTCCGTCTTCACCCCGTCGAGCGCGTCGGCGCTGCCGTAGGTGGGAAGCACCGCCTTCGACACCAGCTGCACCAGGTACTCCAACTCTCCCAGGCCGCCCAGATGGTCGAAGTGGGCATGGGTGTACAGCAGCCGGTCCACCGTGCGCACGTCCTCGCGCAGCAGCTGATGTCGCAGGTCGGGAGGCGTGTCGATGAGCAAGGTGCGTTCGCCGCGCACCATGACGCCGCAGTCGCCGCGCCGTGCCCGCGGGTCCTGGCGCGCCTCGTTGCACGCCGGGCAGTCGCAGAAGAACGCCGGCACGCCGCATCCGGCTCCGGTCCCCATGAACGTGAACGTGTGCTGCGTGGCCATAAGCCTTCCTGCCTTCCTGCGGGTCTTTCGCACTCGCCTCTGTGGCCCGTCTCGCACGCTGCCCTCCATGTGTCTGCCGATCGGCGTGTGGGGCGGGGTGCTTTTCGCTTCCGATTATAGCAAACGGTTCCGGGTCTGCCCGCCCACGCCCGCGCGACCCTTCGCGGCCGTGCATGCCCTTTACCGGAAAACCTCCGCCCTCGGTGGCGGCTTGCTCCGTCAATGGCTATAATCAACTAGATGATTCGGTCTACTACTGGTGCGCGTCGGGTTTCGGCCGCGCCGGGCGCCAGGGTGGACGCGGTTCGACCGATCGTGGGCGAGCGGGGCCGGGGGGTGCGCTGCGAAACCACACGCGAGGCCGCGCCGTGCGCGGATCGAAGGCGGAAGCGAAGCTACCTGCAGGGGGCGTGGCGCCAAGGCCGCCGCCAGGGGCACGTCGCCGAACGGCGAGGATGCTCCGACGAGCGGGTCGGGCGAAAAGGAGGCCTGACGGATTAGTACCATCCGGCTTGTCTGCCGAAGGAGTTTACAACTCCTCGTGCGATGCGCGGAAGGCCCTCCTTTATATACACTGCCTGCGTACGTTCGCGGAATGCGAGAACATCGCGCATCGGGTAAGCACCACCGAAGAGAGAGACATCATGAGAACGGCACTGTTGGACGAGAGAAGAAGAGGGGAAGGTAGATGACGGAGATTTCCAAGACGTCGCACGGCCTCAAGGGCCTCATGGCCCCCGACACCGTGTCGACCGAGGTCGATATCCATCAAGACGGCGTCACGATGGTCAAGTCGCTCTGCTATTTCTGCCATGCTAACTGCGGCGTGCTCGCCTACGTTAAGGATGGC
>CAJFVW010000059.1 GCA_904420575.1 uncultured Gordonibacter sp.
GAACGAGCGCGCACGCACCTGCACGCTGGCCGGCAAGACCTTGCCGCAGGCGGCCGCGCTCACGCTGGAGGAATCCGTCCGCTGGGTCGCCGCCGTGCCCTCCACGCTGCCCCCGTCGCTTGCGCCCATGGCCAACTCCATCGCCGAGCAGTACCTGCACACGGCACAACGCCTCATGGACCTAGGGCTGGGCTACCTCGCGCTCGACCGCGCGGGCGCGACGCTCTCCACCGGCGAGCGCCAGCGCGTGCAGTTGGCGCGTGCCGTGCGCAACCGCACCACGGGCGTGCTCTACGTGCTGGACGAGCCGTCCATCGGGCTGCACCCCTCCAACATCGACGGCCTGCTGGACGTCGCGCGCGACCTTTTGGGCCATGGCAACTCGGTCGTGCTGGTGGACCACGACGCGCGCATGCTGCGGGCGGCCGACTGGATCGTCGAGATGGGTCCCGGCGCGGGGCGCGACGGCGGCACCGTGGTGTGCCAGGGCGCCGTGGACGACGTGCGCACGAACCCCGTCTCGCTCATCGGCCCGTTTTTGGGCAAAGGCGCGCCTGCCCTCGTGCGCGAGAGGACGGCGGCCGCCCGCCTGTTCGACGAAGGGACCATCCGCCTGTCCACCGCGCCCCTGCATACGGTGCATGCGCTCGACCTGGAGCTGCCGATGGGCCGGCTGGTGGCCGTCACGGGCGTGTCGGGCTCGGGCAAGACCACGCTCGTGCTGGAAAGCCTGGTGCCCGCCCTGGAGGCGCGGCTTGCCGGCGAGGCGCTGCCCAGCCATGTGCGCGCGCTCGACGCCGAGGACGTGACCAAGGCGCGGCTCATCGACGCCACGCCCATCGGGGCGAACGTGCGTTCCACCGTGGCCACCTACTCGAACGTGCTAGACGACCTGCGCAGGCTCTTCGCCGCCACTTCCGAGGCGCAAAAGCGCGGCCTGACGCTCAAGGACTTCTCGTACAACACGGGCTCGCTGCGCTGCCCCGTCTGCGACGGCACGGGACAGATATCGCTCGACGTGCAGTTCCTGCCCGACGTGGACATAGAATGCGAGGCGTGCCGCGGCTCCCGCTACGCGCCCGCGGCTAGCGAGGTGCACTATGCCGCGCTCTCCGCCGCCCAACTCACGCTGCCGCAGGTCATGGCCTTCACCGTGGACGAGGCGGCCGACGCGCTCGCCGGAGAGCGGCGCGTGGCGCGCAAGCTGGAAACGCTGCGCGAGCTGGGACTGGGCTATCTCACGCTCGGCGAGGCCACGCCCACGCTCTCGGGCGGCGAGGCGCAGCGCCTGAAGCTGGCAAGCGAGCTGGGGCGCGCGCAGGCCGGGGCGGTGTTCGTGTTCGACGAGCCCACCATCGGCCTGCACCCGCTGGACGTGGCGCAGCTCATCGGCGTGTTCCAGGGCCTCATCGACCACGGGGCGACCGTGGTGGTCATCGAACACGACCTGGACATGATCGCCAACGCCGACTACGTGGTGGACCTGGGCCCCGGCGGCGGCGAGGCCGGCGGCCGCATCGTCGCCACCGGCACCCCGGAAGAAGTGGCCGCCAACCCCGCAAGCATCACCGGAAGGTACCTCTCCCTGCCGTAGGGTTTCCTCCACCTTCTTCCAATCCTCAACTCTTGCTTGCAGGCAAGGCGGTCTTCTGATAGCATTCAGTCTTCCGCGTTTCATCTCCCCTGCCAACTCACAGGGTTGCCGCCCGCACGGCGCCTGCTTTCCCGGCGCCGCAGGATGCAGGCGGCATGCCGTTTCACGCCGACGCATGCAGCAGCGGCGTCGCAGCCGCGCGCCCACGTCGCGCCGATCGAGGGGAGATGCCCATGGATTCCACCGAGGTGTTCCGCGAGGAGGAACGCAACCTTGCCGCAACGCTGGCCAAGGTGCACGAGGCGCTCGCACGCGCGACGCGCGTGAGCGAAAGCACGAACGACGCCCGCCGCGACACCAAGTTCTACCTGTCGGCGAACCGGGGAGAGATCGACCCGCAGGAGATGCAGCAGCACGAACGCCTCTTGTGCGAGGCCGACCTGCAGGCCGAACAGGCCCATCTCGCCCGCAAACGCCTGGAGAAGCTGGCAGATTCCCCCTATTTCGCCCGCGTGAGCTTCGTTCCCGACGGCGAAGGCAGCATGCCCCAAGTCGCCGGGACGCACGCAGACGGCGACACAACCGCAGAGGGCGACGCGGCAGCACACGGTCACGCAGCCACAGACGGCAAGGCCCCCACCCTCGACGCCTACATCGGCCGCTTCTCGTTCGGCGACGCCGACGGCACCGTCGTTTCCGACTGGCGCTCCCCCGTTGCCTCGCTGTTCTACGACTTCGAGCCCGGCCCGGCTTCCTACGACGCGCCCGCCGGCACCCGGACCGGAACGCTGGCCGGCAAGCGCCACCTCTCCGTCGAGGGCGGAAACCTGCGCTCCGCGTTCGAGGACGGCTCGGCCATCCGCGACGAGGTCCTCGGCTACGAGCTGGGAAAAACGTCCGACAACGCCATGCGCACCATCGTCGCGTCCATCCAGCGCGAGCAGAACGCCGTCATACGGGACGAAACCACGCACACGCTCGTCATCCAGGGCGTGGCCGGGTCGGGCAAGACCTCCATCGCCCTGCACCGCGTGGCCTACCTGCTCTACCGCCGCAAGGGCTCGCTCAGTGCGCGGTCGGTCGCCGTCCTGTCGCCGAACAAGGTGTTCGGCGACTACATTGCCGGCGTGTTGCCCGAACTGGGGGAAGAGCCCATCCAGGAGACCGGCCTGCGCGACGTCGTGACGGAGGTGCTGAAAGGCGTGGTTTCCGTCGATCGGCCGCGCTCCCCCATCGACGACGCCGACGCCGCCTGGCAAAAGCGCGCCCGCTTCAAGGGAACCGAGCGATTCGCCGAGGACGTGGCCGCCTTCGCCGACCAGGCGGCAGCAGAGGTATTCGTCGCCGAAGACCTGGCCTTCGGCACGTACGTCGTGGAAAAGGAGCGGCTGCAGGCGCGGTTCCAACGCTGCGAAAGCCTGCCCATCGCCGAGCGCATCGAGGTCGTGGCCGCCGACGTGATGGTGGAACTGCACGCGAAGCGCATCGGGCGCCGCTTCGCCCTGCCCAAGAAGGCGGAAGTGAAGCGGAAGCTGACCGGCATGCTGCGCGCGAAGGACGCGCTCGGCCTCTACCGCCTCTTTCTACGCCGCACCGGCGACGAGCGCATGCTGCATCTGCCCGCGAAGAACACGGTGGAATGGGAAGACGCCTGCGCGCTGGCGTTCTTCCAGAGCGCCTTCGACGGATGGGAGCGTTTCTCCGACGTGCAGCACCTGGTGGTGGACGAGATGCAGGACCTCACGCCCATCCAGCACCGCCTGGTCGCGCGCCTGTTCCTCTGCGAGAAGACCATCCTGGGCGACATCGGCCAGGCGGTCGATCCCGCGAACGGCGTGACGCTCGACGCGCTTGCGCGCATCTACGGCGGCGCCACGGTCCACCGCCTCATGCGCAGCTACCGCTCCACCTTCGAGATCAGCCAGCTGGCTGCCCGCGTCAAGCCTATCGCCGGCATCCAGGCCGTGCGCCGCCATGGCGAGGCGCCGCGCATCGTCGCCTGCGGCGACACGCAGGGCGTGCTGGACGAGCTCGACCGCGTCATTGCCGCGTTCCAGGCGAGCGGCCGGCGCACGCTCGGCATCGTCCACAAGTCGAACGCCGTCGTGCAAAGGTACGGCGAACTGCTGGCGCGCCGCCATGACGTCCACGTGATCACGATGGACAGCACCGAGTTCTCCGCCGGCGTGTCGTTGGCGCCCGTCACCATGGCGAAAGGGCTCGAATTCGACGAAGTGGCCGTGCTCGACGCCGACGACGCGCAGTACTGCACCGATTTCGACCGCAACCTGCTCTACGTGGCCCTCACCCGCGCCCTGCACAAACTGACCGTCCTCTACCGCACCCGCCTCACCCGCTTCCTAGTATAGAAAGCTTCGAGACGTTCCCAGCCCCGAGGCCATCCGGGCGTTGCGGGAGGATTACGGCATGTCCCAACGCCAGTTCTCTGCCCTTCTGGGCATCGGCCTAGCAAGCCTGCAACGCTGCGAGAAAGGCTCGTTGCCCACGGACACCCACGCCGAACTGCCGAAAAAGGCCCGCAACCAGATCGTGTATTTCGCCCTGTCCGTCGGCTGAAGGGGTCGGGCGAGCGGGCCAGGGCCGACCATGCCGGATCGGGCGGGAAATGGTATAATGACGGTATTGTTCTGCGCCGTCACTCTGCACTGACTCGGACGGGGCGCCGCACGGCGAAAGCCTTGCCCCTCCCGGCTCTCACGGGTACGCGATGGAATCGACGCATCGTCCAATCGACCCGTCTGTTCGGAGGCCGCCTATGTACGCACCGGGATCCCTCGTCGTCTACCGCCACCACGTCTGCGAGGTGGCTGCCGTGCGCGAAGACTACTACGACGGCAAGGACTATCTGGAACTGCACGCGCTGTTCCAGAACTCCCTCAAGCTGTTCGTCTCTGCCGAAGAGGCGCATCTCCCCACTTTGCGCCCCGTCATGACCGAAAAGGAGGCGCTCGCGCTCGTCGACTCCATTGCGGACGCCGACGGCATCGACGAAAGCTCCTTCGAACTCGGCGCGAACACGCCCACGGTGTTGGAGCGGCGGGTCAGGGAAGAGTACGACCGGCGCCTGAAGACCTTCGCCCCCGAAGACCTGGTCCCCATCATGAAGTCCGTGCACGAGCGCACCGCGCGCCGCGAAGGCGCCGGGCGCCAGATCACGGCCACAGACAAGAAGTACTTCGATCTGGCCGAGGGACTCTTGTGCGACGAACTGTCGGTGTCGCTTGGCATCCCGCGCGAAAACGTGAAGGACTTCCTGGTCGAACGCGTCAAGCAGGTGGAGGCCAAACGGAGGCGGCGTTCCTGAACGCACGAAGGACACGCCGAAACGAGGCGGTGCCGCGCCCTCGGCACGCTTCTCTCCTAGTCGAGCGCCGCTTCCAGCATTTCCTTCAAGACCTCCGCATGCGAACGGCGGGCGCGGGTGGCCGTGCCGACGAGGGCAACCGACCGCTTGTCGCCGTAACGGTCGAAGAACTGCTCGATGGCGTTGCGCTCGCGCAGGTCGTCCCGATAGGCGGACGCGTACGCGTCCCAGTCGATGTTGCCGTGGATGTAGCGCTCGAACAGGGTGGGAGCCGGCGCGAACAAGAGGTCGTGCTTGTATTCCGCGCCGGTGAGCCGCTTCACGAAATAGGCCAGATCGTCGCGCTTCGTGAACCCTGCCAGCTGGTTCGTGTTCTTCAGCCGCACGTCGAGGGCCAGATCGATCTTCCATTCCTCCAAGCAGCCGAAGAATTTCGAGGCCGTGGTCTCGTAAGCGCTGATCGTATGGATGTCCATGGGACGAAGCTCCTTCCGCAAAGGCGTATGCTCCTGTATCGACGTCCAGCATAAGCCCTGCGGTTCCCGGCGGAGGGACTCGAAAGGGAACCTTTACGCGTCCGATGACGCGCCGTTGCGCGCAGCCCCTTTTCTGGGAGAGAGCGGGAAGCCACGGCGGTCCAACTCCGCCGCCACGGTCTCCACCAACAATGGAAGGGCAGCGAACACCTTCGGCGTGAGTCCCACGGTGTATTCGGCGGGCGACATGTTCTCCACCTGCATGCCCAGGCAGTAGCCCTCTGCCTCGTAGCCAAGAAGCAAAGCGGCATCGAAGAGGTCCGCCAGCTTCAGGTCGTGCAGCGACGCCCGCGCGCCGGCTGCCCGCGCCATGGCGTCGGGAGGGAACCGGAACACGGTGCCGGGTTCCTCGCCCGTGCCGTCCACGGCGTCCACCGTCAGTACCACGTCGCAGTCGCGCACGTAGGGCAACATGTCCATGCTCATGCACCCCACGTCGAACAGCAGCACGTTCTCGGGCACGTCGTAGCGCTGCTGCAGCTCCTCGTAGGCGGCCGGCCCCACGCCTTCGTCCAGCATGAGCTTGTTGCCCACGAAGAAGACGGCGGCCGTGCGCTTCAGTGCGGCATCCGCAGCCGTGCGCTTCCCCGCATCTGCCGTCTCACGCTCCCGAGCGTCATCATCCGTCCCGCGCCCCCCCGCATCCGCCACGCGCCTGCCGGCATGCTCCTGCACCATGCTCCTCACGCTCCCAGGTTCGGGCGGACGACCAGGTTGTAGTACGTCGCGGCCGCCAGCATGAGGCAGCCGACCACCACGCACACCACGGCCCACACCTTCTCGCGGCGCAGGTAGGTCGCCTTGTCCACCCCGCGCAGGGCGGCGCGGTGGGCGGCGAACGGCTGGCCCAGCCGCGCGAAGGCCACGGTGCCCGCCGTCAGCGTCAGGAACACCACCACCGCCACGGTAAGGGACAGCGCCGTGGGCTCGGCATAGGCCGCATAGAACATGTTGTCGGCAAACAGCCAGATGGGATAGAACAGGATGGTGGCCCACATGCCGTGCGCCGGCCCCCAGATGGGAGGGAGGAACAGCGCGCCCACGTTCAAGGGCGGCATTCCCGAAAGGAACTCCTCTTCGCGCGCGATCTGCTCGTCCGTCAGCTCTGCCACTTCAACTCCTTGTTTTCGGAAGCATGAAACCCGAACGGGTCCAACAAAGTCAGCGAGGGGCGCCCTGGTGCCGAAGGTTGCCCCGCCGCAGAACCAAGCGTACTTCGGTACGCGCCGAGTTCTGCACAAGGGTCAAGATTCGGTGCCAGAGCGCCCCGCAGCGTCGAGCAGTTCCGCTGGCCGCGAGGCCAGCGGAACCAGATTAATGCCTGAGGTCGTCCTCGCCCACGATCGTGTGCTTCTCGGGATCGTAGACCAGGCCGCCGTGCTCCTTCCAGAAGAACATGAGGAGCGTCGGCGAGATGCCTTCGATGTTCGCCAGATAGATATGGATGAACATGAAGACGATGAAGACGTACATCATGAAGTAGTGGATGATGCGCATCGACATGAGGCCGCCCACCAGGTTCGTGCCGGCCGCGAAGAACCCAAGGTCCATCGTCGGGGCCCACAGGCACAGGCCCGTGTAGAACATCACGATGATGAGGATGGGGATCAGCAGGTAGCTGATCTTCTGCGGCACGCCCAGCTTGGCGCCCAGCGGATGGTCCTTCTTGAAGAACAGGTAGTAGCGGATCCACGCGCCCAGCTGGTGGCGGTTGTCGGCCTGCGGCAGCCACGTCTTGTAGTCGGTCACCTGCTTGCGGGTGCCGCCC
>CAJFVW010000060.1 GCA_904420575.1 uncultured Gordonibacter sp.
CAGGTTGTCGTCGATGGAGTACGGGCGGGCGTTGGTGGTGGGCACCTCCACGCCGTGCTCGCGCGCCCAGGCCATTTCCTGCGGGCGGGACTTCAGGTCCCATTCGCGCACGGGGGCGATGATGGTGAGCTCCGGGTCGAGCGCGACGATGGACGCCTCGAAACGCACCTGGTCGTTGCCCTTGCCCGTGCAGCCGTGCGCCACGTACTTCGCGCCGTATTCGTGCGCGATGTCCACCAGATGCTTGGAGATGAGCGGGCGCGACAGTGCGGAAAGCAGCGGGTACTTGTTCTCGTACAGGGCGTTCGCGGCGATGGCGCACGTGAGGTAGTATTCGGCGAATTCCTCGCGCATGTCCGCCACGATGCATTCGATGGCACCGGTGCGCAGCGCCTTCTGCTTGACCTGTTCCAGGCCGTCGTGCTCCTGCCCCACGTCGCCCACGAGCGCGATGACGTCGAGGTTCTTCTCGTCCTGCAGCCACTTGATGCACACCGACGTGTCCAACCCGCCCGAATATGCCAGTACGACCCGATCCTTCTGCTCAGCCATGACCATTCCTTTCGATTTCTTTGGCTTGTTCCCTACTGATGCCCGGATCTGCGGTGCAAACGGGTTCTCCGGCACGGAAGGCGCGCGTCAGGCGCAGAACGTCCGTGGAATCCGTGCGCACCGCGGCTTTTCGCGGTGGCGTGAGCGCCGGGCGGCCCTCACGGCTTGTCGCTTGATGGAAGCGTTGGGGTAAGGGGGAGAAAAGCGTCCCCGCAAGAAAAGATGGCAGACGACTAGCGTCGTCGCAGTCGGTTGGTCGCACGCGCGGCGTCCACGGCGGCTTGAGGCGAGCCGCAGTCCGTGTGCGCGCAGGCAGACAGGGCGCCAAGGTTGGCGCAGAGGGCGTCATATGATGCGTGACGGTGCTTCATGCCTCGTGACTTTCGTCGCTAACGGATCGTCGGTCCCTGCGCGTTTGGAGGGCAATTGCCCCGTCCGCGCAGAACATGCGGCTATAGTACCGCAGAATCGGGCCGGGGCAACCTAAAAATTACAAAAGACCAACAAGTTTTTCCATCAACGAGTCCACGTGGCGCCTTGCGCACACGAGGGGCGGCAGGAAACGCAGGGTATGCGGACCCGTGGCGTTCAGCAGCACGCCGGCGTCCAGGCCGCGGGCCACCACGTCGGGCGCGGCGGGCGCTTCCGGCGCCAGGTCGGCCGCCACCATGAGGCCCAGGCCCCGCACCTCCACCACCCCAGGCAGCGTCGCCAGACGCTCGCGCAAATACGCGCCCGTGTCCTCCACGCGCGCGGCAATGCCTTCCTCGGCCAGCGTGCGCAGCGTGGCCTCGGCCGCGGCGACGGCCAGGCAGCTGCCGCCGAACGTGGAGCCGTGGTCGCCCGGCGCGAAGGCGTCTGCCACCTGGGCGCGTGCCACGCACATGCCGGTAGGCATGCCCGAGGCCACGCCCTTGGCGATGGTCACCACGTCGGGCAGGATGCCGAAGTGCTGGAAGCCGAACGGGTACGTGCCGCAGCGGTAGATGCCGCACTGGATCTCGTCGCACATGAGCAGCGCGCCGCGCTCGGCCGTGAGCCGGCGGGCGGCCTGCAGAAATTCCGACGTGCACGGATGCACGCCGCTTTCGCCTTGCACGCACTCCACCATGACGGCGCACACCTGGTCGCCTTGGGCTTCGAACAGCGCTTCGAGCGCAGCAACGTCGTTCGGCGGCACCGCCACGAACCCGTCGGGCAGCGGCTGGAACGCCTCCTGCTTGGCCGGCTGGGCCGTGGCCGCCAGCGTGGCCAGCGTGCGCCCATGGAAGCTGCCTTCGAGCGTGACGACGAGGCGCGGGGCGGCCTCTTCCGCAGCATGCACGGCGTCCGACCCGGCGCCTTGCGCCTGGACGCGGGCGGCGGCGCGCTTGCGGGCGTGAAGGCGCGCCAGCTTGATGGCGCATTCGTTGGCCTCGGCGCCCGAGTTCGCGAAGAACGTCTTCCAGGGGGCCTTGTCGGCCTCCGCAACCGTCTGGTTCAGCAGGCCGGACAGCAGGCGGGCCACTTCGCCGCGGTGTTCCACGTAGTAATAGTTGCTCACATGCACGAGCTTTTCGGCCTGCAGGGACAGCGCCGCGGTCACGGCCGGGTGGCAGTGGCCCAGGCTGACCGCGCCGATGCCGCCGATGAAGTCGAGGTATTCGCGGCCTTCGTCGTCGAACACCGCCATGCCGCTGCCCCGCACCAGCTCCACGGGCTTGCGGGCGAACGTGCCCATGACATAGGCCGACTCGAGGCTCTGTTCCGACGCCAGGCTCATAAGGGCCACCTTTCCTGATTGATGCGGGCGTCCAAGGCCGGACGCGGACGGTTTTCCGAAAGCTTCGAGGCGAAGTTGCCCAACGGATGCGCGTCGAACTTGCACGCCTCTTCGGTGGAATGCATGGTGGTGCCGACGCCCGTGTTCGTGAGCAGCTCCAAAAGCAATGCATGCGGCGTGGTCCCGTTGATGATGTGCGCCCGGAACACGCCCGCGTTGAGGGCGTGGATGCACGAGCGCAGCTTGGGGATCATGCCGGTGGACACCACGTTGTTCTCCACCATGTACTGCGCCTCGAACAGGGTGAGGTTCGAGATGAGCGAGTCTTTGTCCTGGAAGTCCTCGTAAAGCCCGTCCACGTCCGTGAGAAAGATCACCTTGTGCGCGCCGATGGCGGCGGCGATGTGGCCGGCCACCATGTCGGCGTTCACGTTGTAGCAGCCGCCGTCCTCGCCCAGGGCGATGGAGGCCACCACGGGGATGTAGTCGGCCGCCACCAAGTCGTCGATGAGCATGCTGTTGATGCGCGTGATGCGCCCCACCCGCCCCAGTTCGGGGTCGGCCTGTTCGGCCACGATGGTGCCGGCGTCGTTGCCGCTCACGCCCACGGCCAGGTTGCCGTGCTCGTTCATGGCCTCGATGAGCTCCTGGTTCACCTTGCCCATGAGCACGGTGCGCACCACGTCCATGGCCTCGTCGGTGGTGACGCGCTGGCCGTCCTTGAACTCCACCGGCAGCTGGAAGCGCTCCATGGCCTCGGTGATGGCGTGGCCGCCCCCGTGCACGATGACGGGGTTCACGCCGATGATCTTGAGCAGCACGATGTCGCTCATGACGTCGGCGCGCAGCTTCTCGTCGACCATGGCCGACCCGCCGTACTTGATGACCACGGTCTTTCCGGTGATGTTCTTGATCCAAGGCAGTGCTTCCACCAACACGTCGGCCGACTGGGTGGATGCGCCGTTCGGGCGCGTGTCTCTGGCATACTTCATGTGCGGTAGTCTCCATTGATCGTGATGTAGTCGTGCGTGAAATCGCAGGTCCAAACCGTGGCCTGCGCGTCTCCGGCGCCCAGGTCCACGTCGATGCCCACTTCGGGGCGCTCGAAGCGCGCCAGGGCCTCGGCCTCGTCGAAGGGCACCGTCAGGCCGCCGCGGCACACGGGCAGGCCCATGATGTCGATGGCGACGTCCTGCTGGCGGAAAACCGCCCCGGACTTGCCCACCGCCATGGCGATGCGCCCCCAGTTCGCATCGTGACCGTTCACGGCCGTTTTGACAAGGGGGGAATTCGCCACTGCGCGCGCCGCCCCGTCGGCGTCCTCGGGCGTGGCCGCGCCCGTGACGCGCACGGTCACCAGCCGGGAAGCGCCCTCGCCGTCGGCTGCCATGGCGCGCGCGAGCTGGGTGCACACGTGCTCCAAGGCGCGTTCGAACGCCTGGAAGGCAACGCCGTCGCGCGCGAACGGCGGGCGCTCCGGCGCGGCGGCGCCGTTGGCCATGAGGAAGCACGAGTCGTTGGTGGACGTGTCGGAATCCACCGTGACCTTGTTGAACGTGCGCGCCGCCACGCGGGCGAGCGCCGCATGGGCGTCGGGCGCGGCCAGGGGGGCGTCGGTGGCGAGCACGGCGATCATGGTGGCCATGTTGGGCATGATCATGCCTGCGCCCTTGGCCATGCCGCCCACCACGAAGGTGCAGCCGGCATAGGTGGGGTCGTCGACCGTGAACGTGCAGGCGCTTTCCTTGGGCCGGGTATCGGTGGTCATGATGGCGCGCGCCGCCAGCGGGCCGCCGCCCGGCGAGAGCGCCTGGACGGCCTGGGGCAGCGCGGCCTCGAAGGGCGCAAGCGGCAGATGCTGGCCGATCACGCCGGTGGACGCCACCAGCACTTCCTGCTCGGGACAACCGAGCAGCCCGGCCGCAAGGCGGGCCGTTGCACGGGCGGCTTCCAGCCCGCGCTCGCCCGTGGCCGCGTTCGCGTTGCCGGAATTGACCAAGACGGCGCGCGCCGTGCCGTAGGCCGGCCCGCCGCCCAGCGTGGCGCCACCTTCGTCGAGATGCGCGCGCGACACCTGCACCGGGGCGGCGCAGAACACGTTCTGCGTGAACACGGCCGCGCAGGCGCACGGCTCGTCGGACGCGACGAGGGCCAAATCCAGCCGGTCGGGCTCCTTGCGGAACCCCGCGCGGACGCCCGCCGCGGAAAAGCCGCGGGCGCTGGTCACGCCGCCTCCCGCGAGCGGAAAGCACGGGGGGGTGGCAGGCGCGGAGGCAGGGGCGCCGGGGGCTTCGGCCTGCGGGCTTTCGGACGACGTCATGGCGGGTCTCCTTCCTGCTTCCTACACCGGCACCGCGACGGCCTGGAGGCCGCACGTCGGGGGCAGGCCGAACACGGCGTTCGCGCACTGGACGGCCTGGCCGGCCGCGCCCTTGCCCAGGTTGTCGATGGCCCCCACGGCCACGATCGCGCGCGCCGCCCCGACGACGCCGACCCCGACGTGCGCGTGGTTCGTGCCGGCGACCGACGCGGTACGGGGCAGGACGCCCGCCGGGAGCACCTGCACGAACGGGGCATCGGCGTAGAACGCCTCATAGCGCTCCACCAGTTCTTCCACGCGCGGCAGGGGCACGTCGGGCGATAGCGGCAAGGTGACCGTGGACAGCAGGCCGCGGTTGAGCGGCGCCAAGTGCGGCGTGAACGCCAGTCGTCCGGGGATTCCCAGGATCTGCTCGATCTCGGGGGTGTGGCGGTGCGCGCCCACGCCGTAGGCCTCAAGGTTTTCGTCGGCAAAGCAGAAGTGCGTCCGCTCGGTGGCCTTCTTCCCCGCCCCGGTAACACCGGAAACCGCGTCGGCCACCACGATGCCGCTTTCGGCCACCAGGCCGCCGCGAAGGGCGGGAGCGGCGGCAAGCGAGGTGGCCGTGGGATAGCAGCCGGCGCAGGCCACGACCACGGCCTTGCCCGCCGCGCGGTCGGCGGCGGCGCGCGCAAGCTCGTCGCCCGCCAGCTCGGGCAGCCCGAACGCCGCCTGCGCGAGCAGGCCAGGTGCGGTGTGGGGCGTCTTGTACCATGCCTCAAAGACGGCAGGATCCTTGAGCCGGAAGTCGGCCGAGAGGTCGATCACGCTTATGCCGCGGGCGACGAGCCCGGGCGTCAGGCCGAGCGACGCCGTGTGCGGCACTGCCAGAAAGGCCACGTCGCAGCCGTCGAAGGCGGACTCGTCGAGCGGACGGAAGGCAAGGTCGGTCACGCCGGCGAAAGCGGGGTACGCCTGCGCGACCGGCGTGCCGGCCAATGCGTCGGAGGTGACCGAAACCAGCTGGAAGTCGGGGTGACGCACGAGCAGGCGCACGAGCTCGATGCCCGCGAAACCGGCCGCGCCGACCACTGACGCCTTGATGTTCATGTGCGTTTCCTCGATTCGTTTCTGCCGCCTGGCCCCGTGCCGCCGCCGTGGATGCGGGACGGGAAACGGAGCGGGCGGGCGGCCCTTTGCGGCACCCGACAGGAGCGCCTGACCGCCAAAAGCACGTTGTTCCTGACCATCGTAATAAAACCAGGCGTGGTTTTGCAAGACGGACGGGCAAATAGCTACAGGAAAGCGAGACGGACGGCCGCTTTTGCGTGCTAAAGCGGCCTAAGTTGTTCGTTTTGTGATGCCTCTTTCTCCGTTTTCCCTTGGTTTCCGCTGATCTCGCATGGCGGCAAAACGACATGGTACCATGAGCGCCGAGACAACCGATACCGCGCACGTCGCGCCGAACAGGCGCGCCCTACCGACACAGGAGATCCGCCCCATGACCGACCTCGCCACCACGACCATGCCCTCCTCCGCCACGGAGAAGAAGTCCGCGGAACCTTTTCCGGAGGATTCTTCCCAAGAGACGTCAGAGGAGACCGGCAGCGGATGCGCCGGCCGGCCGCAGCCGGCCCGCGAGAGCAACATCGACGCCATCGTGGCCTATTTCGAGAGCGGCATCACGCAGACGTCGGGGGAGCTAGGCATCGAGCTGGAGCATATCCTCGTCCACGAAGACCTGCGGCCGGTCACTTACAGCGAGCCGCATGGGACGCAGTGGATCCTCCGCCAGCTGCAGCCCGATTTCCCCCAGGCCACCTACGACCCGGAAGGCGACCTTCTGGGCGTGGCGCGACCCGGCGAGGCGGTCACGCTGGAGCCCGCCGCCCAGCTGGAGCTTTCTGCCGGCCCCTTCTCGCGGCTCGCAGACGCCGAGGCGAGCTTCCTCGGGTTCGAGCGCACGCTCCAGCGGATCCTCGGCCCCGTGGGCGAACGCGTGCTCACAACAGGTTACCACCCCACGGCCCAGGCAGCCGGCATGGAGCTCATCCCCAAGCGCCGCTATCAGTTCATGAACCTGTATCTGGGCGCCAAGAGCCTCTTCGGCCCCTGCATGATGCGCGGCAGCGCCTCCACCCAGGTGTCCATCGACTACTCGTCGGTGCCGGACTGCCTGCGCAAGCTGCGCCTCGCCTTTGCGCTCGTGCCCCTCTTCTCGCTCATGTGCGACAACTCCCCGGTGTTCGAAGGCAAGCCGCGCTCCCACGAGCTCGTGCGCACGGAGATCTGGCGGCACTGCGACCCCGACCGCTGCGGGCTGGTGCCCGGCGTGATGGACCCTGGCTTCGACCTGCGCCGCTATGCCGCCTTCCTGCTGGACGCGCCGGCTATCCTGGTCCCCTGCAAGAAGGAGCAGTGGTGCTATTCCGAACGCACCTTCGGCGACATCTACGCGCAGCGCACCATGACGCGCGCCGAGGTGGAGCATGCGGCCTCCATGTTCTTCACCGACGTGCGGCTGAAGACCTACATCGAGATCAGGCCAGCCGACGCCCTGCCCATCCCCTACGTCATCTCCTATGCGGCGCTCGTCAAGGGGCTGTTCTACGACGCGGCGAATCTGGACGCCCTGGATGCCCTGTTCTCCGACGTGCGCGGCGCCGACGTCGAGGCGGCAAAGGACGCGCTCATGGAGAGCGGCTATGGTGCCCGGGTATACGGACGCCCCGTCGCCGATCTGGCCGATTGCATGATAAGGCTTGCCCGAGGCGGGCTGGACGAGGAAGAACGTCCCTACCTGGACCCCCTTGCAAAGCTGGTGGCTGCGCGCGAGACGCTGGCGGGCCGCGCCGAGCGTTGATCGCGGCGGGCCCTGGCGCCGGCGGCTGCCGGGCGCCGGTTGCCATGTCGGGCGCCCCTGGCGACGACCCGTCGCCGATTGTGGCGACTTGGAGCAGGTTTGAGCGCGGGCTCTGCCGTGCGCCGGGGGTTCGGATAGACTGATCCCATTGTTTTTCAATTCGAGAGGAGCTCTTTCATGGGCAACGAAGGAAAAAAGGTCAAAGTCCACTATACGGGAACGCTTGACGACGGAACGAAGTTCGACTCGTCGGTCGACCGCGGCGAGCCCATCGAGTTCGTGTGCGACGCCGGCATGATGATCCCCGGCTTCGACGCCGCCGTGAAGGACATGGCCGTCGGCGAGACCAAGAACGTCCACATTCCCGCCGCCGAAGCCTATGGCGAGCGCCGCGAAGACATGGTGCAGAAGGTGGAGGTCAGCCAGATCCCCAACGGCGAGAACCTGCCCGTCGGCCAAACCATCTACATGCAGGGCCCCGGCGGCCAGCCGTTCCCCGTGTTCGTCGCCGCCATCGAAGACGGCGTGGCCACGTTCGACATGAACCACGAGCTTGCCGGCAAGGACCTCAACTTCGAGATCACCCTGGTGGAGGTAGCGGACTAACCGCGTGTCGCCATCTTTCCGCGTCGAACGCCGGCGCCAAAGCCGACCGACCGGCACGAGACGGACCGTCATGAAGAAGCGCCCTTTCGGGCGCTTCTTCAATCTTGGCCCTGCGACAAGAGCCGGTAGAGAGCGACCAGGCCGTCGACGGAGCCGGAACACGCTTCGAGCGCGCTGAGCAGGGCCCAGTCTTCGAGCGCCTCGAACAGCAGGCCGTCAGGTTCGTCGAGGGGAGACCTGTTCGTCGGCGAACAGACGTCGGCCGCCCTGCCATCCAGAGGCAGAGGCTCCCAGCGCGTCCATCCTTCGAAAAGCCGGACGTCGCACGGACGCGCGCCGGGAACGTGCGATGCGACGCCGCCCTCCCCTGCGCAGGCGGGCGCGGCGGCCATGTCAGATCGCCCCCAACGGCCGCGCAAGCTTGAGCAGGATCTCGAAGTTGCCGATACGGGCGTTGTGGTTGAGCACGGCGATGACGCATGCCAGCTTCTCGCGGTACGCGAGGTCGAACGAATCGACCGCGATCAGCCCGTACGGGCTCACGCACGGCTCGGGAAGGCTCTCGGCTTCGGCCCTGAAGGCGTCTTCGTCCTGCTTGTCGATCGGGGCATTCGGGAATTCCCCATCGCTATCGTTGGCCGAGGCGCCGATAACCAGGCGTTCCGCCTTGGCGTTCGCGGCGCGCGCCTGCGCACGGTCGTACTCGAACCCGTAGAACGTCATTTCCCAGAAGGCGCTGGCGAGCACCATGTAGCGTTCGCGCAGACACAGGGACCCCGGCAGCCAGATGCGATAGGCAAGCACCTTTTCCCACGGCACCAGGGTGTATGCCTGCGGCTCCAACTCCTCGGCTTCGACGATCGCCCGCTTGCGCTTGTCTTTGGAGATGCGCTTCACCTGTTTGTAGGCGTACGCGTAGCTTCCCAGCGCCTCGCGCGCCTTTTTCACGGACTCGATATGGCGCAGATCGAAGAGCGAGGCCGAGAGCCTGCGCTTGATCATGCCCGTGCGCCCGTCGAGGGAGAACGACTCTTCAGGATAGAGCAAAAGCCGCCGCTTGCCCCCTTTGCGCTTCACTTTGAGGGAGCACATGGCGTCAAGGGAGGTCAGGATGCGCTTCTCCATGGCATGGCGCTGCTTCTTCCCCACCGTCTCGGCAGGAAAGCTTCCCTGTACCTGGTCGGCCATGACCACCCTGACGAGCAGATCGCGATCGCACGTGCGAAACGCGTCTTGCAGCGTGGGGAGGTCGTCGAACGTCATTTCAGCATGATGCGGCGAAGGCATGGCAAGACACCCCTTTCGGTTGTTCCATGACGAAGAGGATCTTGCAAGCGTGGTACGGGCAAACGTGGAACACCGCCGCCACTACGGACTGCCCGGCCGAGCATGCTTCGGCGTCTTCGAGGCAGCGCTTGCACTGGCTCTGTTGTTGTCGCAAGTATAGCACATATGTGCGAACATTTGTTTGCCAATGAGAAAAAGGGAACGGATGTTTCTCTTCTTTACCGAGGCAGCGCACGATCCTTCCTCACTGCATTTCAGAGACGGAGCACCGTCTCCAACCGCTTCAAGCCCTGCATGACGCCAGGGCGAGACCCTTCTTGTCGTATCCACAACGATCCGACCCCCTGAACCTTCGACCTAGCATCGCGCCTATGCGACGCGCTTTCCCAAGAATCACCGAGGACCAAAGTTGTCTTCGGTGAGAATATTATACCAATGTCGGATTATGGCAACAAAAACCTTTCGACGATTCGCGCCAGCAAAGCATAGGCGCTGCTGGCGCAGGGAATCCGGCAGGCGGCTCGAAGCGAGCCGCCCCAGTCAGCCTGGCAGGCGCTCCATCTTCGCGCTCATGTCGAGAGGCTTGGCCGTGAAGGGAGCCGTGGTCGCCAGGCCGTCCACTCCCGTGGCGGCATAGGCTCCGGCATTGCCCGCGTCGATGCCCCCTGCCGCAATGATCGTCAGGCGCGGATCGATCGCGCGCAGCTCGGCCACCAAGGGCGCAAGCTCGCCCGGGGCCACCTTGTCCACCTGCACGCCGTCCACGCCGGCACGCGCAAGCGCAACGGCACGGGCGGCATCGGCCTCCACGAACAGCTTCTTCTCGATGCAGCGGCGGCGGATGACCGGCACTTGTTCCAAAAAGGCCTCGAAGCCGCCGAAAAACGTCAGATGCTGGTCGAACACGAGCACGGTCTCCGAAAGCCCCAGGCGATGCGGATATGCTCCGCCCGCCATGACGGCCTTGGTGAGAAGATCCTTTGCGCCAGGCATGCTCTTGCGCGTCGTGAGCACCTCGACCTGCGGGTCGACGGCCTTCGCCGCGTCCACGAGCGCACGCGTCTTCGTGGCCACCGCCGAGGAATGGTCGAGCACGTTGAGGCAGACCTTCCATGCCATGTGGCACGCTGCGGCCGGGCCCTCCGCACGCAAAAACGTCTCCCCTGCGGACAATCGAGCCCCTGTCGGCGTCGACGCCGTCACGGCAAGCCCTAGGCGCTCCATGATGCGCGCCGCCTCCTCCGTGCCACACAGCACACCCTCTTCCCGCGTGAAGAACGAGATGGCCCCTGGCTCGTCCCCGATCCCGAGCGCCTCGCACGTCAGATCGATGTAGGGCACGTCTTCTGCCACGAACGCGTCGAGCCGTGCATCGGATATCCGCAACAACGCCCCTTACCTCTCTCTCCGACAGCCCTCCCCCACCGCCCGACAGACGATGTGCGACGGCAGGCCGATCTGCTTCATAAACGTCGATGTGCAACCGATTCTGTCATCTATATGATCAAGATAAGACTTTTCTTAGCCATTGAACAGCCTTCTTCGGGCATCGATCCGCGATGCACACGCAAAAAGGACGGGCCGCCATCCGGCGGCCCGTCCCCTTGTTTCGAAGCGCGCTCTGTCAGTTGCCGGCCGCGCGCGCCGCCTGGTACGCCTCCACCAGCTTCTTCGTCACGTCGTGCGGCGCTTCCTCGTAGCCTTCCAGGGTGATGGAGTACGAACCGCTGCCGCGCGTGATGGAGCGCAGGTCCTTCGTGTACGTGACCACTTCGGCGTAGGGCACGCGCACGATGATGACCGTCTCGCCTGCGTCGTTGGAGTCGGTGCCCACGATGCGGCCGCGACGCGTGGAAATGTCGCCCATGACGGCGCCCGCGTAGTCCTCGCCCACCACGATGTTCAGGTTCGCCATGGGCTCCAGAAGCACCGGGTCGGCCTTTTCGCAGGCAGCACGGAAGCCGATGCGCGCGGCGGTCTTGAACGCCATTTCGTTGGAGTCGACCGCGTGGTAGCTGCCGTCGAACACCGCGCACTTGATGTCTTCCATGGGATAGCCGGCCAAGAACCCTTCGGCCATGGCGTCCTGCACGCCCTTGTCGATGGCGGGGATGAACCCGCGCGGGATCTTGCCGCCCACGATTTCGTCCAGGAACTCGTAGCCGCCGCCCGGATTGGGCTCGAGGCGCAGCCAGCAGTCGCCGAACTGCCCCGCGCCGCCCGTCTGCTTCTTGTGGCGGCCTTGCGCCTCGGCGGTCTTGCGGATGGTCTCGCGGTACGGGATGCGCACGGGAACCAGCTTGGCCTCCACGCCCGTCTGCTCCTTGCAGCGCGCCAACAGCGTTTCCACCTGGGTGTCGCCCATGGCCGTGATGACGGTCTGGTGCGTTTCCTCGCTGCGGCTGATGCGGACGGTGGGGTCGTTTTCGGCGAAGCGGGCCAGGAACGTGCCCAGCTTGTCCTCGTCCTTCTTGTTGACGGCCTCGATGGCCACCGGGTACTGCGGCGTGGGCAGTGCAAGCGGCTCGACCGCGATCTCGCCGGTCTCCGAAAGCGTGTCGCCCGAACGCGTCTCGCTGAGCTTCGGCACCACGATGATGTCGCCGGCCTTCGCGCTCTTCACGTCGGTGGCTTCCTTGCCCATCATGACGTACAGGTGTCCCAGGCGTTCCTTCTTGCCCGTGCGGGCGTTGATGAGCTCCATGCCGGGCTCCAACACGCCGGCGAGCACCTTGAAGAAGCTCAGACGCCCGACGAACGGGTCGGACACGGTCTTGAACACGAACGCGGCGGGGCGTTTGGACTCGTCGATGCGGATGGAGTCGCCGCCCGCCATCTGGAAGCGCCCGTGGCTGGCCGGATGCGGGAAGTACGTGCAGATGTCCTCCATGACGCCCTGCACGCCCTGCTTGATGATGGTGGACCCCACGAACACGGGGATGAACAGCTCTTGCGCGATGGCCTTGTCCAGAAGCGATTCCAATTCCTCCTGCGTGAGCTGCTCCTCGCCGTCCAGGTACTTCATCATGAGCTCGTCGTCGGCTTCGGCCACCAGGTCGCACAGCTTGTCGCGGGCGGTCTGGGCCACGTCGGCGTATTCGGCCGGGATGTCCTCGATGCGCTCGGAATCGCTGCCCTCGTCAAAGTAGCGCGCCTTCATGCGGATGACGTCGATTACGCCCTTGAAGTCGGCATCCACGCCGATGGGAATGGTGACCGGACCCAGACGCGAGCCGAAGCGCGCGTGCAGCGTGGCCATGGCCGCGTCGAAGTCGGCGTTCTCGCGGTCGATGTGGTTGATGTACACGGCACGCGACAGGCGCATGTCCTCGGCTTCGCGCCACAGCTTGGTGGTCATCACCTGTGGCCCGGCAACCGCGTCCACCACGAAGAGCGCCATTTCGGCCGCCTGCATGGTGGCCAGCGTGTCGCCGATGAAGTCGGGATGGCCCGACGTGTCCAGAAGGTTGATCTTGAAGTCCTTGTAGGGAATGGGAGCGAGGGACGTGCTGATGGTGAACTTGCGCTTGATCTCTTCGGGATCGTAGTCCAGGTAGGACTTCCCGTCGTGCGTGGTGCCCATGCGGGGCGTTTTGCCAGAGACGTGGAGCATGGCCTCGGCGAGCGAGGTCTTGCCGGCTCCGTCTTGGCCGACGAGGACAATGTTGCGCACGTGTTCGGTAGCAGGAGCTGCCATGTTGACCACCAACTTTCCTGTTGCGTGGCCGTGCCCTTTTGCCGCATCCGAGGCACGAACCACTTCGAGCCTGAATCCTACAAACACACGAACGTACCAGCTAACCCACGAAAGCCGTTGAAAGTCAGTGTAGCGTACTTTCCGTTCGAGGGGACGAGAAAACGCGGATGCCACCCGTCATTTTGCGAACGCGAAAGGCTCGGATCGGCGGAGGCGGGAAGCCCGCACCCGACATCGCAGATGATCGGCAGAAGACGAGAGAAGACTTTTTGACGAGAAGCCGCGCCCGGGTGCAGGCCAACCCAGATGGGCGCTCGCGAGGGGAACCGGCGGGACGTAGAGGATGTGGGAGACGTGACGGAGAGGCGAAACGCGGGGCGGGTAGGCACTTGCCGGACTGCGGGACGCGGGGGCGCTCGCGATAAGGACATGGCGACGGGGCGCGGGAGCACAGGGGCACTCGCGAGATCAAAACAACATGGACGAGGCGGAAAAGGCGTTCGCAAGACAAAGCGACGCAGGCGAGACGAAGGGGGCGCTTGCTAGAACGGGGCAACAGGGGGGATCTCGATGCGAATTGGACAAAATCGCCTCGATTCATTATCCTTTTCGACAAATAATCGAAAGCACACGCCCTTGAGCAGGTGTTTTCCCGACAAACACCCAACCGAAGGAAGACGAAAGCCGCAAAAGTCACGGAATGGGGGCGTTTTTGTCCACAAGGCGCAGCGGACGCACCATGCCAGATTGCCATCGGCATCCCGCAGGCGGACGCGCCACGTCGGATCGCCATCGGCATCCCCCGGGATATTGGGCGTCCACAAATCACCCGACCCCGGGCATCCGAAAACGTCCGCCGGCCGCCAGAGCATACGATCGTCAGAACATACGAGCATTCGGGGAGCTCGCAGAAAACCAGCGCGTACGGGAACCGGAGAATGCACGCCGGCATAGCAGTCTCCCAAGACGAGAAGCCAGCGTATACGGAAATCCAGAGCATCCGGGCATCCTGCCGTCCTACCATCCTGGCATCTCGCCGTCCCGCCATCCCGGTATCCTGGGCATCCGGGAACATCCGAAGGGTTTGGGGGGTTGGGGTTTGGGGGGTTGGGGTTTGGGGGGTTGGGGTTTGGGGGGTTGGGGTTTGGGGGTTTGGGGGTTTGGGGGTTTGGGGGTTAGGGGTTTGGGGGTTTGGGACATCCCGCCATCCGGGGCATCCGGGGGATTCGGACGCCCCGGCATCCTAGCATCCGGGAGATCCGGGTGGGCATGCTCGTGTCCGGGCCGCTCGCCCCGCCGACATCCTAGCATCCGGGGGGGTCCGGAGGGATACCGCGCACACGACCTTTGTTCGAACTTGCCGAATCTGCAGTATTCGATGAGATTCCGTTACCGAACGGTGACGGTTTCGAAAACCTCCGCCAGACAAGGCATCCGTCCCGTAAGGTGACTGGTAAGATGATATCGCATTCCGCAAGATGCAGGAAAGCCCAACAAAACGATGGCAAGACGCATGGATCCACGGCAAAGGACGACACCATGAACGAGAACGCGCGCCCCATCATCGACATCGACCCGGTAGATCACAACAGCGAGCGTGAGCGGCAACGCATGGCGGCGAATGCTCAAAAGCAGAACTCCCCCCAGGTAGGCCGACCAGCCAGAAGAGACGGGGCAAGTGCGGATCTGCGGGCTGAAGGGGGCGGAGCGGGCATGAGCCAGCCTGTTGCGGGCATGGCCAACGACGCCCCGGGAACCGTTGGCGGGGCATCTGCAGTCGCTACGCCAGGCAGTGCGCCCAACCCGGCGCCTGCTGCCCGGACGTCCGGGCAGCAGGCGTCGGACCGCTACTACACGTTCACCGACCCCGAGCACGGCGATGCGTCGTGGCGGCCGGGATCCTATGCTGGCGTGCCCCGGATCCCCCGCCCTGGCGCAGGCTCCCCTCGGTCGGCCTCGGAAGGCGCTGCGCCTGCCCCGGCCTACGTGAAGGCCGAAGTCATCGGCGACAAAGAAGCGGGCGCATCCGCCTCGAAGGGCCGCTTGGGCGGCGTTGCGCAGCTGGTGGCCGGGGGCGCGATCGCCGCCGTGGGCGTCCCTATGCTCATTCTGCCGGGGCCGGGCCTTCTGGCCATCGGCGGCGGGCTGGCGCTGGCCGCCCACGGCGCAAAGCGCGCGTTCGGCCGCAAGTAGCGCCCAAGGGCTTCGCGCCAGCCCTCCCTCCACACGCGCCGTCTTCTACCAGCGCACGGGGACGACCTCGACGAGCACGGAGTCGTAGCGCAGGTGCGTGCCGTCGGAGTAGTCCACTTCCCAGATGCGCGCATCAGGCGTGCAGGCCGGGCTTTCCTGGTCGAGCGAAGGCGGGGCGTCTTCGGTCCGCACGCTCGGCACGCCATGCGACCGGGGCGTCGATGTGCCCCGCACGCCATCTGGCCCCTCCTGCGAGCCCGTGCGCAGCGCTTCTTCGGCCTCCTGCACGGCGGCCTCGATCTCTTCCTGGGTGGGTTCGTCGCGCTTGCGCTCGTCGGAGGCGAAGCCAGGGCCTCCCAGCGTGTCCGGTTCCGTCGCATCGGCCGATGCGTAGGCGCGCCGGATCGCGTTTCGGCGCATGGCCTCGTCGGCGTCCCGGGCCGGATCGGAGGAGGCGCCCATGCCATCTGCCGCCCCGGATCCTGACGACTGGCCCGCCTCCGCATCGGCATCGTTCGCAAAGGATCCACCGTCTTCCGCGCAGGGACCGCCCACGGCATAGGGGGCCACGGCCGTGTCGTCTTCCACGGCGGCGGCACGTTCCGACGCGACGCTGTCCCCGATCGCGCAACCGGGGATGCTCACGCGCGACACGTCCTCGCCGAACGCATGCTCGGCCAGCAGCTCGCGCGCCCGTTCCACGAAGCCGGCAGCCTCGGGCGGAATGGCCTCGTCCTCCAATTTGAGGGAGATCGCCGGGCCGTCGCCGAAGCGCACCTCGATGCGCGCCACTGAAAGCTCGGGCCGGCCGTCGTTGCGACGGGCTTCGTTCTCGCGCTTGAGCAGACCGGTGGCCTGGTCGAACGTTTCTGCCAGCCAAGCCGTGAACGCATCGTGCCACACGGGGTCGCGCGACTCGTCGGCGGCGTCCTTTCCCACAGAGAATTCCAGCACGTCCTCGTGCTGCGAAGAGGCGCGGGCGCGCTCCACTTCGGTGGGCGCCAGCTCGGAAAACCGGCGCTCCGTCTCGGATTCGATGTCGCCTTCGTAATGGTCCTTTTCGAGGGAAAGATGGAGTTCCAGGTCCGGATGTATCGTGGCAGCCATGGGCCGTTCCTTTCGTCGCATGCGGGCCGCATGCCCGCCAGCCGATGCGCCGACGCCGCAGAGGCGGCACGAGCGCAGAGGGGAATGCAAAGCGGCACGCGCCGCCACCCCCGGCTCCCGCATCGGACATCCGGGCTTCGGGCAGAAACGTCTTGCGGGCAGCCCGCTTCGGTTCTCGTTCGCTAGCATTGTGCCCCACGCGACCGGCGCCGTCCGCGCGCGCCGCGTTCCCGTTGCGCGACCGTTGCGCCGCCATCAAGAAACGGCAACCGCCCGTCGGCGAGGCCAAGGCCACCGACGGAGCCAGGGCCGTCCACGGGGCCAGGCCGCAAAGCCGGCCACGGCGCCCTGAGCCCGCATTCCACGGCCGGCATGGACACGGCTGGCGAATAGGGCCCTTGTCCTGCCGCAAAAGCCGCGCGCGGAGGGCGGGCGGGTGCGAACCCCTACCAGACAAGGCCGCCCCTGCCTGACAGGCAGGGGCGGCCTCCTTGCCACCTGTTCGGCCTCACGAACTCCCGGCGTCACACCTCGGCGATGATGCGCCGGGCGCGGGCCTCCACTTCGGCCTTGGCACGTTCGACGTCGACGCCTGGCCATTCGCCGTCGCGATACACCACGGCGCCGTCGGACATGGTGAGCACCACGTCGGCGCCATGGCCGGAAAACACGGCGTTGAACAGCGGATTCGTCATGGGGCTCCACGAAGGGCCCGTCACGTCCAGCACGCACAGGTCGGCCTTCATGCCCTCGCGCACCAGCCCGCAGTCCTCACGCCCCTGAGACAGCGCGCCCATGCGCGTGGCCGCCATGAGCACCTGCTTGGGCGACACGACGGCCGGGTCGAGCGCGGCGCCCTTGTACAGAAGCGCCATGAGGTAGAGATCCTGGAAGAGGTCGTGGTTGTTGTTCGACGCCATGCCGTCCGTGCCCAGGCACACGTTCACGCCGGCATCGAGCATGGCCGGGATGGGGGCGAAGCCGCTGCCCAGCTTCATGTTGGAAGCCGGGTTGCAG
>CAJFVW010000061.1 GCA_904420575.1 uncultured Gordonibacter sp.
CGCACGAGGCGCATGCGCAGCTCGCCGAGATGGTCGAACAGGGGCATTCTTGCCGGACCGATAGGCATCGCTTATTCCCCCTTTTCGTTCTTCGTCTCGGAAGCCGCCGTGGATCCGGTGGCCTGGGTGGTCTTCTTAGCAGCCGCCGTCTTGGTGGCGGCGGCTTTCGTGGCCGCCGGCTTGGCGGTCGTGGATTTGGCGGCGGCGGGCTTGCTCGCGGTCTTGGCGGCCGTGGTCTTCGCCGTTGTCGCGGCCTTCGTGCCAGTTGCGGCCGTGGTCTTCGTCGCCGTTGCAGGCTTCGTGGCCGCAGCCGGCTTGCTCGCGGTCTTCGTGGCCGTGGTCTTCGCGGCTGTGGCCGTCTTCGTGGCGACAGGCTTCGTGCCGTACAGCTCCGCCGCCGAGGGCTTCGACTTCGGCTGGTCCTTGCTCTCCTCCACCTTCTTGGCGGCAGGCGAAGAAGCCTTTGCCGCGCTTGAAGTGGCCGTGCCCGTGGTGGAGGAGCTCGCCTTCGTAGCGCCCTTGGCGGCCGCCGTGGCGGTTGCCGACGCGGCGGCGCCTTCGGCCTCCCCGCTCTTTTCGGCTTCGTTCTTCTCCGCGGCCTTCTTCGCCGCACGTTCCTTGTCGTAGCGCGCCTTGCGCTCGGAGAAGCTTTCCGCCTTCTCTTCCTTCTTGGCCGTGTCGCCCACCTTGGCCAGCGCCTCCAGCGGGTTCTTGAAGGGCTCGTCGGAATTCGGGTCATACACTTCCGTCTTGATGACCTTGTTCATTTCCTCTTGGGCGCTTCTGAATTTCGCTATGGCCGCCCCTATCGTCTTTGCCATGGCTGGCAGCTTGTCGGGCCCGAAAATGAGGAACCCGAACAGCAGAATGAGGAACAGCTCAACTCCACCGATACCAAACAAAGTAATCCCCTTTGTGCGGTCTGACTGTCGTATCCATACGGTCGCCGCGTCTCTCGCGCAGCAACCGATTTATATTAGCATAAACTGCTCGGCAAACGAGCCAGTTGTACACGCACACACGTTTACCCGATAAGGAAAGCGCGCAAGCGGGAGTTCCGCCGCTCAGCGGCGAACGGCTGCGTTGCGAAGACGGATGGGGCCGCCACGGACGCGCAACAGGTGCTGGCGGCCGTCCGGCTCGTCGTCCTGCGGGGGCACTCGGACATACCTGCAGAAGGAAGGCCGCCACGCGTCTACGAGGCGCCCAGCACGGCAAGGGCCATGGTGGGAATGCCCAGCGCCAGCACCAGGATGACGCACACCACGATGGTGAATATCTTCTTGGTGCGCTCGGCCTTCTCGCGCTGCTCCTTGGCGCGCGCCTCGCGCTCTTGGGCGGCGCGCACGCGTTCGCCCTTCTGCTTCGCGGTCAGTTTCTGCTGCTTGCCTTGTTGTTTGTTGCTCGCCATGTTCTACAACCTCAACTTGCCACGGATCTCTATGACGCGGGCGATGTTCTTCGCCACTTCCACGTCCACATGCCACCTGCTCTTTTCGTACAGCAGCTTGCCGTCCACCATGGTCATGAGCACGTCGGTCGCCGTGCACGTGTTGACCACGGCGGAAACCGGGTCGGTGGTGGGCGTCTGATGCGAGCCGGACAGGTCCACCGCTATGACGTCGGCGCGCTTTCCCACGTCGAGCGACCCTATCTTGTCGTCCAGGCGCAGGGCGCGCGCGCCTCCCATGGTGGCCATCTCCAACATGGTGGACGAGTCCAAGAACTCGTTCACGTCCACCGCGCGTTGCACCAGCATGCCCAGACGCATTTCGGTCAGCATGTCGGTGCTGTCTGCGGCGGCGGGCGAATCGGTGCCCAGACCGAGGCGCAGGCCTGCCCGCAAGAACTCGTTGACCGGCGCCACGCCCATGCCCAGCTGCGCGTTGCAGCGCGGGCACACGCCGACGGCCACGTCGTACTCCTTGAGCTTCTTCACGTCCTCTTCGTCCACGTGCACGCAATGGATGGCCAGGACGTCCGACGTCTCGAACGCGCCCCAGTTGAGCGCATAGCGCACCGGCGAGGTGCCCGTGGGAAGCCATGGGGGGATCTCCACGTAGCCGCGCTTGACGCCCATGTCATGCACCGAGAACGGAGACGAGCCGTACCGGACGAATTGGCTTTCCTCGCGGCTGCCGGCCAGGTGCATGGCCACGGGCATGTTCTCGCGGTTGGCGAATTCCGCCACGCGGCCGAAGACCGAAGGATGGCACGTGTAGATGGCCGCCGGCGCCACGCCGATGGTGATGCGGCTGGAATCCACCTCTTCGCGCCAGTGCATGATGTCGTTTTCAGCCATGCGCATGGCGTAGTCCACGCGTCGCTTGTCCATGGCGCCCACCTCGCGATAGATGACGCTGCGCAGGCCCAGCTTCTGCGTGGCCGTGCAGGCCGCCCCCGTGACCGTGATGTCGGCCACGCAGGTGATGCCGCTTGACAAGGCGTCCAGACCGCCCAGGATGGCGGAGTCGTACCAGTCGCTCACGTCCATCTTCGAGCTCTTTTCGGCCACGGACAGGATCCACGTGGTGTAGGGCACGTCGTGCACGATGCCGCGCATGACCGAGTTCTCCAAATGGGTATGCAGGTCGACCAGGCCCGGCATGAGGGCGGCCAACCCGAAGTCGGCGACCTCCTCTTCGGGATAGCGCAGCTTCAGCATGTCCACCTTGCCGATGTCGCGGATGACCCCGTCGCGCACGAGCACCGCCCCGTCTTGAAACGGCTCGGATGTGATGGGGAGGATATACTGTGCGCACAATAACATAGCTGCCCCGCCTGTCTTCCGCGCCCGCACGCTCTCCGCGCGGGCATGCCGGTTTTGTCCCATGCATGTTCGTGTGCGCTGTATCATAGCATTCCCGAGGCGCTCTCCTGCAAATCCACAGAGGGCAATCGGTCGAGGGATGGCCTGACGGCCGGATGTTCGAGGATCGCACGGCCCCCGCTGTGCGATAATGACCGAGTAGAGCGCGCGCGAACTCGCACAGGGCAAGCCACACGCCCCACAGAAACCCGAAGGAACAATTCGCAAAGGAGAACGCCTTGTCCCTACGCAGAAAGATCGTCTTTGGCGCGCTTGCCACCTTGGGAGTGTTGACGGCAGCGGCGGCATGCGCCGCGCTCTGGCTGTCGCACATGAACCCTTCCCCGTTCGTGAAGGCCGGCATCGAAGCCGGCACGCCTTCGGCGGCGGCATCCTCGCAGCATCGATACGACATCTCCTACAGCAGCGAGATCATCGCCGGAAACGATCGCGACAACCCTTCAGGGAAGACCTCTACCTCCGTCGCTTTCGACGACGCCTGGTTCGCTGCCGACGGGCACGTCTACAACCATGCGCTCGCCACCACCGCCATGGCGCTTTCAGCCGCGGTCAATTCCGAGTCGCAATACTACGGCGATGCGAAAGGCGACGTGCCGTACGTGGAAGAGGCCCTGACCGCGCTGGGATTCCACGACATCGACACCTCGTCGTTCGCCAAGACGAGCAAGACGCTCGACGAAGTGGAGTCCCTCGTGAAGGACGAGGAAGACACGGTGGCGTACGCGTTTGCATGCAAGACGTTGCCTGCCGCGTCAGACGGGAACGAAAGCGGCAATGGAGGCCCACTCCTCGCGACGGCCGGCGAAGGAGGAAACGCGGACGCAAGCGACAGCAGCCTCCCAGGCGCGGACGAGGCCGCGTCCTGGACGCTCGTGTTCGTAGGCGTGCGCGGCACGTTCGGCGCCGAATGGCTGTCCGACGCGCGCGTGGTCGATCCGTACTGGTCTGCCGCAACCGGCGATCACACCGGCTACCGTCTGGCAGAACTGGACGTGGCGCTGGCTTTGGCGGACTATCTGGAAAGCCAGGGGCTGGACGCCTCGAACACCAAGCTGCTGGTGTGCGGCCACAGCCGCGGTGGATCGATCGCGAACCTGCTGGCACGCGACCTGCTGGACATCGCCGAGGAAAGCACCCCCGTGGTGGCGCCCGAGAACCTGTTCGCCTACACCTTCGCGCCTTCGGCCTCGACCCGCGAAGCATCGGCCGGCGATGCACGGTACCGCAGCATCTACAACGTAGAGAATCCCACCGACCTGGTCCCACGCGTGCCCTTGGCCGCATGGGGATATCGCTGCTACGGCACGACCGTGAGCTTCCCCGGAACAGATGACGAAGGCTTCGACGAAGCGTTCGAAGCCATGCAGGAGGCGCGTGCCCGCAACACGGGCTTCATCAGCACGCAGCCTTACCGCTTCGGCGAGGCGTGCCCGGCGCAGAGCGTGGCGGATGCCATCGCCGAACGGGTGCCCACCGTCGACGACCTCAGTTCGCTTTCAGGCGCCGCCCAGGCGACAAGCGTCCTGGTCCAACAGGACCTGTACCGCATCCTGGCGTCTCATTTCCCCGACACCTATTTGGCCTGGATGCAGTCGCTCGATCCCAAAGACCTGACGTTCGAACAGGCGGAGCGCCAAGGCGGGCCCGAAACACGGTCGGACGACTAAGGCAACAAGGGGCCCTGGCGGTGCCGAAGCACGCGCCAGGGCCTTGACGGCCGCGCAGGGAGGGGTCGGGCGGCCAGGGATCGTTGCTCCGGCTGTGCAGCCGGCCTGCCAAAGCCTACTTGGACAGGATGTCGCCGATCAGATAGCCCCACGTCAGCGCACGGCCGTTGGAGTTGCCGGCCATGTTGATGGGATAGTCGATGGCGTAGAGGTCGCCCGAGGCGTTGCCGATGGCGTACAGGCCTTCGATGGGCTGCTTCTCGGCCGTGAGCACCTGCAGGTCCGTGTTCACCTTGAGGCCGCCCACGATGGCCAGCAGGGCCACGCCCACCTTGGCCGCGTAGAACGGTGCCTTCTCCACGGGGAACAGGTATTCGGCCTGCTTGTGGAAGTCGTCGTCGGCGCCGGCTGCCACCAGTTCGTTGTAGCGCGCCACCGATTCCTTCAGCTTTTCCACCGGGATGCCCGTCTTTTCCGCCAGCTCTTCCAGCGTGTCGGCCTTGAACACCTTGCCGTCGTCGGCTTCCAGGCCCGTGTTCACGAAGTCGATGTAGTCCTGCGCCACGAACGGATCGCCCACGTTGCCGCCCATGGTGTCCCAGAACATCCCGCCGCCGCCCGAGAACTCGAGCGTCTTGACGTTCTGCTCGCCGAAGTCGGCGTCGAAGATGGACCACGCGATGTCGTCGGTCTGGTGCATGACGTTCATGGACTTGCCCTGCACCCACGTGGCCTCGTTCATGAAGCGCTCGCCTTCCATGTTCAGGAACATGAACGCCCCATGGAACTGCAGCCCTGCCTGCGGATGCAGCATGAGCGGGAACGGGCCGTCCTGCACGGCGCCGCCGGCCCACAGGCCCATCTTGATGCCGTCGCCCGTGGAGTAGCCCACCGGCGTGTTCTGGCATTCCAGCACGTGGTGCACGTTCTCTTCGCAGTAGTAGTCCACCATTTCCGGATCGTCATGGATGCCGCCCGTGGCGATGACCACGCCCTTCTTCGCCTTGAACAGGAGGACCTTGCCGTCCTTGTCGGTGGCGAACACGCCGGTGACCTTGTCGCCTTCCTTCAGCAGCTGCGTCGCCGTGGTCTGGAACAGGTAGGTGGCGGGCTTTTCGTGCTTGGAGGCGTCCTGCGAGTCCACGTACAGCACGTTCGTCGCCTGGAAGTAGCTGCACTCGGACGGCCACTCCGGTGTTGCGTCGGTCTTATGGAACTGGTGATACGAGAACGATTCGGGGATGATGGCCTTCGGCGCGTAGGCGCGGAACGAGTCGGGCTCCACGCCGTATTCGGCCGCCTTGTCGATGAGCCAGTCGCCCGCCTCGCCCGACTTGTTGAACCACAGGGACACCAGCGCCTCGTTCACGCGGCTGCCGCAGCTGCGCACCCACAGGTGCTGGGCCTTGGGGATGTCCACCATGAGGTCTTGGCCGATGGATTCGCCGTAGGCCTTCGTGAACTTCGTGTTGCACAGGCCGATGCCGCCGCCGCGTCCCTGCACGGTTTCCAGCTTTTCCAGGACGATGGCCTGCAGGCCGTGGTCGGCGCACGATGCCGCCGCCGCGCAGCCCGCGTTGCCGGCGCCCAGGATGACGACGTCGGCTTCCTGCACCTCGGCCGCGTCGCTTTCGGCAAGCGGCGCTGGCGGCGTGAGGAACGACGGGTTCTGGATGCGGCCGTAGCCCATGGACGTGGGGCCCTGCCCGCCGCCGAAGCCGATGGCTTCGGGCTGCTCGGTGGAGCCGTTGCCCGCGGGCGCATCGGCAGCACCCGGGTTCGACGGCGCGCAGCCGGCAAGCCCCGCAGCGCCGGCAGCCAAGGCGGCCGTGGCGCCCAGGCCCAAGAACGAACGGCGCGAAAGCGCGCTTTTCTCTGACATGGAATCCTCCTTTTGTGCGATGTGGGCGGCGATCGTGCCCTCCGCCCGCGGCTTTCCCTTGAGCCGCTCGCTCACCTTACGCCGCGGCACGGGTGCCGCGCAGCGCATGAACCCTGCCATTTTCCGGCTCCTCCCGAAATGGCAGGGTTCCTGCCATGTCTTTTTGCTGGGAAAACGCGCGCGCTCATAGTATTCTGAGTGCGAGCAGCCAGCGCCTAAGCGCGCTTCGTCACGGCTTTCGGCCTTGGAGAGGGCATCATGGGCAAAGGGAAAGAACGCGGGGGTCTCCGCTCGCCAGCACGTCTGCAGGATTCGCGGGGCGCATGCCAAGGCGCATCCAGTCGCGGCGACGCCGAGCGGGCGCCGTTCTCGTTCCGGCTTCTGGGCATAGGGTTCTGGCAGGCATGGTGGATGCTCGTGCTGTGCACCTCGTTGGTGCTGCCGTCCGGGTCCTCGCTCATGGGCGTGCGCGCGAGCGCCTGGACCTTGCTGTTCACGTCGGCCGGGTTCGTGGTTGCGGCCCTGCTGTCGTTTCGCCGGGGGCCGTTCATCGACCGCGCGAGCATGTTCCCGGTGGCCGGCGCGCTCTGCGCCGGGGGGACCGCGCTGTGCCTGCTTCTGCGCGCAGTGGCGCCCGGCGACGCGCTTTCGGCCCTGTTTTTGGCGGCTTTGCTGATTGCGGCGTTCGGCAATGCGTTCTTGCTGGTCATGTGGGGCGAGCTATGGGCCACGCTGGCGACCGACCGCGTGAGCCAGTACCTGCTTTCCTCGTATGCGTTCGCCTTCGTCCTGTTCTTCGGCGTGCAGGCGCTGCCTTCCGTGGCGGCTGCCGCAATCGTGTGCCTGTTGCCGGTGGCGTCGTGCGCCATCCTGCATTCGTCGCGCAGCGAGACGCGGCGAGGGCCCACGACGGTCGAATTCGCCGTGGACCGGCCGTTGGTGGCCAAGGCGGTGGTGGCCGTGGTGGCCGCCGGGCTGGCCTACGGCGTGGCCGAGTCGTTCTACGCGAACGCCGTCGCCCCCAACGTCGCCGTGAGCCGCGGCGACTTCTGGGTGGCGGGCGCCGGCTTCATCGCCTTGGCCATCTACATTGGCATCGAACGGCCGGCTGCCAGTCCTATCGCCATATTCCGGCCCATCGTGCCCGCGCTTTCGGTAGGGCTCATCCTGTTCGCCGTGCTGCCGCCCGCGCAGGCTTACCTAGGAAACGGGTTGGTGATACTGGGAGGGTACTGCGTGGACATCGCCATCATGCTGGTGTCCGCCGACCTGGCGTTCAGGGCGAAGCGGTCGGTGGCGCTGTTCTTTTCCTGCTCCATCCTGGTGTTGCGGCTGGCCACCATTGCCGGCTTGGGCTTCGTGGACGTGATGGTGCAGGCCGGCGTTCTGGGGCCGGACGACCAGACGTGGCTTTTGGCCGCGTTCGCCATCCTAGTGATCGTGGCGGGCACGCTCGTGTTCTCCCAAAGCGACCTGCAGCGCTTCTACCAGCCGCAACCCACCGTGCCACGCAGCCAGGACCTGGAGGAGCGCTGTGCGGTCGTGGCGGCGCAGTGCGGCATCACGGCGCGCGAGACCGAAGTTCTGGTGCTGCTGGCCAGCGGCAGGAACGTGCCCTACCTATGCAAGGAGCTCTGCATAGCCGAAAGCACCGCGCGCCACCACGTAGGCAGCATCTACCGCAAGCTGGGCGTCTTCGACCGCCAAGGCATGCTGGACGTCATCCTGCAGGAGTAGGCCGTTGGCTGGTTTTCGTGTCGCGGGTACGGGAAAACGAAGTCGTGCTATACTTTCCCGTCGCATGCAAACCCTCGACATGACATACATCCATGCGCCCGCGACGTACGACTTCCGCGAGCGTTCCATCATGTACGGGCCCGTGTCCGACATGGTGCCGTCCACGCCCATCTTCGAGATGTACCCGCTGGGGCTCACCACGCTGTGCGAGTACCTGGAACGCCACGGGCTGCGCGCCCGCATCTACAACCTGGCGTCCATGATGCTGCACAAGAAGAACTTCGACGTGGAGAAGAACCTTGGCAAGCTGGATTCGCACATGTTCGGCATCGACCTGCACTGGATGCCTCATTGCCACGGCTCCATCGAGGTGGCGAAGATCCTCAAGCGCCTGCACCCGCACGTGCCCATCTCGTTCGGCGGGCTTTCGTCGTCCATCTTCCACGAAGACCTGATCAAGTACGACTGCATCGACTTCGTGTTCCGCGGCGACTCCACCGAAGAGCCCATGCGCATGCTGGTGGAGCGCGTGGCGCGCGGCGCCCGCACGCACACGCCGCTGGGCGACCTGTCGGACATCCCCAACCTCACCTGGAAGGATGCCGAAGGCGCCGTCCACATCAACCCGCTGTCGTGGGTACCCGACGACATGGACGCCATCTCCATGGACTACGCCTACCCCATGAAAGGCGTGCTGCGCCACCACGACATGACCAGCTACCTGCCCATGAAGGGGTGGCTTTCCTATCCCGTCACGGCCAGCCTCACCTGTCGCGGCTGCGCGCGCAACTGCGCCACCTGCGGCGGCAGCGCCTACGCGTTCAAGAACCACTTCGGCCGCCGGCGCGTGGCCTGGCGCGACCCGAAGCTGCTCATCCGCGACATCGAGAACGTGCAGAACCACGTGTGGGGCCCCATCTTCGTGCTGAACGACTTCCTGCAGGCCGGCGAGGACTACACGCGCGAGTTCATCACCGGACTCAAGGGCAAGGTGGTGAACCCCATCGGCTTCGAGTTCTTCGGCCCCCCGCCCGGCGGCGACGAGTTCTACCAGCTTTTGGACGACAACCTGGGGAACTGGTCGGTGGAGATATCGGCCGAAAGCCACGACGACGACGTGCGCAAGGCGTTCGGCAAGGGACACTACCGCATGGCCGAGCTGGAAGAGACCATCGTGGACGCGCTGTCGCATCCCAACTGCGAGCGGTTCGACCTGTACTTCATGACGGGCATCCCCAAGCAGACCGCCGACAGCGTGCGCGAGACGGGCGCCTACGTGCAGCATTTGTACGAGCGCGTGAACTACGACCCGCGCCTGGTGGTGCTGACCTCGCCGATGGCGCCGTTTCTGGACGTGGGGTCCATCGCGTTCGACAACCCGGAGAAGTACGGCTACAAGCTGCGCGCCCGCACGTTCGAGGAACATCGCGAGCGCATGATCCTGCCCTCGTGGAAGCACATCATGAACTACGAGAGCACCTCCATGAGCGTGGACGAGATGGTGGACGCCACCTACGACGCCGCGCTGGACCTGAACCGCATCAAGGGCGAACACGGCATCCTGGACGCCGGGATGGCGGCCGCCACCGACAAACGCATCCGCGAGGCGCGCGAGCAGATGAACCGCCTGGACGACGTGCTGTACAACGGCACGGGCCGCATCGACGCGCGTCTTGGTGCGCTGAAGGCCGAGTTCGAGCGCCTGTCCGAGAACACGGTGGCCGAGAAGTCGGAACTGAACTGGGCGTTCGACGTGAAGCCGACCCATGCCAAGCACCTGGCGAAGCTGTGGCTGACCAACGAGCCCGCGAACTGGGCGGCGAAGCTGGCCGGGAAGTGGCGTTCGGCAGCCAGCGAGATCGCCTATCCCGACCAGGAAAACGGCACGCTCTCCCCCGCGTGGAACGCTGACGGCACGCCCAACTGCACGTTCAAAGGCATGGCCGTGGACGGCATGGGCGACGGCCGCGCGCTGGCCGACGAGAGCGGCGCACAGGTGGCCGCGTTCGGCAGCGTGGTGGCGCCCGGGTTCTCGCAGGCCAACACAAACGAGGCTTATCCCGCCGCGAACGCGCAGCTGGAGGCCGGTCGAGCGGGCACGGCCGTAGGCGTGGGCGAGGCGGCGGCCATCCGCGACGAGGCGCTGCGCACGGCGGAGCGCGACCCGCTGCTCGAGCAGATGATGGCCGAGGAGCGCGAGCGCGAGGCCGCCTATGCCCGCGGCGAAGTTGAGCGCACCGTGCCGCGCGACGCCGGCGGCCTGCAGGGAGCCGGCGGCATGAAGGGCGCCCGCGAGGCCCGCAAACTGGAGAAGCTGCGTGACCGGAAGGCGGATTCCCGATGACGTGCCGGGCGGAAGCCGGATTGCCGACGACGCGGGGAGCAGGCGGCGGGTTCCTCGTGACGTGGGGGGCGGATGGGTTGCCGGCGAGGCAGCGGACGGACGGCGGGTTCCCGGCGACTCAGGGAGCGGAAGGCGGATTCCCCAGGAGGCGTCTTCGTGGCAAAAAATCACCGTTCTGCGAGGATATTGGAGGCGTTTTCGGCAACTGGAGCTTTTCGCAATTGAAAAACCCCAGGTCGAGAAATCTCGCTGCGCGAGAGCAATGGCGAACAACTCGCATATTCGTGGTTTTTTGCCATTGTGGGAAGCCATCGCGTCAGGAAGCGCGGGCCTGCAGATGCCGTTGGCGTTCGTGCGGGTTCGTCGCACACGCGCGCACGCTCCTAGCTATGTGCGTCAGGCGCTCGGCGAGCGTCCCCGACGGACACGTCGCGCGCGTGCGCACGCTCCTAGTGCATGCGCACGCTCTCTCAATGCGTGCCCGTGCGCTCCTGGCGCATGACCGCACGCTCGCAACGCATGCACGCGCGCTCCCTGCGCGGGCATGCGCCCTGGGAGCGGCCCGCATCGCCCGAAGCTTCTCCTGCCCCACACCCGCCCGCGACAACGGAGCGCGCCCATGAGCATCGACACCGCCACCGGCAAAGAAGCGCCCGCAGAGATATCATCCGAGCGCGTGAAGGACATCTTCTCGTCCATCGCGAAGAAGTACGAGCGGTTCAACGCCGTGTCGAGCTTCGGCGCCTACAAGGCATGGCTCGCCGGCATGATGCGGCAGGCCCCCATCAAAGCGGACGCCGACGTGCTCGACATCGCGGGCGGCACGGGCGACGTGACGTTCACCGTGGCGCGCGCGAAGCACCCGCGCCACATCCAGTGCACCGACCTGGTGAACGAGATGCTCGACGTGGCGCGCGCCCACTACGCCGACGGCGCGGCGGACGGCGTGCCCGTGGACTTCGAGGTGGTGGACGCGCAGGACATCCCCTATGCCGACGCGTCGTACGACACCGTGACCATGGCGTACGGCATCCGTAACATGCCCGATCGGCCGCGCGCGCTCGCCGAGATGTTCCGCGTGCTCAAGCCCGGCGGGACGCTCGTGTGCCTGGAGTTCTCCACGCCGCCGAACGCCGTGTGGCGTGCGCTGTACAACTTCTACCTCAAGCACCTCATCCCGTTCTGGGGCGGGCTCATCACGGGCGACCGCGAGGGATTCGTGTACCTGGCGCGCTCCATCAAGGCATTCCCCGACCAGCAGGGCCTGGCCGACCTGATGCGCGACGCCGGGTTCGCAGATGTGGCCTGGAAGAACTATACCGGCGGCATCGCCGCCGTCCACGTGGCAAGGAAACCCGAGGAAGCGTAGCCGCGAACAGCAGCCCTCCCCTGCCGTGTTCCGCAGCAGCCGAAGCCGCGCCCTTCCGGGCCTGGCGCCACCTGCCCCGCGCCCGCGCACACCAGGTGGCGCCTGCCCCAGATGGCGTGCGGCACCAAGTGGTGGGCAGCACCAGTCGGCGCGGCAGGCCTATTCCACGCGCAGCATGCGGTAGCCGACTCCCACGTGGGTCTGGATATAGACGGGATTGGCCGGGTCCGGCTCGATCTTCTTGCGCAGCGTGGCCATGAACACGCGCAAGGACGAGCGATCGGACGCGAGGGCGCTGCCCCACACCTCCTTGAGCAGGTAGTTGTGCGTGAGCACCTTGCCGGTGTTGCGTGCGAGCAGGCAGAGCAGCTTGTACTCCGAAGGCGTGAGATGCACTTCCTCGCCGTCACGCGTGACGCAGGCCGCAGCGTAGTCGATCCGCAATGCGCCGTTCTCGTACACGGCCTCTTCGGGACCGCCTTGCAGCACGCGCTCGCGCTCCAGGCGGCGAAGGGCGACGCGCACGCGGGCGAGCAGCTCCTCTACCGAGAACGGCTTCACCAGGTAGTCGTCGGCGCCGGCGTCGAGGGCCGCCACCTTGTCGGCGTCCTCCAGGCGCGCAGACAGCACGATGACCGGCAACGCCGACCAGCCCCTCAACGAACGGATAACGTCCACGCCGTCGCCATCTGGCAGTCCCAGATCCAAGATGGCCAGATCGGGCGCCTGCGACGACAGCTCCAGAAGCGCCTGCGTCGCGGTCTTGGCCTCGCGCACCGCATAGCCGTGCATGTCGAGCGTCGTCGTGACCAGGCGCCGCACGGCGGCGTCGTCTTCCACCACGAGTATCCGGTATCCTTCAGCCATGCGCCTCCTCCGTCCGTTCCTCGCCGCCCGCCGCAGGCGGCTGCGGCTGACCCGCCGGCACCTCCTGACGCGGGCCCTCTTCGCACAACTCCGCCGCAGGCGGCTGCGGCAGCTCTTCCACCTTCCCCTGCGGCAGGCCTTCTTCCCGCCGCTCCGCCCCCATGACGCTTGCAGCGTCCACGGCCGGCAAGACGAACGAGAACTCGCAGCCATGAGGCGTCACATTGCGGACGTCAAGCCGCCCGCCGTGCACCTCCACGATGGAGCGGCTCAGCGGCAAGCCCAGTCCCATGCCGCGCTTGAAGTCGCCGCTCTTGCCGCTCGGTCTGCCGGTGGATCCATTGTAGAACAGGTCGAAGATGTGTCGGCGGTCCTCTTCGGAAAGGCCCGGACCTTCGTCGGTCACCGCCACGCGCACGCACGCCGCATCCCCCTCGTGGGCGGCGCGTGCCGTCACGACGACGCGTCCTTCCGGCGGCGAATAGGAAAGCGCGTTGTTCACCAGGTTCACTACCACCTGGATGATCAGGCGTGCGTCCATGTCCGCCATCAGCAGCTCGTCTGCCACGTCCACCTGCACGCGCCCTTCGCCCGCCCGGCGATCAATGTGCGCGAGCGCCTCGCGCACCACGTCGGCCACCAGTTCGGGCTGACGGTTGATTTCCACGGTGCCGTTGTCGATGCGCGTGATGGACAGCAGGTTCTCCACGAGCGCGATCAGCCATTGCGCATCGTCGTGTATGTCGCGGTACAGGCGCTCGCGCTGGGCGCGCTCCATGCCCTCGCCATCCATCAAAAGCATGTCGGCATCTCCGGAAATGCTGGTGAGCGGCGTACGCAGGTCGTGCGAAATGGTGCGGAGCAGGTTGGAGCGCAGCGTCTCCTTCTCCACCTTCACCTCCATGGCGCGGCGCTCTTCGGCCGACACGATCTGCTCGGCCGCCTGTCCGCATTCGCCCACGATCATGAGCAGCAGGTTCTTCTCGAACGCGCCGAAATCATCGTTGCTGTCGGCGTCGTTCATCAGAATGCCGCAAACGCCGTACACGGTGTTCTTGGCCGCAACGGGAAGGTACAGGCAGCGCGCATCGACCAGGGTGTCAGTGGTGGCGCCGGCGCGTTCGTTGTTCGAGGCGACCCAAAACGCCACGGCCGCTTCGGCAGAAGAGGCAAGGCTGGCCTGAGCCGGCGAGGCAAAGGTGGCTTCGGTCATGGCAGAGCCCTTTGTCCCGGGCGCGTCATAGACCTCCGGCTTCTCCAAGTGCCCTTCGGATCCGACGCGGTACATGACGACCGGACGATTGACCAGCTTGATGATCTGCCCAGCAGCCAAGCGGAAACAGGATTCGAGGTCGGGCGCAGACTGAATGGTGCGGCTCGACTCCAGAAGCACCTCCATGCGATAAGCGCGTCGGGCCGTGCTCTCGGTCTGGCTTTTCATCCGCACGGCAAGCGACGTCGCCAACAGCGTCCCCAAGAGCAGGAAGCCGAAGACGAATGGGTAGTTCAGGCCGTAGGCATGCAAGGTGAAACGGGGCATCGTGAAGAAGAAGTTGTAGGCGAACATGCTGCCTATTGACACCAGAACCGCGAAAAAGAACCCGTCGGCCTTGGTCGCAAACAGGAGAGCAACCAGCAAATAGAGCGTGAGAATGACCGAACTGGCCATGTTCAGCGAATAGATGAGCATGCCGAGGATGGTTGCCAACACCACGGCGGCCACTGCCTTCCAAACGTCGCCCAACGTGATGCGCAGGCCACGCTCCTCGCGCAGCCTTCCGTACTGGGCGGGAAGGTCCTTGATGGAAACGACGTCCACTATGGGGCCGTGAACCAGGCGCGTGAGGCGGTTCACCAGGCCCTCGCGGCCGAACAGCCCCATGCGGAACCCGGACGAAGAATTGCCTACCACCACGTGTGTGACACCGGCCGTTTCGGCATATTGCGCAATCTGCCGCGCTATGTCGTCCCCATGCAGGGTGACCACGTGGGCGCCCAGCTCTTCTGCCAGATCGACGTTCGAGCGCAAGGCGCCGCGCTGCGCCGACGTAAACTTCTCGCTGCGAGACGTCTCCACGATCAGCGCCGTGAAGGAGCCCCGGTACGCCTCGGCCATGTTCGCCGCCGCGCGAATGGCCTTCACGTTGCCCGCATCCTCCGTCACATACACCAGCACGTCTTCGCCCGCCTCAACCCGCTGGCCCGCCCCAGAGGTTTCAGCCTTGCGGGAGAGGCGTTCGGCCATGCGGCGCAGGGCGATCTCGCGCAAGGCTGCCAGGTTCTTCTGCGTGAAGAAATTGGCAAGGGCCGTCTGGGCGCGGGAGGGCAGGTAGATCTTGCCCGCCTCGAGGCGCTCTATGAGGTCGTCCGGCTCGATGTCCACCAGTTCCACGGACGCCGCCTCGTCGAACACGCGGTCGGGAATGCGTTCGTTCACCATGACGTGCGTGATGGCGGCTATCTTGTCGTTCAGGCTTTCGAGATGCTGGACGTTCACCGTGGTGAACACGTTTATGCCCGCACGGAGCAGCTCCTCCACGTCCTGGTAGCGCTTACGGTGGCGACTTCCGGGAGCATTCGTGTGGGCGAACTCGTCGACGAGCACTATTTGGGGATGACGCTCCAGCACGGCGTCGAGATCGAACTCCTTGAGCAGTATGCCGCGATGGCGCACTTCGAACGGCGGAATCTGCTCGAGCCCGTCCACCAGCGCCATGGTGTCGGCACGCGTATGGGGCTCCACGTAACCCACCACGACGTCGAAACCCTTTGCCAGCACCTCGTGGGCCTCTTCCAGCATGGCGTACGTCTTGCCCACGCCGGCGGCATAGCCGAAGAAGATCTTGAGTTTTCCTCGCGTATCGCCCTCTGCCGCCTCGGCCTCGACGATCTGCCTGAGAATGGCGTCGGGATCCCGTTTTGCTTCGTAGTCCATGATTCCACCCACTGTCGGTTCGATGCCGCCACCATGATAGCACGGCAGGGCGACCTGCATGCAAACAGCCCCGCCCTTCTTCCCAGGCGCCGGAGGGGAGGCGTCCAGGAAGAAGGGCGGGGCCAAAGGCCAAGAAGCCTTGCCGGAGGCTTCCGCTTCCGCCCTTGCCAGGGCCTTTGCCGCAGCCGCGCTGCGGCGGCTTCCCGCACGACCGCAGCGGCCACGGCCTCCCGCGCGGCGGCTTCCTGCGCGGCCCCAGCGCCGCGGCCCTATTCCACAGGCAGGATGCCGTCAAGCATCAGGTTCACCTTGAGCACGTTGACGCGCTCGTCGCCCAAAACGCCGAACTGAAGAGGCTCCGTGCAGGCGTCGATGATGGCCCTGATCTCCTCGGCAGACTTGCCGGTGGTCCTCACCAGACGCTCCACCTGGTATTCGGCGGCCGCCGGAGAGATGTGCGGGTCGAAGCCGCTGCCCGAATTGGTTACCAGGTCACTGGGAATCGGCTCGTCGCCCTTTTCGGGATGGGCAGCCTTGATGGCGTCGATGCGCTCCTGCACCGTTTCGGCGAACTCGTCGCTCGCGGGACTCTTGTTGGAGGCGCCGTACCACAGGACGTCGTCGCCTTCGTCGTCGGTGAACGTGCCCACCGACGGGTTCATCGCGCGGCCCCACAGGTGCGTGTCGTCGGTGAACCGCTGGCCCACCAGTTCGCTGCCGTATGCCGTGCCATCGACTTCAATGATGGAGCCGTTGGCCTGATGAGGGAAGATGAGCTGCGCAAGGCCCGTGCACACCGCAGTGTAGATCACGCCGCAAAGCACGGTCGTCACCACGAAGAACAGTGCCGCGCTTCCCCACGTCTTCGCTTTTTTCATGATCAGGTTCCTTTCTTTCCATTCCCCATATTGCCGCCCGTTGCCGCGACCGGCGGGACGGGTTGCGCCGTCCCGCGTCCGGGGGCGACCCGCCGCCTGCAACAACGCGGCGGGCGGGCAGCCCCTCGGCAGGACCGGCGCCTAGGACAGGCCCAGCGCCGTCAGGCCCATGTCGAGGACCTTGATGGCCACGAAGGGCAGGATGATGCCTCCCACGCCGTACACCAGCAGGTTGCGCGAAAGCAGACTCTGCGAGGTGGCCTCGCGGTACTTCACGCCCTTGAGCGCAAGGGGGATGAGCGCCACGATGATGAGCGCGTTGTAGATGACCGCCGCCATGATGGCCGTCGTCGGGCTGGTGAGGTGCATGATGTTCAACGCATCGAGCGCCGGGTACAGCGGGGCGAACAGAGCCGGGATGATGGCGAAGTACTTTGCCACGTCATTGGCGATGGAGAACGTGGTCAGGCTGCCGCGCGTCATCAAAAGCTGCTTGCCGATGCGCACGACGTCGATCAACTTGGTGGGATTGGAATCGAGGTCCACCATGTTGCCGGCCTCCTTGGCCGCCTGGGTGCCGCTGTTCATGGCCACGGCCACGTCGGCCTGCGCAAGCGCCGGCGCGTCATTGGTGCCGTCGCCGGTCATGGCTACCATGTGGCCTTCGGCCTGGTATTGGCGGATGGCTGCCAGCTTCGACTCGGGCGTGGCCTCGGCAATGAAGTCGTCCACACCGGCCTCGGCGGCAATGGCGGCGGCCGTCATGGGGTTGTCGCCCGTGATCATGACCGTCTTGATGCCCATGGTGCGCAGGTCGGCAAAGTTCTCCTTGATGCCCTGCTTCACGATGTCCTTCAGATGGACGACGCCCAGAATACGATGGTCGCGAGCAACAAGCAGCGGAGTGCCACCTGCGCGGGAGACATTCTCAACCGCCAAGGCGCATTGCGTGCTGTACGAGCCTCCGTGGGACTCCACATAACTCTTGACGGCATCGGCCGCCCCCTTTCGGATCTCGTGGCCCTCGAAGTCCACGCCGCTCATGCGCGTCTGCGCCGTGAACGGGATGGACACCATGCCGGACCCTTCCAGCGCGCGGGCGCGGATGTCGAAGCGCTCCTTCGCCAGCACCACGATGCTGCGTCCTTCGGGCGTCTCGTCGGTAAGGCTCGCCAGCTGCGCGGCATCGGCGACTTCACGCTCGGTGGCGCCATCGACGGGAATGAACTCCGTGGCTTGGCGGTTGCCGAGCGTGATGGTGCCCGTCTTGTCCAGCAGGAGTATGTCCACATCGCCCGCAGCCTCCACGGCACGGCCGCTCATCGCCAGCACGTTCGCGCGGTTGAGGCGGCTCATGCCGGCAATGCCGATGGCGGAGAGCAACGCGCCGATGGTCGTGGGCGCAAGGCACACGAACAAGGCGACCAGCGACGTCACGGCCGTCGGATTCAGCGCGCCTTGCTGAATGGCGCTGAAGTCGCTGAACGCGAACAGCGATATCGAAACGATGAGGAACACCAGCGTGAGTGCCACCAGCAGGATTTCGAGCGCCAGCTCGTTCGGCGTCTTCTTGCGGGCAGCCGATTCCACCATGGCGATCATCTGGTCCAAGAAGCTGGAGCCCGCATCGGCGGTAACCCGCACCACCAGCCAGTCCGAAAGCACGGTAGTGCCTCCGGTAACGGCGGAGCGGTCGCCGCCAGCCTCGCGGATGACCGGGGCCGACTCGCCCGTGATGGCGCTTTCGTCCACCGACGCGGCACCCATGACGATCTCTCCGTCTGCGGGAATCTGCTCTTCCGCCCGCACGAAGAACAGGTCCTTCTTCTTCAAGGCGACAGAGTTCACCTCTTCGGCCTGAGCAAGGAAGAAGCCGGCCGGGTCGTCCACATGACTTCCCTTCGCCACCAGGCCCTCGTTGAGCTTGTGCGCGACCACGTCGCGCTTGGCGGCGCGCAGGGCGTCGGCCTGGGCCTTGCCCCGGCTTTCGGCGAGCGCTTCCGCGAAGTTCGCGAACAGGACCGTGCACCACAGAATGACGCTGATGGCCAGCGTGAAGCCCGAAGGGGTGTCGGAGATGCCGAAGAGCGACAGGACGAAGAGTCCCAGCGTGAGTATCGCCGACACGTACACCATCAGCATGACCGGGTTTTTCGCCTGCTCGCGCGGAGCAAGCTTCCTGAACGCATCGGCCACGGCGCGCGCAGCCTGCTGGCGCGTTGCAGCATGTTCCATAGTTGTCATCTTTCTCTCACCCGACCTTCTACAGCACCATCATCAGGTGCTCGGCCACAGGACCCAGCGCAAGCGCCGGGAACATCGTGAGCGCCCCAACGAGCAGCACCATGAGAAGGAGCAGGAACACGAACAGGGCATTGCTAGTGGAAAGCGTGCCCGCGCTCACCGCCACCTTGGGACGCGTGCACAGACTGTTGGCAAGCACGCACACGGCGACGATGGGGATGAAGCGGTTCGCCAGCATTTCCAGACCCAGCACCACGTTAATGAACGGCGTGTTGGCGTTGAATCCCGCAAAGGCCGACCCGTTGTTGCCGCCGGCGGAAGTCGCCGCGTACAGCACTTCGGAGAAACCATGGGCACCCGAATTGTTGAGGCTGTCCATGGTCGCAGGATCCAGGCACATGAGCGCGCACGAAACCAGGATCAGAAGCGGCGTGGTCATGCTCAGGACCGCAGCCATGCGCATTTCCCGCGGGCCGATCTTCTTGCCCAGGTACTCGGGCGTACGGCCCACCATCAAGCCTGCAATGAACACCGTCAGCAAAACAAAGCCGAGCATGCCGTACAGGCCGCACCCAACGCCGCCGAAGACCACTTCGCCAAGCGCCATGAGGATGATGGGCACCATGCCGCCGATCGGCGTGTAACTGTCGTGCATGGAATTGACCGAGCCATTCGATGCGGCCGTCGTGAAGGCCGCCCACAGCGACGAGTCCGTCACGCCAAAGCGCGTCTCCTTGCCTTCCATGTTGCCGCCAGACTGGCCCTCCATGCCCATGTACACCTGGCCGTCGGCTGCAAGCTGCGGCGTGCCCGTCTGTTCGAACATGGCGATGACCACCAGCCCGACCACCAAGAGGATGAACATGACGGCGAATATGGCTCGTCCTTGCCGACGGTCGGCCACGAAACGCCCGAAGCTGAAGACGCAGGCCACCGGAATGATCAGGAGCGACAAGCATTGCACCAGGTTCGAAAGCGGCGTGGGATTCTCAAGCGCACTGGCCGAGTTCACGCCGTTGTAGCCGCCGCCGTTCGTGCCCAGCTGCTTGATGGCCACCTGGCTGGCCTGCGGGCCCATGGGCACGACGGACTTGTCAACCACCTCGACCGCGGACGGGTCGTCGGCGTCAACGATGTTGCCTTCCTCGTCCACGCCCACCGGCTCCAGCAGCTGCACTTCCTGATACTCGCTCAAGTTCTGCGGAGAACCCTGCCACACGTCGATCATGGTCACCACCAGAGACAGGGGGATCAACACGAACAGCGTGGCCCGCGTGACATCGACGAAGAAGTTGCCAAGCGAGGTGCTCCCCTCGCTCACGATGCCGCGGAAAAGCGCGAACATGACGGCAAGACCGACGGCAGGCGTCACAAAGTTCTGAACCGTCAGCCCAAGTGCCTGGGAGAAGTAGCTCAAAGCCGATTCGCCGCTGTACGCCTGCCAGTTCGTGTTGGTCACGAAGCTTGCCGCCGTATTGAAGGCGAGGTCCCACGTCAGGCCCGGAAGGCCTTCGGGATTACCAGGCAGCAGGTTTTGCAGCATGAGGATGGCAGTAAGCCCCACCAGGCAGATCAGCGAGAAGGCAAGCGTGCTGACCAGATACTTCTTCCATCCCATCTCTTCCGTTCTATCGACGCGGATGCATCGGTAGACGACGTTTTCCACCGGGACGAGCACGCGAGAGAACAGCGTGCGTTCGCCTGCCATTACCTTGTTGATATACGCCGAGAGCGGGATGGCGATGGCGACGAGAAGCGCCAAGTAAATGCCATATTCCAGCAGTTCGTCCATCACCTTTCATCGCCCCCTCGCAAAAGCACGAACAGCAGGTAGACAACCGCTGCCACGCCTAGCACCCCGACGAAACCGATCACGAATTCCATCGTTTTCCTTTCTTCTCCTACATGACCGCGCGCGGAATCCAACAAGCGCGACAGCCGCCGAAGGCGCATCGGGAGACACCACGGCTGCGCGCAGACGGGTCCGCGCCACGCACTGTAGGATAGAAAGAAGCGCATGAAGGCGGCGTTAAGACCACTGCGCCCGCATTAAGATGAGGTTAAGACGAAAACATCTCCACCAAGGCGTGCACATTGGGATTGGGATCTTCAGCACGATAGGCTATCACCTGGTCGAACACGAGCGGCTTGCCGTCCAGCTCGTCGAACAGCACCACGTCGTCGCGCCCGGTGAGCGCTTCGGTGTTTATGCCGCAACAAGCAACGGCATCGCCCAGGTCGATGTAGCGAAGCGCCAAAGGGCTGGCCACGGAAATCATGCGGAAACCCAGGTTTAGATCCTCGCCGAGTAGGTGCAGCACCTGAGCCACCATGAAGTCGTACCACTTATTGCTCGTGATGGCCACGGTGACCCCACGCAGGTCCTCTCTTCGCAGGACAGAATGCGACGCGAGAGGATGGTCTCGATTCATGCAAATGAGTACGGGGTCTTGACCGATGCGCGCCATCGCGATGCCTCGCCGTTCGGCATCGGCACTCAGTTCTGTCGAAAACGAGAAGTCGTAGCAAGTGCTCATATCCACGATTTCCTTGTCAAGTTCGACAAGGGGTGGAAGCGAGTCTATCGAGATTTCCACCAACTCGAACGGAATGCCGCCCGCACGCGCCAGCAAATCAGGGAGGAAGGGGATGTCCCCCGTCGTCTTGATGCGGACAGGGGGATAACTTTTCACCAAGTCGCCACAGTCGCGCACGGCCTCGTCATAACTAGCCAGAGCGTTCTGCACGCCAGAAAGAAACCGAAGCCCTGCGGGGGTGAGCTCGGCTCCGCGCCTTCTGTCAACCAGCTTGAAGCCCAGTTCCTTTTCCAGGTTGGATATATGCACGCTCATGGCCGGCTGCGACAAATGCAACTCTTGCGCGGCGGCGCTGAAGTTCCGACACTTCGCGAACACCACGAACTCGCGCAACGTTTCAAGCCTCATTGGTCAAACCCTCTCGGAACAGCACCTCTCCATCCACGCCCGGCAGGCGCAGCCCTGCTCATTCTAACACGTCGAATTTTGCAGCAAACCGCCGATCGAAGCTTGTATAAGGAAACGTGATGGACGCATGCAAGCCTGGGATGGCCACTTCGACAATCGTCATTTCACCTATCGAATCGCAGCTTTCTATACTTGTTTCCGGCCGAAAGGCAAGACGAAAAGCCAGAGGAAAGGGAGATGAACATGGAACTGACGCGAAGGAGCTTCCTCGTAGGAGCGGCGGCGCTCGGAGGCACGCTGGGGCTGGGGACATTGGCCAGTTGCTCGAGCGGCGAGGCAAGCTCGCAGGATAACGGCACATGGGACAAGGAGGCCGACCTCGTTGTAGTGGGCGGCGGCACGGGGCAGGCGGCAGCCATCGCCGGTGCAGCCGCCGGAATGAGCGTCATCCTGATCGAGGCGCGCGATATGGTGGGCGGCGCCATGGCGTATTCGGGCGGCAACGCCTGGCTGGCGAACACTTCCTTCTCTCAGGAGAACGGCGACAGCTACGAATTCGCCAAGAAGTACCTCGACCACATGCAGATGGGCATGGACAACGAAGAGCTCGTCGAGGCGTATCTTGCCAACACGCAGAAAGTTGTCGACGTCTTGACCTCGAACGGAGTCAACATCCAACCGCTGCCGCGCAACGGGCAGTATCAGCCCAACTGGGAAGGGGCAGACGTCATAGGCCGCAGCTGCCAGGTCATGGGCGATAATGACGGCTCGGACGTCTCTGCCGCCGGGGGACAGCGCATGAACGCCTCGCTTTCGCAAGCATGCGAAAGCCTGGGTGTTGAAGTTCTTACGAAGACACGTGGACAAAGGCTGATAACCACGCGCGAATCCTCTGATGCGGTACCCGAAGTGATAGGCATCGTGGCCACCGACAAGAGCGAAAAGGAAATACGCATCAAGGCGAACAAAGGCGTTCTGCTTGCAACGGGTGGTTTCGAGTGGGATGAGCACCTGATGAATACCTACCTGCGCGTACCCATTCCCGTCGGCAACGCCATCTCCTGGCCTGAGAACCGCGGAGACGGCCTGAGAATGGTGCAGGCAGTAGGTGCCGAGCTCAGCCTGATGACCGAAACGTTCGGCATGCCGAACTACACCTACCACGCCCAATACGCACGTGAAAACGAAACGATGGTGTGCCAGGCCGGCAATGCGAACTGCAATGCGGCAGGCTCCATCATCGTCGATCAGAACGGACGTCGTTTCTGCCGAGAGGACGCCGGCTACATGTCGCGCAACAATACGTTCGGCGGCTACAACAACTTCGGAGACGAAGGCTATTCGTGCGACCCGGCCTGGTGGATCTGCGATCAGCGATGCTACGACGCAATAGGCGGGATCACGGGTATCTGCGCTTCCTGGGGCTACCCGGTTCCCGACATCCCCGAAGAAGAATACGTTTACCAGGCCGAAACCCTCCAGGAATTGGGAGAGGCAATCGACATCAACGTTGACCAGTTCGTGAAAACCGTCGAGGAATACAACGCTTATGCAGCCGAGGGGAAGGATCCGCTGTTCCACCGCGGCGAAGTGGGCTCCATGGGCATGGATCCCATTCCTTTGAAAACGCTGGAACAGCCGCCCTATTACGCCGTTGCCATGTCAGCCGGCACAGTCGGCACCATAGGGGGACCGCGTTTAAACGGAAACGCACAGGTCATGCATGTGGCTGGAGAGCCCATCAAAGGGCTGTACGCCATGGGCAACTGCGCCGGCGTAGGTGGCCCTGGACCGTCGTACGGCGGCGAAGGCGGCACCATTGGCCCCGCCTTCGTATTCGGCATCATCGCTGTAGATCATATGGCGAACCAGGAATAGCAAGCACCATTCCCTTCTCGCCAGCGGCCCGTCGCACCCCTCCTCGATGGGCCGCTGGCATTGATGCAACCTCGCCGCAAGACATCGAAAAGCGCGAGGCCGACCGGTCAGGAGTTCCTCTCGAACATGTAAGACGCCCTCGCCCTTTACGACGAGACGATCGAACGGTGCCGCCACATCTCGCGCCATGCGCCTCCTGTGCGCATCAAGGCCACCGGCGAGATCCCCTTTCTGAACGAGTTCCTGTCCAAGCAGGATCTTATCCCGTTCGAGCTGGTGGAGATACCCATGCACGACATATCTCCTTTGCCGCTCGACGAGGTGATCGAAGGGGTCGTTGACATCACGACTCCTTATGATTTCAGTTTCCTTCCCGAAATCAAAGCCATCGCCGATGCGAACAACGCCAGCAGCCTGTATGCAGGGAAAGACACACTGTCCTTCTTCGTCACGAAATCGAACCCACTCGCTGAAGCAGAGCATCTGGAAAGACAAGATCTCGAGAACACCACGATAGTCATTCCCAATGCTAAGTGGTACGACTACATGACGCTGCAGGCGAACGCGTTTTTCGGCGAAGGCTTGAACCTCAAATCCAAAACCCTTCCAGAAGCGAACTTGCTCTCGCAGCGTTACGTCGATTTGGAAAACGCCATGGCACCACCTACCATTTCGCGCTTTTCGAGCAAGGTAGCCTTCATACCCAAATAGGCGCCAAACGCTGCGCCCGCCTGCCCCGTGCCACCGCCCACAACAACGAGGTCTGCTTCCTTGTCCCAGATCAAATTAGACGACTTGTCTTCGGCAGGCGAGCATCCTGCCAACTCGGCCACTCCCATGGCTCCGCCAGCCAAAGCCGCCCCTTTCAAAAAAACGCGACGCCTGATTTCCACTTCAGTCCTCCTTTTTTCTCATTCCTTTCCATGCGTCCCCATTGTAAGAACCCTTGACTATATAGCTGAAATAGCGATGCATACGTCGACCATGCGGTGCAATCGGGGTATTGCGAAATGCAATCACCGAACCGGACTCCACGCACGCAAACCGCACCCGCTCGGCAACCCTTAGGGAGCATCGAGACCTGATTGCGTCCGCATGCCGCATTCGATTGTCCTTGAGGGCCCAAGAGGACTATCATGGGAACATGGGGAAATGGAGAGCATACGAAGAAGACGAAAGCCTGGCGTGCGAAGGCGCTGTTGGCGCTGCGGCCAATGACGGTGCTGCAGCAAGCGGCAGCGAGCCGGATGGCGTTGCTGCAAGCTGCACGAAAGGCGGTTCCACCAAGCCGCGCGCAGACGCAAGGGCGCGAAAGGCCGACGAGCGCACGGTCGAAGCGGCGCGGCCACGTTTGTGGTCGGGCGTGTTCGTGCTGCTCATCCTTTTGACGTTCTGCTGCTTCCTCACCTCGCAAGGCATGAACGCAGGCACGGCGGTGTACGTGACCGAATTGGGCGGCACGGCGGCCTATGCCGGCTTCCTCATGGCCATCTTCTCCGTGTCGGCCGCCACCACGCGCCTGTTCGTCGGGCCGTTGATCGACCGGGGGCGACGCATCGTCGTCATGGTGTTCGGGGCAGCCGTCCTGTTCATAGGCGCCCTCGGACCGGCGCTCGTCGGCGGCTCGATGCCGCTGACGGTGTTCCGCTGCCTGCAAGGCGTGGGCTTTTCGGCCGCCGTCGCCGCCTCGTCCACGGCGGCTGCCGACGTGCTGCCCATGCAGCGGCTGGGCGAGGGCCTGGGCTATGCGGGGCTCGGACAAGCGCTCGCCATGACGGTCGGGCCGGCGCTGGCGCTGTTCCTGGTGTCCACCGACCCGCCCGAAAACCTGTACTGGTGCTTTTCCGCCGTCGCCGCCATCGGCCTGTGCACCGCGTTCTTCTGCCGCTACGAGAGCAATCCGCAGAAGCTCCCCGAGACTTCGGCCTATCGTCTGCGCTGGGAGCGGGAGCGCGCCGAACGGGAGGTCGCTGCGGCAGCCGGCGAAACCCCCGCAGTCGGAGAAAAGGCCGCAACAGCGACCGGGAGCGCGAGAGAGGGAAAGGCCCCCGCCGAGCGCGGGCTGAGACGGGTGTTCGAGCCGCGCGCGCTCTCGGGCGCCATCCCCGTGTTCATGATGAGCCCCGTGTTCGGCTTCGTGATCTCGTTCGCCAGCCTGTACGGCCTGTCCATCGGCGTCGAGAACGCCGGGCTGTTCTTCACCATCACGGCCATCAGTATGATCCTCATGCGCATCAGCTCGCGCGCGTACATGGACCGGGTGGCGCCCCTCAAGATATTCGGCGTCGCCGCTGTATGTGGCATCGTGACGTTCGCGCTGTTCCTGGCCGCGCCGTCCAACCTCGTGCTGTTTAACGCGGCAGGCGCGTTCTACGGCGTGTGCCTGGGCGTGAGCATGCCCGTGGCGCAATCGGTGGCCGTGAAGAGCTCGCCCTCGCACCGCTGGGGCGCCACGAACGCGCTGTTCCTGTTCATGATGGACGTGGGATTCGGTCTGGGCACGGCGCTGTGGGGTACGCTGAACGACGCGTTCGGGTTCCCGGTGACGCTCTGGTGCGTGATGGGCTGCATCGTCGTCGCCTTCGTGCTCGCCTGCTTCACGTTCCCCAAGCGCGCGTAGACGCGGCCGTCAACGCACGACCCGCCCCCCCCCCGCAACGCAAACGCTCCCCAAGCTCGCGTCTACAACGCAGGCATTCCCGAGCGCGTCCCTGCAACGCAGACGCCCTCCTACGCGCGGCGGCGCGGCGCGGGTCGCGCAAGGCGGACTTGCAGGCGACTCGCAGCCTGCATTCATCGTGCGTGCGGACGTGCGCAGCCCGTTCGCACGCACGGGCTGCGCACGTCTGTTAGTACGGCTCGTCCAAGCTGGCGTGGGCCTGCGCGTCGGCGTTCAGGCCGAAGAACCTGCCCTGCCGGTAGCGGTCGAGCGCCACGAGCGCGATCATGCCGGCGTTGTCGCCACAGGCGCTCAGGGGAGGCAGCACCAGGCGCACACCCATCTGGGCGCACAGCCGCTCGTAGGCCGCACGCAGAACCGGATTCGCCGCCACGCCGCCGCCCAGACAGAAGGTGGGCGCGCCGGTCTGCTCGAGCGCGGTGCGCGCCTTCGCCACCTGCACGTCCACAACGGCTTGCTGGAAGCTGGCGCACACGTCGGCCACGTCGGGCTCGCGGCCGACGGCCCGCTCATTGTTGAGGTAGGTGACCACGGCCGTCTTCAGCCCGGACAGCGAGAAACGCAGGTCGCCCGAATGCAACATGGCGCGAGGGAACGGTATGGCCGCAGGGTCGCCCTGCGCGGCCAGCTTCGAGACGACAGGACCGCCGGGATACCCCAGCCCCAGGGCCTTGGCCACCTTGTCGAACGCCTCCCCCACCGCATCGTCGATGGTGGCGCCCAGCGTTTCGTAGTCGCCCCATCCTTTCATGTGGACCAAAAGCGTGTTGCCGCCCGACACGAGCGACACCACGGCCGGCGGCGCGAAGTCGGGCGTGCCGATCTTGTTCGCGTACAGGTGGCCTTCCAGGTGGTTCACGCCGATGAACGGCTTGTCTGCCGCCCACGCTGCACCCTTGGCGAACGCCACGCCCACCACGAGCGCCCCCACGAGCCCAGGGGCGTACGTCACGGCCACGGCGTCCAGGTCGCTCCACGTCAGGCGCGCCACGCCCAGATGGGCGGCGGCCACGTCCAAGCATTCGTCGCACACGCCGCAGATGGCCTCGACGTGCTTGCGGCTGGCGATTTCGGGCACCACGCCGCCGAAGCGCGCATGGAAGTCTATCTGCGACGCCACCACGTCGGCCACCAGGTTGCCGGTGCCATCCACGATGGCGGCCGCCGTCTCGTCGCACGAAGACTCGATGGCCAGGATGAGCGGACGCACGACGTCCACATCGTTCGCAATGGCGCGGAAAGCCGCCGACGCACGAGCAGCCGTCTCGCTCGTCGCAGTATCCACGCTGCGACGCGTTTCCAGGCTCGAATTGTCGCAAATCGCGTTTTGTGTATAGGTTTCGGCCCTTGGATCAAGCATAGAAAAATTGCGACCTGGGGTTTCTTCCTGGAGAGACGGCGAAAAGGAACCGGAATCCGTACACAAAATGCGATTTGCGACAATTCGCGCCGATTCGCCTGTCAACACCGCATCGGTGCGGGCAGCGTCGACCTGCAGCGCCATGCCGGCCACGTCGCGGGCGGCAAGAGGCAGCGGGCCTTCCATGATGACGGCGTCCTCGCGGTCGGAATAGTAGCGCGGACGCATGCCGATGCCCTTGAAGCCCAAGGCCTCGTAGAACGCCTGCGCGCCGAGGTTGCCGGCGCGCACTTCGAGCGAACACGTGCTTGCACCCAGGTCGCGCGCATCGGCCGCCACGCGGGCCAGAAGCTCGCGCGCCACTCCACGCCGACGCGCTTCCGGCGCCACGCCCACCTTGAGAATCTGCAGGTCCCCGTCGACCACCCACCCGCCGGCGTAGCCAAGCAGGCGCGGGACGTCCGAGCCAGCAGCGCCGACCAACTCCGTCGGCAGGCACGCTGCCGGAACCCCCACCGCCATCCACCATACACGGTCGAGACGGGTCAGCTCGTCGGCCACCAGGGCCTCGTTCCAGGCGTCGGATCCCATGACGCAGGCTTCCAGCGCGGCCACCTCGGCGACGTGTGCGGCGTCCAGAGGCCGGTACGTGACGCCCTCGGCGTCGGCCGGCGCAGCGAGGATGGAGGCATCGTGCATGGTCGTGCGCCCGCAAGCAGGCGACGTCGAGGCGCTGGCACCTGCCGCACGCGTCGAACCCGCCGTGCCCGCGCCGTTGCGGGCCGAGACGTCCTGCACGCCGGCGATCAGGTTCTTCGGGTCGTTCTTCGCCAGACGGAGACGTTCGTTCTCCTCGGCGTCGGAAAGGCGCGTGTACACGGGCAGCGCGAAAGCAGGGGCGTGCCGGCGCGCGTCGAAGGGATCGGCTGCGCCGGCGCGCCATGCCGCCTGCAGCGCCAGCAGCAG
>CAJFVW010000062.1 GCA_904420575.1 uncultured Gordonibacter sp.
GTACAGGCCAGTAGCTCCAATTGGTAGAGCGGCGGTCTCCAAAACCGCATGTTGGGGGTTCGAGTCCCTCCTGGCCTGCCAGCTTGTCGGTACGAGCAGCCCACTGTGCGGCTGCTTGTTTGGCGTTTAGAGTACAGAGCTTTTTCCCGGCATAAAGGACACTGATGGCAAAGAAATCTAAGACACAGCGAGCGAAGGCATCCGCCGCCCGCGCCCAACGCAAGGCGCAGGCCCGCGAAGCCGAGGCTTCCGCCGCCTCAAGCGGCGCGAAGGAAGCCGCCGAAGCGCAGAAGCCGAAGCGCACGTTCTTCAAGAAGGCCAGCACGGAACCCGCCGAGACGAAGGCGGTGGCCAAGGCCCCAGCTCAGGAAAAGAAGCCTGAGAAGAAGGCAGAGGCCAAGCCGGTCAAGAAGAAGCGTTTCCAGTTCCTGCGTGACGTGCGTTCCGAAATGAAGCGCGTGACGTGGCCCACGAAGCAGGACGTGCTGCGTTGGAGCGTCGTCGTGGTGGCTGCGCTGGTGTTCTTCGGCGTGTACGTGGCCTTGCTGGACAATGTCGTCATCACTCCGTTGCTCGTGGCTATTTCCGGATTGGGATTGGGGGTGTAGGCCATGTCGAAGAAATGGTACGTGCTGCACACCTATTCCGGGTACGAGAACAAGGTGAAGAAGAACCTCGAGACCCGCATCGAGACGATGGGGCTCGAGAACAACGTGTTCGGCATCGAGATCCCCACCGAGATGGTGACTGAGATCAAGGACGGCGGCCGGCGCGTCGAGAGCGAGAAGAAGGTGTTTCCCGGCTACGTGCTGGTACGCATGGAGCTGGACGACCGCAGCTGGGCCGCAGTGCGCAACACGCCGGGCGTGACCGGCTTCGTGGGAAGCCAGGGAAACCCCGCGCCGCTCACGCGCGAGGAATACAACAAGATCATGAAGCGCACCAGTCACGAAGCGCCGAAGAAGACCTCTTCGAGTCTGGAAGTGGGGCAGTCGGTGAAGGTCGTGTCGGGCCCCCTCGCGGAATTCGACGGCGTCGTGTCGGAAGTGTCTCCCGATGCGGGCAAGGTGAAGGTCATGGTGTCCATCTTCGGGCGCGAGACTCCCGTGGAGCTCTCGTTCGACCAGGTGGCGAAAATCTAAAGGCGAGAACACAAGCGACGTTGCGTGCCCGCGTGGACCGGGGCTTCTCACGCAGCCGCCGCTTTTGTGCATAGAGAGTATCCGTTCGTAAGCGTGCATCTGAAAGGTAGCAACCAGATGGCTGAAAAGAAAGCAACCGGCTTCATCAAGCTGCAAATCCCAGCCGGCGCGGCCAACCCGGCGCCTCCGGTCGGCCCGGCCCTCGGCGCCCAGGGCGTCAACATCATGCAGTTCTGCCAGGCGTTCAATGCCCAGACGCAGGACCAGTCCGGCACCATCATCCCGGTGGAGATCACGGTCTACGAGGACAAGTCGTTCACCTTCGTGTGCAAGACCCCTCCGGCGGCCATCCTCATCAAGGAGAAGCTGGGCATCGAGCATGGCTCGGGCATCCCGCAACTCACGGCCGTGGGCACGTTGACCGAAGACCAGCTGCGCGAGATCGCCGAGATCAAGATGCCCGACCTCAACGCCAACACCGTCGAGGCCGCCATGGAGATCATCGCCGGCACGGCGCGCAGCATGGGCGTGCGCATCGAGGGCCGCGAAATGAAGAAGAGCTACGTGCCGTCTCGCAAGGTGGCGGCCATGCTGCAAGGCAAGGAACTGGACGACGAGTAGGTTGGTTGCGCCGCTCTACGAACGGCGCAACAGCCCGACGCTGCGGACTCCCGTGGCACCCCGCTTTCGCGCGCTGGCGAAGACTCGCGTACCGAAGTACGCTTCGCCTTCGCCATCCCACGAATTCGGGGCACCACGGAAGCCCTCGCTGACTTGGTAGGGACCTGTGGACGCATAGTGCGACCTGCGGGTTTTACATAGTGGAAGGGCTCAGTGCCCGCCATACCACGAAAGGAAACGAACATGAGCAAGAAATCCAAGAAGTACCTCGAGGCAGTCGCGAAGGTCCCCGAGGAGCCTATCGCTCCTTTGGCGGCCATGGGCCTGGTGAAGGAGATCTCCACCGCCAACTTCGACGAGACCGTGACAGCCGACTTCCGCCTGGGCATCGACACCCGTCAGGCCGACCAGCAGCTGCGCGGCACCGTGAGCCTGCCGAACGGATCGGGCAAGACCGTCCGCGTGGCCGTGTTCGCCGAGGGCGAAGCCGCCCGTGCGGCCGAAGAGGCCGGCGCCGACATCGTCGGCACCGACGAGCTGATGGCGCAGGTCCAGGCCGGCGAGTTCAACTTCGACGCCGCCGTTGCCACGCCCGACCAGATGGGCAAGGTGGGACGCCTGGGCAAGATCCTCGGTCCCCGCGGCCTCATGCCGAACCCGAAGCTGGGCACCGTTACCAACGACGTGGCGAAGGCGATCAACGAGCTCAAGGGCGGCCGCGTGGAATACCGTGCCGACCGCTACGGCATCGCGCATGTCATCATCGGCAAGGTGAGCTTTACGCCCGAGCAGCTGGTCGAGAACTACGGCGCGGTGTACGACGAGATCCTGCGCATGAAGCCGTCGGCAGCCAAGGGCAAGTACGTGAAGTCCATCACCGTGGCTTCCACCATGAGCCCGGGCGTCAAGGTGGACTCTTCCGTGACGCGCAATTACACGGAAACCGAGTAGCCTTCGGCCACGACACCTCGAAGGCTTTCACGCGAGGCATTGGCCGCACGCTCTGGAGCACCGTGCGGGCTTGTCGGCCGAGGATGCGCTCGGGGACGTTCCGCAAAGCATCGATCGCCGACCCGACACGGCGGCTCCTCGAGTCAGAATGGCTTTTTGGCCAGGCATGGCAGGGAAGTTGGAGAAAGGGATCTTCGGATCCCTTTCTTTTTGGATTTCAATGTGATATCATATTTATATCAACAAGGCCGATCGATCGCTGGACTTTCGATCGGCATCCCGTTTAAGGAGGAACCGTCATGTCTGTTCGCGAAGTGTCCCGGCCCGAGGGATCGGCAAGCGTCGAAAGGACCGTCCACGCACGGAGCGGCTGGCCGATGCTGCTGCTGACCGCCGTCGCGACCGCCGTGCCCGTCACGGCCATCGTCGCTGGCGCCATGATGATGCCTCCCGACGAGATGCCCGTCACCACTGCCGCGCAGACGCTGGGCGTCGTGCTGTTGGTGGTGGGGATCGTCGGCGTGTGCGTGGTGCCGTTGCTGTTGCTCATGGGCTTCTTCACCATCCAGCCGAATCAGGCGCGCGTTCTCATCCTGTTCGGCGACTACAAGGGCACGGTCCGCGACGAGGGCTTCCATTGGGCGAATCCCTTTCTTTCCCGGTCGGCTGGCACGACGGTCGACGCGGAAAGCGGCAAGAACGTGCCCATCTCCACGAAGGTGTCGCTGCGCGCCCGCACGTACAATGGCGAGCATCTGAAGGTGAACGACAAGTGTGGCAATCCCATCGAGATCGCCGACGTCATTGTGTGGCGCGTGGAGAACACGGCGAAGGCGCTCTTCGACGTGGACGACTACAACACCTACGTGCACACGCAGAGCGAGACTGCGTTGCGCCATGTGGCCACCACCTACGCCTACGACCAGATGCCCGGCGCGGAGGACGACGAGATCACGCTCCGCAGCAACATCGAGGAAGTGTCCGCCGCCCTCAAGGAGGAACTGGCCGTGCGCTTGGAGAAGGCCGGCGTCGTGATCGACGACGCGCGTCTCACGCATCTGGCCTACGCGCCCGAGATAGCCCAGGCGATGCTGCGCCGCCAGCAGGCCGACGCCGTCATCGCCGCCCGAGAGAAGATCGTGCAGGGCGCCGTGGGGATGGTGGAGATGGCGCTTTCCGAGCTTTCGGCGAAGAACGTGGTAGACTTGGACGACGAACGCAAAGCCGCCATGGTCTCGAACCTCATGGTGGTCCTGTGCGGCGAATCCGACGCGCAGCCCGTGCTGAACACGGGCACGCTGTACCAGTGAGAAGGAGGCGGCCGCCGAGCCAAGGGTCCGGCGGCCGCACGAGCCATGGCCAAACGCAAACAATACCCGCTGCGCATCGACCCGGCCGTCTGGGAGGCGGTCGAGCGGTGGGCCGCCGACGACCTGCGGAGCGTGAACGCCCAGGTGGAGTTCATCCTGCGCCGCGCGCTCAAGGATGCGGGTCGCCTGAAGGGGCCTGCAGGGGGCGAGGCTGGCAGCGATGCTGGCGGGGAAGGCGCGGATGCGGCGGACTCCGCTGGCGGGCAAGAATAAAAAAGCGGCCGCAGGAAAGGGATCCTGCGGCCGCCGTGCGTTTGCGGGTCCGCCGCGTGCAGCCTCGTCGCGTGCAGCGAGGGCGGCTAGGCCATCACGGCTTCGCGCTCGCGCTTGCGGGGCACGCCGCTCTCGATGCCTTGCTTGCGGCCCAGCTTCGTGTTGTCTTCCTTGCGGTCGCGCAGGGCGGGCACGGCGCTTTCGGCATCCTCGAACCGGTAGTCCTCGCCGTCCTTCTTGATGGCCTCGTTGATGACGCGGTGGCTCGGTACGTCCTGGGTGCGCCCGTTGATGTGCTCGTTCCAGGCGAAGAAATGGTAGTCGGAGGGAATGTCGTCGATGTCGGCGAACTCCTCGTTCTCGGCCGTGAGCGTGACCTGGCTGGCCAGCACTTCGCGGACGTAGTCCTTCGTGGGCTGGAACTTCAGCAGCTCGGGGAACTCGCCATCGGGAATGACCTCCCGCCACTCCGTGCCCTCGTACTTCTTCAGCAGGTCAACGGCCATGTGCAGGTGCAGCACCTCCTGCTCGAAGTGCTCTTCCCAGATCTTCTTGACGTAGCGGTCCACTTCCGTCTCGTAGAACGAATAGTACAGGTAGCACTCCTGGTACTCGTGGAGCAGCAGGTTCTCCAGCCACGTGAGCGTGGGGTCGAGCAGGGCGCCGTAATGGGTGACGTGCTCTTCCTCCACCATGCCGATCTCCTGGTACAGGTCGCGGCCGGCGCCTTCGGGCACCGTGTTGCCCAGGTTCATGTAGAAGTTCATGGTCTGCTGCTCGGCCGCCGTCAGGATCATGGCGCCCAGCGTGGTGCGGATGTCGGCCGTCTTGGCGTTGCGAGGCATGCGCACGGCGTCGGAGGGGTGGCGGTGATGGGCGATGGTCGGACGGCCCGGCGTGAACTCGATGGTGTCGCGCGTGAGCTTGTGGGCAGGAATGTCCTCGTCGATCTTCAGCAGGTTGGCGTAGCGGTACAGATGGTCGAAGTCCTCCAGCAGGGCGAAGTCCATGCAGGCCTTCGAATACTCGTCGGGCTCGTGCATGGCCAGCCATGCCGTCAGGTCGACGGCCAGCTGCTCGTAGCCGATGGTCAGCTCGAGCGTCGTCTCGTTGCTGGGGGACAGCCAGTTGACGTGCTTCTGCTGCATCTGTTCCATGCGGCGGCAGAGAGCGATCTCGCGGCGCAGGTCGTTGTCCTCGCAATGGCGATGGAAGTTGTGACCGAACAGGGCCGCCTCCACCTCGATGCCGTTCATGAGGATGATGCGGGCCTTGGTGTAGGGATCGGCCTCCAGCTTGTCGTAAGGCTTCGCCTCGATGCCCTTCCAATTCTTCATGAGGTCCATGTAGGATTTCTTGGGTTTTTGCTCGAACGGGTTCATGCTTCCTCCTGTTTCTGCGGTTGCTGACCGTGGTTCCGGCGTACCGCAACGGGTGCCGCCGGCCGTGACACTTCGCCTCATGCTAGCAAGCGGGCACGGGGCGCCCCAGCCCGGCCCTTCCGCCGTTGCCGATGCGTGCCAAGGCCGTTACGCGTGCGGAAGCCGTGCCTCACGCAGTTGCCTCCTGCGGTCTCCCTGCTTGGAGCGGCCGTGCGTCGCAGTCCTTCGTGCGGAAGCCGTGCCGCCGTTCAATTCACGATTGCGCTCGGTACAACTCTGCTACAATGGGGGTCAGCAAAGGCGAAGCGAATGCAAGGCTCAGGAGGCGAGAACACATGGCGCGGCCTATGACCTGCCCCGCATGCGGGGCGACCGATTTGGACGTATGCCGCTACGACTCCATGATGGTGCTCCGCGCCGACCTCGCCTTCTTCACGCTGCTCTGCCCCCAATGCGGCACGAAGGTGTCTGCCCTGCAGCCCATACCGCTGGCCCTGCGCGAAGAGGTTCGTTTTGCGGCCATCGAAGTGGGCGCCGGCATGGGGCGGGACTGACGTGCCCGACGTGCCCTCGTCGGACTTCGCGGGTCCAGAGCGCGCCTTCGCCTTGCGCGATGCGAGCGCCGCGCGGTGCGCGGCCGGAAAAGGAACTCCATGCTGAACGACATCTATCAAAACCTCGACCCGGTGCTGTTCTCGCTGGGGCCGGTGACCGTGCGCTGGTACGGCGTCGCCTACGTGCTGGGATTCGTGTGCGCCGCGCTGGTCATCTGGCGCGTGGCGCGCCGCTGGCGCGTGCGGGTGGACGCCGACGCGCTGCTCACCATCATGTTCTGCGTCATCATCGGCGTCATCGTGGGAGGCCGGCTGGGCTACGTGCTGTTCTACACCGACCTGTCCCTGTACCTTGCCAACCCCTTGGAGGTGTTCGCCTTCAACCATGGCGGCATGAGCTTCCACGGGGGGCTCATCGGCGCGCTGCTCTCGGGCATCGTGGCGGCGAAGCTCACGCGCATACCGTACCTCACGCTGGCCGACCTGGGCTGCATCGCGGCGCCCATCGGGCTGTTCTTCGGACGGTGCGCGAACTTCGTGAACGGCGAGCTGTGGGGCGCGCCCACCGACGCACCCTGGGGCGTCGTGTTCGGCGGGGCCGCCGGCATGATGTCGCGGCATCCCTCCCAGCTCTACGAGGCGCTGCTGGAAGGCGTCGTGCTGTTTTTGGTGCTGTATCTGCTTTCGCGCAAGCGCCCGCCACGACCGCGCGGCACGTTCCTGGGCGTGTTCCTCATCCTGTACGGCACGTTCCGCTTCCTGATGGAGTTCGTGCGCGAGCCCGACGTGCAGCTGGGGTACCTGTGGGGCGGTTGGTTGACCATGGGCCAGCTTCTGTCCGTGCCGCTGATCCTGGTTGGCGTCGGCGTGTTCGTCTATGCCCTGGTGACGAAGAAGCCGCAGGAGGGTCTTGCGGAGTCGTCGCAGGAGCAGTGACGAACGGCGCGGCCGGACCGAATCGCGTCCGGCGTGACAGGTCAGACATCTCCGGTTCGAGAGGCAAGGAGGCCTTCATGGGATTTTTCGACAGTGCGCAGGAAGTGCTCGACAAGGGCGTTTCGGCGGCGAAGGGCGCGGTGTCCGGCGTGGCGGTCGAGCAGCAGGCGTTCATGAAGGGCTTCGTGCGCCTGTGCAACGACGGCTGGAACCAGGGATGGCACGAGCGCAACGGCGGCAACCTGACGTACCGCATGACGCCGGAAGAGGTTTCGTCATGCCGGACGTTCTTTTATGACGCTCCCAGCTCCTGGGTGGCCTTGGGCGTGCAGGCCGACGATCTGCGTGGCGAGTTCTTCGCCGTGACGGGGTCGGGGACGCATCTGCACAACGTGGCGCTCGATCCCGACCGCAATGCGGGCATCGTGGAGATCAACTCCGCGGGCGACGCCTGGCGCATCGTGTGGGGGCTCAAGGGCGGCGGTGTGCCTACGAGCGAGTTTCCCAGCCACTTTTTGTGCCATGCCGTGCGCAAGCGCGTCACGAATGGTGCGAACCGCGTGGTCTACCACGCCCATCCGACGGCCATAGGGGCATGCACGCTCGTGCTGCCTGCCGATGCGCGCGTCGTGACCCGGGCTCTCTGGAAGTCTCTGACCGAAGGGGTCATCGCCTTTCCGGCCGGAGTCGGCGTCCTGCCGTGGATGGTGCCGGGCAGCTCGGAGCTGGCGCAGGCCACCAGCAGGCAGATGGGGACGTACGAGGCGGTGGTGTGGGCGCAGCACGGCCTCATGTGCGCCGGGACCGACTTCGACGCGACGTTCGGCCTCATGCAGGCTGTGGAGAAGGCGGCGGACGTCTACGTGCGCGCGCGTTCCATGGGCGGCGGGGGAGAGCCGGCCAACGTGATCTCCGACGAAGGCATTCGCGCGACCGCGGCCGCCTACCGTCTCCCGGTGAACGAGGCGTTTCTGGACTGACTCGTCGCCGGGGGCCGGGCCTGGCTGGGATGCCAGGCGACTTTCGGGCACTGGCCGTCCAGCCGGACGGGCCTGGCGATCTCCGGGGTGCTGGCCGTCCAGCCGGGTGTCCTGACAGCCTGCCGGGTCTGGCGGCAACCTGGCGGGCTGCGGCCGAATTTGCCCTGATTGGGCGCAGACGCTTGCATTCGGGCGGGCTTGTGCTAACATTAACAAGCTTGTCTTCGCCTTGGTCGGAAACCAAGGCTCACTTGAAGGAGAACCAGACATGAAACAAGGGATCCATCCGGAGTACATGGAATGCACCGTGAAGTGCAGCTGTGGCAACACGTTCACGACGCGTTCCACCAAGCCCGAGCTCAAGGTCGACATCTGCAACGCCTGTCATCCGTTCTACACGGGCCAGCAGAAGTTCGTTGACACGGGCGGACGCGTCCAGCGCTTCGCCGACAAGTTCGGATCGGCGAAGGACGTCGTCGCCGAGCGCGAGGCCGCCAAGAAGGCTGCCCGTGCCGCCGCCATCGCCGAAGCCGAGGCCAAGAAGAAGGCCGAGCGCGAGGCCAAGGCCGCCGAGAAGGCCAAGCGTGCCGAAGAGTTCGCCAAGAAGGCCGAGCGGGACGCCGCCAAGGCCGCCGAAGCCGAGGCCGCGGCTGCTGCCGCCGCCGAGAGCGACGCCGCCGAGGCTGCGGCCGCCCTCGAGGTGGAGACGCCCGCCGAGGCTCCTGCCGAGGAGCCGGCTGCCGAGTAGCCGCAGCCCGTTTCCGTCCGGAACGCGAAGAACGCCCGGCGCTCGAGCGCCGGGCGTTCTTTTGCTTCCTGCAGCTGACGTTCATGGGGCATGTGGGACGGCAGGCCGATGCCGCACGCGTGCGGCATCGGCGCTGGAAAGCGCTAGTGCTTGGGCAGCGCGTTCGCCATCAGTTCGTCGAACTCGGACTGCGAGAGGTCGTAGCCGTAGAACGTCTGGTAGCATGCGGCCACCGTCTCGTACAGGTCGTCGTCGTATGCGTCGGGATAGAGCAGGCGCGGCAGCCATTGCATGCCCATGACCTGATTGATGGTGGGCGGGTTGTTGAGCCAGCACCAGGGTTCGTTGGGCACTTCGTAGACCTGCCCTGACTTGACGGCGGCGATGCCGGCCCATGCCGGGTCGTCGGCTACAGTGTCGTAGATGCTGCCCTTCTGGAACAGGATGATTTCGGGATTCCACAGGGCTATCTGCTCGAGGCTCACTTCGTTGCCCGTGCCCTTGCCGGAAGGCTCGTCGATGACGGCCACGTTGTTGGCCACCATGTCGAGCACCTGCCCTTGATAGGAGTCCTTTGCGATGGCGTTCGTTCCCGCATCGCCCAGAAGGTACGCCACGTTCGCGCGTTCGCTCTCGGGAATGCCGGCCATCACCTGCTGCGTCTCGTCGTAGGCGGCGCGGCAGTAGTGGGCAAGTTCCTGCCCGCGGTCTTCCATGCCCAGCAGTTCGCCGAGCATCTCGTAGGCGGCGCCGTAGTCCTCGAGCTTCGTTTCGATGAATACGCAGGGAATGCCCAGCTGCTCCTGCAGAGCATCCAGATCCTCCGCGATGCCGTCTTTGATCTCGCCGGTGTCGATGAGTATCTGAGCACCCGCCGCGGCCACGGCTTCCTTGTTGAGGTCGCCCTTCGATCCGAAGGCGGCGCCGAACACGGGCAGATCGGCGTATTCCTGGCCCACGTACTTTGCCAAGGAATCGTCGAGCTCCTGCGAGATGCCCACCAGCTTGTCAGGCGCCATGGTCAGAAGCACCTGCGTGGCGGTGTGGCCGGACGGGGCCACGCGGTCGATCTGCTCCGGTATCTCCACCGTTCGGCCCACCGAGTCGGTGAACGTGCGCGTGGCGGCTTCGTCTTTGGCGCTTTGGGCGGCGGGCGCGTCCTCGCTCTTTGCGCCGTCGCTCCCGCAGCCGGCCATGGGGAGCGTGAGCCCCAGGCAGAGCGCCGCCGCGCATCCCGCAACGAACGCCCTGCGCGTGAACGTCGAGCGGGTCGCCTTCGTTTTCCTGCCGATCGAAACCATCCTCACGGTTTCCCTCCCTTTCCTTCGCATTCTCCGCCCGATGCCGCCTTCCGGCCTCGGGCGGCACCTACCGTTCTATCTCGCGTATGGGCACGCAGACGCGCACCTTGTCGCCGTACAGGGAATTCACCTCCACGTCGACCCCGTAGATGGCGCTCACGAGCTCCTTCGTGATGACGTCCTTGGGGTCGCCGAAAGCGAGCACGCGCCCGTCGGCGATGACGAGCGTCTTGTCGGAATACAGGAACGCCTGGTCGGGCTGATGGGTCGATTGCACGATGGACATGCCCTCGCGCGCGAGCTGGCGCACGCACGAAAGCACGCGCACGGTGTTGCCGTAGTCGAGCGCGCTCGTGGGCTCGTCCATGATGATGGTGCGGGCGTCCTGCGCGATGGCGCGGGCTATGAGCACGAGCTGCTGCTCGCCGCCGGAGATCTGGGTGTAGGGGCGGTGGCCCAAGTGCGCGATGCCCACGCGTTCGAGCGCTTCCCATGCGCGGTCGAGGTGGCACCGCTTTGGCGTGCCGAACAGCCCTATGTTCCCGCCGGCGCTCATGAGCACCACGTCGATCACCTCGTAGTTGTACACGGGGGCGTGCGACTGGGGGATGTAGGCGATCTCGCGCGCGCGGTCGCGCACGGAAAGGGCGCGCAGGTCGTGCCCGTTCACGCGGATGCTGCCCGTCCAGTTGCCGTTCAGGCAGAGGATGCAGCGGAACAGGGTGGACTTTCCCACGCCGTTGGGGCCGAGCACGTTCACGAGCGTGTTGTCCGGGATGTGGAAGGTGAGGTCGCGCAGCACCACGTGGGAGCCGTAGGAGAAGCTCACCCGTTCGACGTCGATGCTCATTGCTGCTTCTTTCGCGTGATGAGGTAGAGGAAGAACGGCGCGCCCACGAAAGCGGTGAGGATGCCGATGGGTATCTCGGAGGTGGTGGCAAGGCGGGCGATGTCGTCCACCAGCAGCAGGAAGCCTGCGCCCATGAGCATGCTTGCAGGCATGAGTTTGCGGTAGTCGCAGCCTACCAGCATGCGGCACAGATGAGGGATGACGAGCCCCACCCAGCCGATCATGCCCGAGACCGCCACGCTGGAGGCCGTGACGAGCGTGGCCGCGGCGATGACGACGATGCGTGTCCGCCGCGCGTTCACCCCCATGGTGGCGGCCTCGTCGTCGCCCATGGTGAGGATGTTGATGCGCCAGCGCAAGGCGAACAGGACCGCGAGCCCCGCCGCCATGGGCACGGCGGCCATCTGGACGTCGGCGGTCTTGGCGCCGGTAAGGCTGCCCATGAGCCAGTACGTGATGTCGGCCAGCTCGCCGTTGGCGGGATCGGCCACCAGCTTGGTGTAAGACACGCCGGCCGAGAACAGGGAGCTCACCATGACGCCTGCGAGCACGACCACCATGAGGTGGTTTCCTTTCGCACGGGCGCCCACCAGAAGCACCAGCAGCACGGCCACGATGGAAAAAGCGAAGGCCGAGGCCGAGACGCCGAACGCCGCCGCGCCGAGAAGGATGGCGATGGCCGCGCCGAACGCCGCGCCCTGCGAGGCGCCCAGGATGTCGGGCGAGACGAGCGGGTTCTGGAACGTGCCCTGGAACGCTGCGCCCGCCGCAGCAAGGCTGCAGCCTACCATGAGGCCGAGCAGGATGCGTGGCAGGCGCACGTTGAAGAAGAGCGTCGCCTGCTGGTCGGTCCAGAATGCGTCGAGAGGGAAGAGGCGCGAGACCAGCATGCCCAGCGCCTCGTCCGGGGAGATGGGATAGCGCCCGAGCATGAGCGAAGCCACGACGGCCGCGACGACGAAGACGACGAGCCCGATGATGACGAGCCGGGCGTGACGCGTCGCCGCGCTCGAAGACGTGCGACCCGGGCACGCCGGGCAGCCCTTGCCCGGTGCGCTCTGTGGGGAGGGCGCCGCCGGGGCCGGCTGGCCGTGGGGGCTGGTAGGCGCGGCCGGCGCTTGCGCGGCGGAGGGGGCGGTGGCGCGTGTGGCCGATGCCTCTGTGGCGGCCGGCGTTGCCGGCACCCCTGAAGCGGCCGCGCCAGCCGCCGCAGAGGCGTGCGTTGCCGGCGCTTGAACAAGGTAGGGATCCCTACCTTGTTCTCTTCCCTCCACAAGGGAAGAGAACAAGGTTCCTTCCCTGCTGTTCTTTTTGGACGAACTCCCCATGCTCCTCCAATTAGCTTCATTTGAAGATAAATCATGAACGAGTATATACAAAAACGAAATTATACTCAATAGGAATTGTTTTAAAATGAGATATAAATAACCGAACGGGACGGGGCCGCCGTGCTATACTCGGGCGAAAGGAAGTCGGGCGCCGGAGGGCGCATGCGCGAAAGGAGCGGCAAGGATGGGGTGCGCTGAAAAGGACTGCTACACGGCCTTTGCGAAGGACGACGACCTCTCGTTTCCGGGAACCGAGGGCCACGGCACGCCGTGGAAGTTCTACAACCATCTGATCGGGCATGTTCCCGAAGACGTCATGGTCACCGACTACTGTCTGGGCACGCACTGGTCCTACGTGGAGGCCACGTGCGGCATGGGCGTCGCCTTCACGACCAAAGGCGGCGCGAAGCGCCGGCATTCCCAGGACCTGCGCGGCATGCCGCTGCGTTCGGTGGCACAGCTGGCGAAGTCGTGGTGCTTCGAAGAGGCGTCGCTCGGCGTGGCGGCGCTCAACGCGTGGTACGCGCGCCCCGAACTGTTGGATCCGCTGGGCGCGACGTACGACGAGCCGGTCGAGTTGCCTGACGGGACCGTGCGCAAGATGGACGCCTTCGAGCTGTGCCGTCCTCGCATCGAGGCGCGCGGAGGCACGGCGAACGTCGTGGTGGTGGGGCATTTCCCGCATGTCGACCGCATCCAGGAGTACGCCCGCCTCACCGTGCTGGAGCGCAATTGCTCTCAACCGCTCGACACGCCCGACCCGGCGTGCGAATACGTGTTGCCGCAGGCCGACTTCGCGTTCGTGACGGGCGTCACCATCATCAACAAGACGGCGCCGCGCCTGCTCGACCTCGCCAAGAACGCCACGACCGTGTTCGTGGGCCCCTCGGTGGTCATGTCGCCGTTCCTGTTCGACTGGGGCGTCGAGATGCTGGCGGGCAGCGTGGTGGCCGATCCGGACAAGGCGCGCTTCGCGGTGAAGAACGGCGCGGGCGCGTTCTTCGGCGAGGCGCTGCAGATGGCCTCGCTCGTGCGCGCGGGCGCATGAGGAACTCGCCCCTCTCTGCGCAGGTGCGGCGTGACATGCGGCCACTCGGAGCCGAAAGGTGGGGATTAGCTTGCTGTTCCTGCTGACAGGCGAGGTCCAGAGCGGCAAGACGCGCTGGCTCTGCCAGGTCGTCGACGACCTGGCGCGCAGCGGCGTGCCGTGCGCGGGCGTGCTCGCTCCTGGCGTGTGGCATGGGACCGAAGAGCCGGGGCGTTTCGAGAAGCGCGGGATAGACAACGTGCTTCTGCCGGGCGGCGAGCGCGTCCCGTTCGCCCGCAGGAACGACCTGGCGCAGGCGGCGGGCTCTTTCGACCCGGAAAGCCAGAGCGCCCGTGCCCGGCTTGCCTGGCACATCGCCGACGAAGCCCTCGCGAGGGTGAACGCGCACTTCGAAGGCTTGGCGAGGGCAGGTGACACCCCGGACGAGACGGGAGCGCCCGACGCGCCCTGGAGCCCGTCGCTTTTGGTGGTGGACGAGCTCGGGCGGCTGGAGCTCATGGAGGGTGGTGGGCTCACGGCGGCGCTTGCCCTGTTGGAACGGGGTCCGTCGCCGTGCTTTCCCCATGCGCTCGCCGTCGTGCGCCCCTGGCTGGCAGACACGGCGGAGGGGCTTCTGAGCGAGACATGGGGCGAAGCCGTGCGCATCGCCGCCGGAGAAGAGGCCCGCCGCCGGCTTTTTGCCGCTTTCGGCCTTGCTTCTGCTATTGATAATGAGTATCATTAGTAAAGAGACACTCGCGAGGCAGAGACTGCGCGCGGCAAAGCGGCCGGACCCGCAGCCGCGGCGCGCACGGCCGAAGACGGAAGCATGCGCGCAGGCGCGGCTCGGAAAGGCGTTCCCATGATGGACAACACGGCGTTCCATACCCTGAGCTACGGGCTCTACATCGTCGCCTCGAAGGCGGAAGACGGCGCGGCAGGCTGCGTGGTCAACACGTTTCAGCAGGTGACATCGACGCCTTTGCAGGTGAGCGTGGCGCTCAACAAGGAAAACGCCACGACGGGCACCGTCCGCGCGGCCGGACGCTTCACGGCGGCGTGTCTGACCCAAAGCGCCGGCATGGAGCTCATCGGCACCTTCGGCTTCCGTAGCAGCAAGGACCTCGACAAGTTCGCGACCTGCGAGACGGCGTTCGATGCGTCGGGGATGCCCTACGTGGCCGAGCAGGCGTGCGCGCGCTTCTCGGCGCGCGTGGTGCAGGAGGTGGATCTGGGCACGCACGTCCTGTTCGTGGGCGAGGTGGAGGAAGCGGAGCGCCTCTGTGCCGAGGCGCCCATGACGTACGCCTACTATCATCAGGTCAAAGGAGGCAAGACGCCGCCCAAGGCGTCCAGCTACCTTCCGGGCGAGGACGCGCCCACGCCGACGTCGGCCGGCGCGGGGCCTTCGGCGGAAAAGGCAGCCGCGCCGGAAAAGGCGGAGTCCGCCTCGGCGCCGCAGTACGCCTGGCGCTGCACGGTATGCGGCCATCTGGTGCACGAGAACGAGCTTCCGGACGGCTTCGTGTGCCCCGTCTGCGGCGTGGGCAAGGAGATGTTCGAGCGCGTCGCCCTCTAGGGAGGCTCGCCTCGCTGCAGGCGCCTGCTGGCCGCCCTACTTGTCCCAGGCGAGAAATGCCCAGGTGACGGTACGGGGATCGCGGAGGCGCAAGGCGCGTTCGGGCACGCCCTTCCTGTCGGGCAGGCCGGCGCGCTCGTTTTCGACCAGCTGGCCTTCCAGCCAGGGGCGCAGGCGCGCCAGCGCGGCGTCGCGCTCGGCGCGCGGCACGAACGCCGCGGAGTCCTCCACCATGCGCCCCAGGTCCTCGCAGGCCTCGTCCAGCGAGTCGAAGGTGTCCGACCGCGTGCTTTCGATGTAGGCCGCTTCGGCCTTGATGCCGCGGGCGGCCAGGATGTTGAAGGCGTACAGGTAGTCGCGCCCCAGCACGCTCTGCAGCCCGATGGCCTGCAGCACGCGCTCGTCGGTGCGGGGGGAGGACCCCGTTGCCAGCGTGATGCACACGCGGCGGCGCGCCACGTCGGTCAGGCGCAGCAGCGCCTCTTCCAGGTCGGCCACGGCGATTGAGCGCGAGGCCACGCACACGTCGGCCGACTCCGGTCCCACGCCGCAGGCAGCCCAGTCGTCCTCCCAGCTCATCTGCTTGGGGAACACGGACGTGACGCCGTGCGCGTCCAGTTCCTCCCGCAGCACGCCCAGCATGCCGGCCGAGAAGTCGGCGGCCACCACCGTGTGCCCCGCCTGTCCGAGCGGCACGGAGAGCGCGCCGGTGCCGCAGCCCATGTCGAACACCGTCTCGCCCGGCAGGATGCGTGCCAGCTCCAGAAAGCGCTCCACGTACGGGTTCGGCGCGTCCTTGGTGCCGAAGGTGGCCGAGCGCTTGTCCCAGTACGTCGCGTCGTCCGCGTGGCGCCGGGCCTTCTGCAGCTCCTTCCATTCGGCGTTCCAGTCGCGGGTGGTCAGCAGCGGCTCGAAGGGCTGCTGCGCGGCGGCGGGCTCGGGCTCGGGGGACGGGGCGGCAGCGCCGGCGGCGTGCCCCGCCTGCGCGTCAGGCGTCGCTGTGCCGGCTATGGGAGCCGCGGACGCCGCAGGCGGGCAGACGGCGTCGTGGGACTCGGCGGACGGGACCGTAGGTGTGGTGTTTTCTGTCATGGCAGGCCTTTCGCTGGGAGGCGGCGTTTCTTCAGGTACTATACTAGACGAACGGGAAGACTTTCGAGAGCGCACGCCAAATTATAGCGATTTGAGGAGTATTTGTCTCATGCATGTCGAATTGCTCTACCACACGCCCGACCCCGAGCGCGCCATCGCCACGGCGGCGCGCCTGTGCTACGCGCCCGTCGGCGCGTCCGAACTCATGGAGACCATGCCCGAAGAGCGCGTGAGAAGCGTGCTGTCCACCATCATGGGCAGTGGCCACTTCTCCACGCTCGAGCACGCCAGCTACACGTTCGCCGTGGACGGCGTGTCGCGCGCGCTCACGCACCAGCTGGTGCGCCACCGCATCGCAAGCTTCAACCAGCAGAGCCAGCGCTACGTGAAGTTCACGGACGGCCTTGCCACCATCAAGCCGGAAAGCGTGGCGGCCGACGAAGGGGCGAGCGCGGTGTTCGACGAGGCCGTCCGAGCCGCCATCGAAGCGTACGAGAGGCTTTTGGCCGCCGGCATCCCGGCCGAGGACGCGCGCTACCTTCTGCCCAACGCCGCCGAGACGAAGATCGTCATCACCATGAACGTGCGCGAGCTGCTGCACTTCTTCTCCCTGCGCTGCTGCAACCGCGCGCAATGGGAGATCCGCGACATGGCGCACCGCATGCTGGATTTGGCGAAGCCCACGGCGCCGTTCGTGTTCATGGACGCCGGCGCGCCCTGCGTGCGCGGCGCCTGCCCCGAAGGCAAGATGACCTGTGGCCATCCGTTCCCGCACGTGAGCAGGGGCTAGCATGGGGGAAAGCAAGGTGTTCGAGGCCACCGACGCCCCGAAGAAGAGCGACCTTTCGCGGGCGTTCGCCGAGGACGGGGCGCTCAAGACGCATGTGGGAGGCCAGGCGCTCATCGAGGGCGTCATGATGCGGGGCAAGTTCAACTGGGCGGTGGCCGTGCGCGAGCCTTCGGGCGCCGTGTACGTGGAAGATCACGACCTGGCGTCGGGCAAGAACGTGGACGGATGGCTGCACTGGCCGCTCGTGCGCGGGTGCCGGGCCTTGGTGGAGTCGCTGCTGCTGGGCTTCAAGGCGCTCGAGATCGCGGCGCTGCATGCGTTCGCCGAAGAGGACGACGAAGGGCACGATGTCGCCGCGGCCCCTTCGCCGTCTTCGGGCGCCGCTGCCGACAAGCCGGCGTTCTCCTGGAAAGACGACTTCGGGCGGCCGGACACGGTGATGGACGCGCTGGGGGCGCAGACGTCGCTTCAGGTGGTGTCGGAGCCTGCGGACCCGGCATCGGACGCAGGCGCGCCCGCCGGCCCGGGTGCCCTGACGACGCAGGACGCAGGCGCGCCCGCCGCTGCGGACCGGTCCGAGAAGAAGTCGTTCTTGGACGAAGAGGCCGAGTTCGGCAAGAAGGAAATGGCCGTGTCCATGGTGTTGGGGCTGGTGTTGGGCGTGGTGCTGTTCATCGTGGCGCCGGCGTTCCTCACGAACCTCATCGTGGGGGAGTACGACTCCAACGCGCTTCTGTGGAACGTCGTGGACGGGCTTCTGCGCGTGGCGGTGTTCGTGTTCTACCTGTGGCTCATCGGGCGCATGCAGGACATCAAGCGCATGTTCGGCTATCACGGCGCCGAGCACAAGACCATCCACTGCTACGAGCACGGGCTTTCCCTCACGCCGGAGAACGCGCGCAGCTTCCCGCGCCTGCACGTGCGCTGCGGCACGGCGTTCCTCATCATGGTCATGATCATCGCCATCTTCGTGTACACGGTGGTTCCGCTGAACGCGCTCATCGACGCCTGGGGCGTGCCCGACGGCGCGCCGAAGCTCGCGCTCGTCATAGCGGTGCGCATCGCGCTCATGCCGGTCATCGCCGGCATCTCCTACGAGATCACCGTCAAGTGGGCAGGCAGCCATCCGGAAAACCCCCTGGTGAAGGTCATCCTTTGGCCCGGCATGCAGATGCAGTACCTGACCACGAACGAACCCGACGACAGCATGATCGAATGCGCCATCGCCGCCATGCAGCGCGTGCTGGAGCGCGAAGAGGCGGAAGGCGAGCGCGCGCGTGCCGAAGCCGCCGACGATGCCGAAGCGGCCGCGGACACGTCGCCCGCGGCCGCGTAGACGCCGCTGCCCCCAC
>CAJFVW010000063.1 GCA_904420575.1 uncultured Gordonibacter sp.
CACATGTCGCACGCCTTGGTGAGCACGGGCATGTACGTCCATTCCCACTTCTCGGTGCCGCTCTTGCCCTCGTAGGCATGCGGCAGAATCTCGGTCAGCTTGATGCCGAATTCGCCTTCGGGGAGGTTCAGGATCTTCTTGCACGCCACTTCGCAGCTGTGGCAACCGGTGCAGTATTCGTAATTGACCAAAATGCCTTTCATTGCTTGCCTCCTCTCGCTGGGTTTCTAGTAGACTTCGTACGGGTCGGAGCCGGGAACGATCTCGTTCCAGCTGTCGCGGTCGGCGACCACCTCGTAGGGCATCTCGTCACCTTCCTTGTAGGGATAGATCTTGCAGATGCCGTTCTTGATGGCGGAACCGACGCCGCCCTCGCCCGCCTCGTACGCGCGCGTGAGGTTGTTCACGTTGGAGTCGAAGGTGCCGAAGAGATAGGGCGCCTCGGCCTTCTGCTCGGGATACCACCAGGCATGCTCGGCATGCACCACGCCTTCCTTGACCTTCTCGCACACGTAGGCCACCTGGCGGAACCGGCCGCGGTCGGACTCTATCCACACCCACTCGCCGTCCTTGATGCCGTACTTCTTGGCGTCGTTGGGATGCACGGTCAGAAGCGGCCACTGATGGAACTCGCGCATCGTGGGCTCTTGGCGGTCTTCCGAGTGGAAGAACTCGAACGAACGGCCGCCGCACGTGAGGATGAGCGGGAACTCCTTGAACATGCCGGGAGAGGTCACCGGACCCGTCGGGGGCTCCTTGAAGTACGGCCACGGCGTGAGGCCCCACACCTTGAAGGTGAACGGCGAAAGCTCGATGCGGCCGGTCGGCGTGGCGAAGCCCGGTTGGCCGTCGGGGCGCAGCATGCCCTTCTCGTACTTGCGGTACGTGGCGTTGAACTTGTCGTAGGCATGTCCGCCGGCTTTCTGCAGGCCTTCCAGGTCGCCCGCGAAGGGGAATTCCTCGCTGTAGCGTTGCTGGTCAAGCTGGTTGTTCGCCGATGCCTTGGTGCCGAACGACGCCAGGCCGGACTGCGGCGTGAGGAACCAGTTCACGAAGTCCTCGGCCGTGTCCCACGGGAAGGCGTCGGGGTTCAGGCGACGACCCAGCTCCACGATGATCTCTTCGTCGGACTTGGCCTCGTAGTAGCTGGTCACCTTCGACAGCGTGCGCACGGGCGTCCACCACGAACGGGCGGAGTTGCGCTCGCAGCTCATGGCAACCGGCATGACCACGTCGGCCAGCGCCACGGCCGTGGGCGTCAGGAACGGATCGGCATACGCGATGAAGGGGATCTCCTTCAGCGCCTTGTACAGGCGCGGCGCGTCCATGGCGGCGCAGGCAAGTTCGTTGGTGGACTGGGCGTACCACATCTTGATGGGGTACGGCTCGCCCGTCTCCATGCAGTGCAGCACCGCTTCGGACGCGGCCTGATGGATGAAGTCCTCGCCGTCGGTGTTGAACACGTAGTGCATGGTCGCCTTTTTCTTGGCGGCTTCGGGGTCGACCCACTTGACGCCGTTGTCGGAACCGCGGGACACGTTGTACGCGTTGTGCACCAGCAGCCAGCCGCCGGGCGTGTCGATGTTGCCGCAGATGGCCATCAGGTCGACGGCGGCCAGGTTCAGGGCCATGGCGCTCATGTTCTGGTCGAACGCAAGGCCCCACTGGATGGCGGAGCTGTTGCCCGAAGCGAACAGGCGGGCCGACCCGATGACGTCTTCCACGGGGATCTGGCAGATCTCGGCGGCGCGCTCCGCGGTCCACTCCTGCACATGCTCGGCTATGACGTCGAAGCCCGTGGTCCACTTTTCCACGAACTCGTGGTCGTACAGGTCTTCGTTGATGATGACGTTCAGCCAGGCGCAGGCCAGCGCCGCGTCGGTGCCGGGACGGACGGGCAGCCAGTATTCCGCGCGAGCGCCCCACCAGGTCAGACGTGGGTCAATAGAGATGATCTTGGAGCCCATCTGGACGCACTGCACCAGCCAGTGGCCGATGTAGCCGTCGGCGTTGGAGGCCAAAGGCTCGTTGCCCCACACCACCAGCACCTCGGGCGGACGGAACTCGTCGGCCATGTAGCGGTTGGGATGCCCCTGCGAGGCGTCGACGATGGGGAAGTCGCCCATGGGAGCGATGCAGCCGCAGGTGCGCGGCAGGTAGCACGCATAGCCCGTGAAGCCGATGTGCGCCACGTTCGCCGTCTTGAAGGCAGCTTGGAAGAAGTAGTGCAGCTGCCACACCGTGCCGCGCGCCGTGCCCTTCGTGCACAGGATGGACTCGGGGCCGTACTCTTCCCACACCTTGCGCGTCTCGCGCTCAACGATGTCGTACGCCTCGTCCCACGTGATGCGCTCCCACTTGTTCTCGCCACGCTCACCGGCGCGCTTCATGGGGTACTTCAGACGGTCCGGGTGGTTGATGGCCTCGACACGGTTCAGGCAGCGCATGCACAAACGACCGTTCGCGCACGGATCCAGCGGGTCGCCCTCGACAAACTCCACCTTGCCGTCCTTCACGTAGTATAACAGACCGCACGAGCTGTGACAGCCCGGAGGCGAATAGTGGTACGTACGCGTTACGGTGTACCCGTCCTCTTCCCACTGGTACTCCCCCGCGTGGTACGCCTCGCGGTTGATGCTGTCGAGAAACTCTTTGTAGTCAGCCATGCTTCTCTCCTCTCGGTTCCTCTCGCCTTCGCTTTCCTTCCCGAAAACGCCCCCGCTTCGCGCCTGTGTGCGCGACTCGTCCAACCAGGCGCGACCCCGTCCTGCCATCATCGGGAATAGGACAGGCCGAACCTTCGTTGGCAACGGAATTCGGAACGTCTTCACCATAGGGGCAGCCATGGCGAAGAAGGGGAACGGAGCGTATGGTTCGAGGGCGGGACGCCGGCTGAGCGTATTCTTTTCGCGACAACCCGCCATTCCGTATTGCGCGGCGCAGGCCTGGCGGTCGTTTCTATAATGGAGGGCGAAGACGCCGTTTCGCCCGGCATGGGGCGCGGACGCGCGGAATGCGGGCACGCGAGGCGACTCGCGGGCGGGCGCGGCAAGCGAGTGCGGGGCGACTCGCGGCATGCGGGGCACGCGCGCGGGCGGGTGCACCGGCATCGGGCACAGAAGCACTTCGCGCCATCCAAGGGGGAATGACGGTGGCGAACGCCGAAACGAACACGCACGGGAAACCGTTGACGCAGGCGCACGACACGCACGGGAAGCCCTCGGCACAGGCGCACGAGGCCGCCCGCGAGGACGCCCCTCTCGCTGCACGCAAGGACGGAAAGGCCGTTCCCTCGGAACAGGAAACCGAGCGCACCGCGTTCGAGACGGGTGAAAAGGTCGGATACGCCGCCATCGTCGCCTGGCTCCCCACCCTGCTTCTGAACGGCGCGCTTTCCGACGGCAATCTGGCTGCCGCATGCGCACGCCTCCCCGAGCCGCTTGCCGCGCTCCAAAGCGTGCTGCCTGCTGCATTCTGCCTGCTTCTGTGTGGTGTTTTTGGCCTTGCGGGCGTGCTCTTCGCCAACCGCATAACCTCTCGACGGAACTTCTTCATGCTGTGGACGGCGGCCATCGCCTGCACGGTGGCGTCCTTGTGCATCCCCAGCGACGTCGCAGGAGCCGCCCTGCTTGCCGCCGCCTTCACCGTCGCCCGTCTGCTGTGGAAGATCCATCTGGTGAACAAGGCGTTCGATCCGTCCACGCTGATCGTGGCCACGTTCCTTTGTGGCGGCGTGCTGCTGCTCTCGGCGCTTCTGGACGAAGCGGCCGCCGGATTCTCCCTGTGCCTTCTTCTGATCGTGGCGCTGTGCATGTTCTTGGCCGTATCGGTGAACACGTACAAGGACTGGACGTTTGTCCCGAAAGAGGCCATGCGCGCCAAAGGGTTCACCGCCACGCAGAAGGTCTTCGTCGCCACCGCCAAGGCCATGGCCGGCATCGCGTTCGGAACGCTTGCCTTCACCTGCACGCGTCAGACGTCGCTCGCCGTTGCCGGAGCGGTGTGGCTGGCCAGCGCAGGCGTCGTGTTGCTGTTCGAGCGCACGAGCAAGAAGCCTTCGAAGTCCGCGGTGCGCGGCTACTTCCTGCTGGGATCGATCGCGGCGCTGGCCGCCATCCCCGTGCTGCCCGACGCAGGACGCGTGGGCGGCGCTGCGGCGCTTTCCCTGCTCATGGTGGCGAGCGCTCTGACGAACGCCATCCGCCACATGGTGGTGCAGAAGGACCTCACGCTTTCCGACGTGTACCTGTTCGGCTTCCGCCACGCCACCGACTCGCTCGGCATGTTCGCCGGCTATGTGACCAGCTTCGCCGTGTTCACGTACGCCCCGCCTCCCTCCACTGCGGCGTTCGGCTTCTTCGGCGCCGCCGCCTTCCTGATCACCTGGGTGAGCCTGCTGTCGCTGGGCGTGTTCGAGAGCAAGCGCGAACGCATCCCCACCACCGGCATGACCGACCCGTGGCACGAAAAGGTGATGAAAATGGCGAAGGAGCACGGGCTCACGCCACGCCAGACCGAGATCTTCGACGCCCTGTCGCGCGGACGCAACGCGAAGTACATCATGCAGCGCCTGTACCTGTCCGAAGGCACGGTGAAAAAGCAGGTGTTCCAGATCTACAAGCGCATGGGCGTGCACGCGCAGCAGGACCTGATCACGCTCGTCATGGAGACCGACCTGGACGCCGCGCCCGCGGGAAAGGCCGCCACGCGTTCGTGACTGCCGGGGTGCAAAGCATACTGCGGCCTCCCTGGGCGCCGGACAAGCATACGCTCGGTTTCCGCAGTTGCGCACCCTCATCCGGTAAGATGACGGCGGCAACCGGGAAGGGCAGCGGGGCATCGCGAGGCCAGCCCAGACGGCAGAGCCGCAGACCGCAAACGAGAGGGGCACGCATGAGAGAGTCGATGGAAACGTTCGTGAGAGGGCCGGGCAACGCCGAAGCCGTTCGCGCGCTCGAAAGCCTGAGCGGCCTGCGGCCCATTCCCTCGAAGCTGTACATCGAGGGGCCGCGCCATGCGGGCAAAAGCACGCTCGTGCGCAGCTGGGCAGCCGATGCCGAGCGGGGCAGCGCCGGCGAGGCCGTGTTCGCCTGCTCGGGTGCCGACATCGCCATGGCGCTGCAGTTCGAAGCCGACGGCACCTTCTTCGAGAAGCTGGGTGCCACGCCTATTCTGCTCGTCGACGACATCGGCCTTTTGCTGCAGGCCGAACGGGGCGACCAGCTGCTCGCACTCATGCTGGCCGAGCGGGATCGCCTGGGGCTGAGCACCGTCGTCACGTCCCGCCAACCTGCAAGCGCCTGCGAGGCGAACGAGGCGCGCGAAGCGCTCGCATCGTTCGAGAACGTGCACATGGAGCCGCTTGACGATGCGGGAAAGCGGGAGTTCGTGCGCCGCGTGGCCGCGGAATACGGCACCGATGCTAGCCCACTTCTGGAAGAGGCAGCCGTCGCCTGCATCGTGGAAATGATGGGAACCCGTTTCGAGGACCTGGAAAACGCCACGCGCTACCTGGTGACGGACGACGACTGCGCCGCCCACGAAACGCTGGATGCTGCGGCCGTCCAAGGCCTTCTGCAGCCGTGACCCACAACCCGAAAGACGTGAACAGGAGGAAGACATGTCGCATGCAACCGTGCTGACCGACGAGACCATAGAGGACTTCATCGAAGGACAGGAAAAGCCCGTGCTGGTGTGCTTCTATTCGAGCGAAGAAGACACGCAATACCAATTCGACAAGGTGATAGAGGAACTTGCCGACACCCAGGACAAGGTGGCCATCGGCAAGATCGACGCATGGAAGCACCCGGCGCCGGCGCGCCACTACAACGCCAAGTGGTTCCCCACGTCCATTATGTTCGTCGACGGCCAGATAAAGGACTACTGCGTAGGCGAAGACTACGCCGACCAAGTAATGACCCGCTTCGCGGACTTCTTCTAGACGAACTACCCTTGCGTCAGCAGGTCGAGGGCTGCCGAGAACTCCTTCGGCTGCTCGTAGTGGATGTCGTGGCCGGAGTCGATGCGCACGGTCTGACAGGTGGCCACCAGCTTTTCCACGCGGGCAGCGTCTTCGTCGGAATTGGCGGCGTACAGCAGGCCGTCTTCGCCGTAGCGCGTGTTCGCCTTCAGATAGACGGTCGGGCACGTGATGCGGGAAAGGATGTCTGCCTGGTCGACGCCGTCGAAGAACGAGCCCGTGTAGAACGCCTCGCTGAACCACACGTCGAAATCGTCGAAGAAGTACATGCCGCGCACCCAGTCGTGCGGCACCCACGAGACCACCAGATGCCCATCGGGATTCGCGGCGCGCTCTTCCGCCGTCCATTCGGCGATCTTCGGCTGCAAGCCGCCGAACAGGCCGAACAGATAACTGTGCTGCGCATAGTACACGGCGTAGTCGTCCACCTCGTCTTGGTTGAGGAACGCATGCGTCACCGTGAAGCCATCTTCCCACACGAAACATCCGGGCGCCTGCTGCATTTCTTCAGGCGTCACGCGGAAGAAGGGCGGGTCCTCCAGCAAACAGGCCGTGACGTTTTCCGCGTCGTTCGCAGCGAGCCACGCCGCAACGATGCCGCCCGAGGATTGCCCGGTCACGGTATACGAACCTCCGATGGCCTGGGCGGCAAACGCCTGGAGGGCTGCGCCTTGCGCAGCAAGAGAGTAGAGCGCCGGATCATGCGTCGATTCGCCATGGCCGAAACAGTCCACGGCGAACACGTGGTAGCGCTGTGCCAGGTCAGGCAATGCGCGGGCGTAATCTTCCCACTCCGTCGACTGGCCGTGCACCAGCAAGAGCGCCGGGCCGTTGTCGGGGCCCTCGGCGTAGTTGATGACGGCCGTTCGAGGCGTCCGTTGCCCGTCATCGACAGCCTCGGCGCCGGACTGCGCGGCTGCGGCATCGTTTTCCGCGGCAGCCTGTTCCGCCACGGCAGGAGCCTCAACTGCTACTTCCAGCTGCTTTTCCGTAAACCCTGCCGCAAAGGCGCGCTCGAGGTCGCGTTCTTCGCCGTGGCGGTTATTGTCCACGTACACGGCCAGCGCCACGCCAGCCGCGACGATCAGCGCCACCACCACGATGCCCGCTATCATGGCGACCTTCTTTCCCTTGCCCATACCGTAACCTCCTTGGTTGTTTTTCCTTCGGAGTACGGTGCGGGTGATGCAGAAAGACGGCGGCTTTTCGGCTCTCAGCCCTCAGCGGTTCCGGCTGTTGGCCTTCGACCGTTCCGACCCTCGGCTTCGGTTCCGCGCTCAGCCTTTCGGAACTTCGCTCTTGGGCTTTCGTCGCCTGGCCCAGCCTAAAGCCCGGCCAGGTTCCGCATGGCTTCGACGCGGCCCATGAACTCGTCGGCCTTCAGAACGGCGATGCCCTGCTCTTCGTCGCCCAACACCAGAAGCGCGTCGCCCGGCTGGATGCCGAACAGCTCGCGTGCCTGCTTCGGGATGACGATCTGCCCGCGCTCTCCCACCGTGACGGTGCCGAACAGGTGCTTGCCTCGCGGTGGCATGGGAAGCGACGTGCCGTGCGCGTCATAAGCCACCAATGCATCGAGCGACACGTCCAGCGCCTCGGCCAATGCGCCCGCATTGGCCAGGTCGGGAACCGACTCGCCCGTTTCCCAGTTCGAGACGGTTCGTCGGTTGAGCTTGTTAGATTGCCTCTGAAACTCGCAGGTCAGGGGTGGTGGTGATTACTTGGAACTTGGGGC
>CAJFVW010000064.1 GCA_904420575.1 uncultured Gordonibacter sp.
GCAGTTCATCGAGCAGCAGGGCGGCGAGCAGCAGTTCAACATGATGATGATGATGCAGACGCGCGAGATGCTGGTGCAGGGCTATGCCCTGGACGCGCTGTTCCGTCACGAGAAGATGGTGCTCACCGACGAGGACATCGAGGCGGCCTGCCGCTCGATGAGCCCGCAGCAGAACCCCAAGCAGGTGCGCAATCAGATGGAGCAGACCGGCCGCGGCTTCGCCTTGCGCGAGGCGGCCGAACGCCTGAAGGCGAACCGTTGGCTGGTGGACCACGCCATCGTGAACGTGGTGGACCCTCGGGCGGCCCAGACGGCTCCGGAAGCCGCAGCGGCGCCTGCGGGCGAGGACGCCGCGAAGGACGCCTCGGCCCCCGCCGCAGAGGACGTGGTGAAAGAGGGCTAGACGCGACGCCGCCTTGCGGCGAGATCGCATGCGAGGCGGCCCGGCTGATGCGGGCCGCCTCCGCTTTCCCTGACTTTTGAGGTCAGATAAATAGCTTGCCCTTGCCGGCACGTTTAACGGTATACTGCTTTTCGGACGGCACGACGTCGTGAAAGCGGGATGAGGCGATATGCATTCGGAGAAGATGGAAGGCGCGTGCGGCCCTAAGAGGGCTCGCGCGAAAAAGAACGGATGGTTCTACGTGAATCCCTATCTCGTAGCGGGGGTCGTGGGCGCCTCGTTCTGCTTCGCCTGGTTCTTCTCCATCCTCTTGACGCCGGACTTCCTCTCTTCCGGCATGGCCGACCCGGCCGTTTTGGGGCTGTTGCACCTGGCGTTCGCGATCGCGCTCGTCGTCGCGTACGTGGTCGTGTGGCGTTTTTCGAACGTACTCCAGACGCATCGGGGCGCTCTTCTGGGAGCGTCGTTGGCCTGCTGCATCGCCAGTAACCTCCCTGGGGGGGGGGGCTTCAATCTGATATAGCGTTCCTGCTGGTCAAGGCGGCTTGTTCGGGAGTGGGAGCGGCGTCGCTCGCGACGCTGTGGGGAGAGTTCCTCTGCGTGCAGCTGCAGGGCCAGGTGCGCGTCGCCGTGGCCGCCCTGCTGGCCCTTGCGTTTTTCTGGCATGCGGGCGTCCTGCTCGTCGACCCATCGTTCGCTCCTTTCGTCGTGTTCGCGCTCGTCGTGGCGTCGGGCGGGCTCTACCTGTTCCTCCATGCAACGTTCGCTCCCATGGACGACATGCCGCTTGTGGATGCGAAGGAATCGGACGCGCGCCTTCAGATCACGTGGAAGCCGTCGCTGCTCACGGTCATGGGGTCTCTCGCCCAAGGGTTCGCCTTGTACTGGCTGGTGCAGCCCCAGGTGCTCGTCCTCCCGACGTCTTTTCTTGCCGAGGCGCTTTCGCTGGTGGTGGTCGTGCTGCTTCTGGTTGACTCGCTCAGGTCGTTCGTCATGAAGGAGTCGTTCATCAGAAGGCTGTTTCTGCCGGTGCTGGGCGCCTGCATACTCACGCTGCTGTTTTTGCCTGCCGACCTGCGCGTGTGGCCATGCATGCTCGCTTTCGGGTTTTCCCTGCTTCCCTACGCCAGCGCCATCTTCGCCACCTGCGAGCACATCGTGCGCTGCCGGCTTTCGGCCCTGCGCACGTTCGCCGGAGCGCGCCTCTACGCGGCCATCGGGCTGGTTGTCGGCCTGCTGACGGGATGGCTGGCGTTTTCGAGCGACGTGTTCGGCGACGTGACGCTGCAGGCATGGGTCGTGGTCGTCGTGATGTTCTTCATTCTGGTGTCCACCACGCTCAGCACGAAAAGCTATTATCCCGGCGAAGACGCCCCGTCCGCGCCTGCAGGCGCGGTGCGCGTCGGGGTGATGGGGCAGGCCGTCCCCGATCGGGAACAGGCGCCGGCGATCGACAAGAAGCAATGCTTCCAGCAAAGATGCGACGCCGTGGCCGGCCACTTCGGACTCACCAACCGGCAGACCGAGGTGCTGCACCTGCTCGCCAAGGGCCGCAATGCGGCTTACATCCAGAAGCAGCTGGTGATCTCGCAGCATACCGCCAAAGCCCATATCTACTCCATCTACAAGAAGACCGGGACGCATTCCCAGCAAGACCTCATGGACCTGGTCGAGAGCTGGGAAGGCGAAGGGAAGCGGTAGGCATGGCGGGAACGGAAGGCAAAGGGGCTGCGGCGCCGTCCAAGCTGGACCTGGACGTGGCGGCGGGGTTCGTGGGTTTCGCGCTGTTCGTCGCGTCGTCGGTAGGCTTCTTCGTCGTGGCGCCCCGCCTGCTCGCTCACGTCGTGGACGCGTTTCCCCTTCGGCTCTGCGGTTCGTTGGGCATGATGGCGGCCTTTGGCGTCATCTGCCTGGCGGCGCACGCCATCGCCCGGGGACGCTGCGTCGCCTTGCTGGCGATGGCGGCCGTGGGCGTGGCCGCCTTGGCGGGCATGCTGCTTCTTCCCGGTGTTTCCGCCCTCGCGGCACTGGTGCTGGCCGCCGTGGCGGGAGCGGGCCTTGCCGCCTTGGCGACGCTCTGGTTCACGGTCGTGTGCGCTCAGCAGCACCGCATCGTGCTGCTGTTCGTGTCGATGGCGGTGGGGGTGGGCGCCGCGGGATGTCTGGCCATGCTGTTCCTGGTGGATCATGCCGCCCGGTTCGCCCTGGCGACGGCCTGGGCAGCTTCGTGGGCCTGTCTGCTCGCCCTGGTCCGGAAGCGCCCTGACAAGGCCCTTCCCCCCGTAATCGGGAACCGCGAGTCCGACAAGCGTTCGAAGATACTCTGGACGTCCACGATCATGCTGTCCGTGAACAGCTTCGAGTTCGGGATCCTGCTGGGCACCGCTCCCAGCGAGAGCGAGGTGGTCGCCTGCCTGGTGGCGGCCGCGCTCGCCGCCGCGTTGCTCTCGCTCGACTTTTCCCGGCGCCGGCTGGTGACCGAGCGCAGCCTGTCTCCCTTGGTGCCTCCGGTGACGGTCGTGGCGTTTCTGCTGCTGTACCTGTTCGGAGAAGCGGCGACGTGGGTCTCGCTCTGCCTGCTCGCCGTGCTGTTCGCCGTCTATTCCACGTTCGGGCTTGCCGCCATGGCCGAGCACGCGCGCATCTCCCGCCTGTCGCTGCCGCGCACGTTCGGCAAGGCGCGGTTCCTGGACTACGTGGGCCTTTCCCTCGGCCTGGCATGCGGCTTTGCGATCGCCCAGCTCGCCGCCGCGAGCGAGATGGATGCCGTGCGGGCTACGGCCGTCGTCGCCATCGCCTACGGCTTCGTGGCGTCGTACTGCCACAAGGCCCGCTTCCCCGACACGAGCATGGAGGAAGGCGGGCATTCAGCCTTGCCCGAGGCGAAGGGGCTGTGGAAGAAGCGGTGCCGTGCAGTGAGCGAGGAATGCGGCCTGTCCGAGCGGCAGTACGAGGTTCTCGTGCTGGTGGCGCAAGGCCGCAACGCCAAGTACATCGAGCAGGCGCTCACCATCTCGCTGAGCACGGCGCAGACGCACATCCGCAACATCTACCGCAAGACCGGCGTGCATTCGCGCCAGGAGCTTCTTGACCTCATCGAGGACACCAAGCTCTACGGGGAGGAATGAGGCGTCCCCAGACCTGGGAAAGGCGGCGTCGGGCAGTGGGTATGAGGCGTTTTGCCGCTTGGTCGCGCCTGCCTATACAAGGGGGAGGCAAGGCTGATCTTTCGGAGTTTCCCGAGGTGGGCCATCGTCAAAACCTGGGTACGCAGCCGAACACCAAGGACGCCACGATGACAGCGGACAAGGCCGCGACCTATCCTGCATCCCAATAGCGCCTGCGTGCGCTACGGACGAGCAAGAGGAAAGGACGTGACGATGAGCGAAGACGAGTTCTACAAGACAGCCGAAGTCGTCAAACTCGAGACGCTTTCCGACGTGAACGACATCGGAAAGCCCTGGCGCTACGAGGAGGACGGCCTGACCGTCACGCGCACGAGCCCCTGGTCTCCTCCGGGATGTCACCCGGTCGGATGCGGTCTCAAGCTGTACGTGGACGGCGAGGGGAAGCTCGTGCGGGTGGAGGGCGACGAGAACAACCCGGTGACGCAGGGCCGCCTGTGCCCGCGGTGCATCGCGCTCAAGGACTACGTGTACAACCCTGCCCGCCTGCTGCATCCCATGAAGCGCGACCCGAAGGACCGCGGCAACGCCGAGGCATGGGAGCAGATAACGTGGGACGAGGCGTTCGACATCATCAAGCGCGAATACGACCGCATCACGGCGCAATACGGGCGCGAGAGCATCGTCGTGTTCGCCGGCACGGGCCGCGAGGGCGGCACGTTCGCGCCGTACGGCACCATGTGCTTCGGCACGCCGAACTACTGCTACACGCAGTCGGGTTACGCGTGCTACACGCCCCGTTTGGCCGCCATCGCCTACATCGCCGGCACCACGTATCCCGAATGGGACTATGCCGGTGCGCTGCCGGGGCGTTGGGACGACGAGCACTACCAGCAGACCGAGGTCCTGGTGGTGTGGGGCAAGGCGCCGCTGGAGAGCAACCCCGACGGCTTCTTCGGGCATGCGGTGGTGGACGCCATGCGCCGCGGCACGCGCCTCGTCGTCATCGACCCGCGCGTGACCTGGCTGGCCTCGCGGGCCGACATCTTCCTGCAGCTGCGCGCCGGCACCGACACGGCGCTGGGCATGGCCATGATCGACGTCATCGTCAAGGAAGACCTCTACGACCACGACTTCGTCGAGTACTGGTGCTACGGCTTCGACCAGCTGGCCGAGCGGTGCGCCACCATGCCGGCCGAAAAGGCCGCCGAGATCTGCGGCGTGCCGGCCGACAAGATCCGCGCCGCGGCACGCATGTACGCCGCCGCCAAGCCCGGCGCCATCCAATGGGGACTTGCGGCCGACCAGAAGACCGACGGCATGCAGCAGGGCCAGGTGACGGTGGCCCTGATGGCCATCACCGGCAACCTGGACGTTCCCGGCGGCCAGATCCTCCCCGGCACGGGCGCCGGCCACAACGAGTCCGGCTTCGGCTTCGAGAAGGGCGTCGGCGAAGAGCTGCAGAAGAAGATGATCGGCCTCGACCAGTATCCCGCATACTGCATGGTCATCCTGAACGCGCACGCCGACCTCATGCTCAAGGCGCTGGAAACGGGCGAGCCTTATCCCGTCAAGATGGGCTTCTACGCGGGCAACAATCTGATGACCTGCACGTCCATGGAACCGAAACGTTGGCACGACGCCATCGTGAGCTCCCTTGAGTTCTGCATCGGCTTCGACACGTTCATGAACGCCTCCATCGAGGCGTCGTGCGACATCTTCCTGCCTCTGAAAACCGTCGCGGAACGCGACGGCACGGTGTTCACGCACTACGCGCCCTGCACGGTGACGGCCGGCTTCATGCACAAGGCCATCGAGGTGGGCGAGTGCATGACCGACTACGAGCTGTGCTACGAGATGGGCCGCCGCCTGCGGCCCGAGCTGTGGGAGAACGAATTCGCGTTCCGCAGCGCCAAGGAGTTCATGGAGGCGCTGCGCCTGGGCGAGCGTCAGGACGGCGCGTATTTCGACAAGGCGTCCGAATGCGTGGTGTCCCAGATCCCGGTAGACTACTACAAGTACGAACGCGGCGAGATGCGCGCGGACGGCCAGCCCGGATTCGCCACGCCTACGGGCCGCATCGAGCTGTGGTCCACGGCGTTCAACCAGTTCGGCGACGACCCGCTGCCCTACTACCTGGAGCCCGAGTTCGGCCCGGCGGATCCCGAGCTCATGAAGGAGTACCCCTTCATCCTCACCACGGGCGCGCGCACGACGGCGTTCTTCCATTCCGAGCACCGCCAGGTGGCGTACCTGCGCGAGCTCAACCCCGACCCCATCTGCGAGATCCATCCGGCCGCAGCCAAGAGGCTCGGCGTCACGGACGGCCAGTGGGTGCGCCTGACGAGTCCGTTCGGCGAATGCGTCCAGAAGGCGCGCGTGAGCGAGATCGTGGACGAGAAGACCGTGCACGCCCAGCATGCCTGGTGGTTCCCCGAAGAGGACGGCAGCGAACCGAACCTCTACGGCAACTTCCGCTCCAACATCAACAACCTGCTCCCGAACTTCCATTTCGGCAAGCTCGGATTCGGAGCCCCCAACAAGTGCCTGGTCTGCAAGGTGGAGCCCATAAGCGAGAACTACGACACCGACATGGATCTCATCTGGGAGAAGTTTGGAAAGCTGGTGTAAACGATGAGCTACGGACTCCTTTTTGATTACGAGTA
>CAJFVW010000065.1 GCA_904420575.1 uncultured Gordonibacter sp.
CGGCGAGCTCCCTGGTCTCCAACGGGTACATGCGGACTCCAATCCGGACACCGGAGTGTCCAACTTTTTGTCCGCACCCCCGAAGCCGATATAGAATCGGCTTCTTCTGCTACAAGATTATTTCAATCCACACGTCTAACACGCGACGCGTTCATTATACCTTCGGTAAGCTAAGATATGCTTGGAAGACTAAACGCCAAAGAGTTCGTCAACCATTCGATCCGGATCGACCGTCGGCAACGACAGCAACTGTTCCGCGCGGCGTCCAATGTAGGTTTGCAGCACGTGCAGGCGCTCGTCGCTGAAATGGTTGCGGACGTCGTCCTGCGGGAACTCGTCCATCACTTGATGGCGTTCGAACGCAAACCCCTCGAACCTGACAAGCTGCTCTTTCTGTACCGGGCCGATGACAAGCGCGGCCTGGTCGTCGAGCAGCGGATCGAACGCTCCCCGCCCCGACTTCGCCCGCTCAAGCATCGCGCCCGCCTTGAGTTCGTTCGGCATGGCTCCCGCGAACAGTGACATATTGTTGTCGAAAATGGGGGCCATCCCACGGATCTCTCCCGTCGCGCTGTCGCGCATGACGCCGTAGTTGCCCATATGGCGATCCTCGTTGAACACAAGCGCGTCGAACACGAGCATCGACTTGAACTTTTCCAGCTCGCTCTCGCCCAGACGCGCGAAAAACGCCAGCGCGTCGCGCAGGTTCATGCGCTTGAACTGCTCCGAAGGTACCGCAAATCCGAAAGGCACGAATGCGACGCCTTTCGAACTGAACAACTCGCAAGTCGAACAGAGCTTCCCTTTCCAGATGCCCAGATCGTAGCGCACCGCATCTAACCCCATACGCGTCGCCACCTGGGATGCCAAATACTCCGAATACGGTTCTTTGCCGACGTTCGAGCCCTCGAACAGATGACCCGCTTTGTACAGGAACCGCTTGGAGCCGATCGCGCGCCACGCTTTCGGGAACATGCCGCTGTTCGTGAGCTCGCTTGGAATGCCTCCATCCGCAAGCGCATCGGAGGCAACGCCTGTGTAGGCAACCAGCTGCAAAGCCGTGCTCAACTTGTTCTCGTACAGGTTCCATTCGTCGAACGTTCCCCGAAAACCGGCAGCCACCACCCAGTACGAATCATTAAGGGAGAGTCCTTTGCTCACATCTATGATTGACTTCGCGTCATCTGACTCGATGCCGCACGACTTCAGGATTTCGTCCACGAAAGCCCGGTTCTTTGGAATGCGCCGACGGCGTATCCACTCGAACAAGCGCTCGTTCGTCGCCTCGCCCGCGAACGAGAGAGGAAGTAGGTGTGAAAGCCCTGCGTCAGTCGACAATATGTCTACCGACACCTCACCGTACTCGCCACGCGACATGCGGAAGACGATCAGGATCCGATCGCACAATCTTAACTCGTATGTTCCGCTTTCCGACACCATGGCAAGATTGTAGCACGAGACGCTGTCCCTTCCACTCGTGCGGCATACACGCCCAAGAATCGTTGAACGAGACGAGCCGAAAGTTTGCGCTTTCCGTCTGAAAAACCGCCACACGCCCTCGGCATCCGGGCCGTCTGGGGGCGATAATGTCCCCATCAGCCCTCGCGCCGGCTGCGGCGCCCGTCCGAAGGAGTTCGCCATGATCAACACCTTCTGCAAGAAGCCGCTGTGGGAGTGCTCGCAGACGCTGGCCGCCGTCGCGCAGGGACGCGAGCCCGCCGACACGGTGATCAAGGGCGCGAAGCTCGTGAACGTGTGCACCGCCGAGATCCAGGAGGGCGTCGACGTGGCCGTCGTTGCGGGGCGCATCGCGTACGTCGGGCAGGCCGAGCACTGCATCGGCAAGGACACGCAGGTCATCGACGCGCAGGGTCAGTATATCGCGCCCGGGTTCCTCGACGGGCACATCCACGTGGAGTCGTCCATGATGGGTGCCGGCGAGTACGCGCGCGCCGTCGTGCCGCACGGCACCACGGGCATCTACTGGGACCCGCACGAGGTGTGCAACGTGCTCGGCCTCGAAGGAGTCAAGGTCATGGTGGAGGACGCCGCGCGCACGCCGCTCAAGGCGATGGTCACCACGCCGTCGTGCGTGCCCGCCGTGCCGGGCTTCGAAGACACGGGCTCGTTCGTAGGCCCCGAGGACATCGCGGCCACCATGGAGTGGCCGAGCGTCGTGGGCCTCGGCGAGATGATGAACTTCCCCGGCATCCTGGCCGGCACCGACCACGCGCACGGCGAAGTGGCCGAGACGCTCAAGGTCGGGAAGACCGTGACCGGCCACTACTCGATGCCCGAGACCGACCAGGGCCTCAACGCCTACGTCGCCTCCGGCGTGCGCTGCTGCCACGAGTCCACCCGCGCCGAAGACGCGCTCGCGAAGATGCGCCTCGGCATGTATGCGCAGCTGCGCTACGGCTCGGCGTGGAAGGACCTGCCGGTGCTTGCCGAAGCCGTGCTCGCGCACGACGTCGACACGCGCTTCGCCATGCTCGTGAGCGACGACACGCATCCGCACACGCTCGTGGCCGACGGGCACCTCGATCACATCGTGCGCACAGCCGTGGAGCTGGGGATCGACCCCGTCACCGCCATCCAGATGGTCACCATCAACTGCGCCCAGTGCTTCCAGATGGACCACGAGCTGGGCTCCATCGCGCCGGGCAAGTGCGCCGACATCGTGTTCTTGGACGACCTCGAACACCTGCAGGTCACGCGCGTGCTCATCGACGGCGAGGTGGTGGCCGAGAACGGCCGCGCGACGTTCGACCTGCCGCCGTTCCCATTCCCCGCATGGGTGACGCACTCCATGCACCTCGGCCGCGAGACCGCGCCGGACACCTTCGCCGTGCCCGCGCCCGTTGGCGCCGCCGACGGCGACACCGTGCGCGTGCGCACGATCGAGGTCATCCCCGGCAAGGTGGGCACGTTCGAAACGCACGTCGACCTGCCCGTCGCGGACGGCCGCCTGGAGTCCGACGTCGAACAGGACGTCCTCAAGACGTTCGTGTTCGAGCGCCACCACGAGACAGGGAAGTTCGGCTACGGCTTCGTCAAGGGCTTCGGCATCAAGCGCGGCGCGATGGCCTCCACCGTGGCGCACGACGCGCACAACCTGCTGGTCGTCGGCACGAACGACGCCGACATGGCGCTGGCCGCGAACACGCTCGCCGCGTGCGGCGGCGGCATGGTGGTGGTCGCCGACGGCGAGGTGCTAGGGCTTGTGGAGCTTCCCATTGCCGGCCTCATGGACGCGCTGCCCGCCGAGGCGATGAGCGAGAAGGTGCATGCCCTCGAGCAGACCTGGGCCGAGATCGGCTGCACCATGCCCTCCCCCTTCATGACGATGGCCCTGATCCCGCTGGCCTGCCTCCCCGAGCTAAGGCTGACGAACCGCGGGTTGGTTGACTGCACGACATTCCAGTTCGCGGAACTGGTGGTGGAAGAATAAGCCATCGATTGGCCGCCCGCGCCTCGTGGGCGGCCACTGCCGAAAGAAGACGAAACCCTCATGCCCCTCATCGCCGACATACGCGCCTATGCGCCCTTCAACGAGCAGGAGGCGGTCGACAGGCAGGTCATCCTGCAGCGGCTCGAAGACGACCCGCACGTGTTCGACCGCAGCTCGCTCGCACACATGGCGTGCTCCATCTGGACGGTGGATCCCACGGCGACGCAGACGCTGCTCGTGTACCACAACGTCTACGACTCGTGGTCGTGGATCGGCGGGCATGCGGACGGCGAGCATGACCTGGCAGCCGTCGCCTTGCGCGAGCTCGAGGAGGAGACCGGCGTCGCGAACGCGCGGCTCGTCACGTCGTGCGGGCCGGGCGGCATCTTCTCGCTCGAGGCCCTCACGGTGAACGGCCACGAGAAGCGCGGGCTCTACGTGGGCTCGCACCTGCACCTCAACGTGACCTACCTGGCCGTGGCCTCCCCCGACGAGCCGCTGCGCGTCAAGCCCGACGAGAACAGCGGCGTGCGCTGGGTGCCCCTCGAAGACGCCATCGCGCTCTCCACCGAGCCATGGATCCGCGAGCGCATCTACCGCAAGCTCATCGACAAGCTGAAAGGCCTGAACAAGGACCTGCTTTCCTGACCAGGCCCCGTCAGGCCTATCGGCCCCGGCCGCGCCGACACTCCTCGGCCAACCTCGCGGCTTGCGAACGCGTCAGAACAGCGAGAGCTGGCCGCCGGGCCCATTCGCGGCTCCCTCTCCCTGCGGCCCCGGCCTCCCCCGCACGACTTCGGCCGCTGCATCCCGCACGATTCCGGTCGCAGCCTTCTGCCCGTCCTCGGCCGCCGCCACGAGCCCAATGCCCGAGCGGTCGACCAGGAGCGCGCAGTCGCCTTCCAGCCACGCCTGCGCCTCGTCCGCACGCAGCACGAGCGGCATGCGGTCGTGCACGGCGGCGACGCACGCGTTGGGCTCGGTCGTCACCAGCGAGAAACGGCCGTCTTCCTGCACGCCCGCCAGAAGCATGGCCTCGCCGCCCGGCAAGGAAAAACGGTACTGCCTCTTCACGGGCCTGCCGGTGCGCACGCTGGGCACCGTCTCCGTTGCATGCGACTCGTGGAACGCGAGCGCGGGGACCAGGCAGCGACCACGCTCGAACGAAGCCGACCACATCGTCCGTCCCGGCGCCAGCGCCGTCTCGATGCGGGTGTTGAACACCGGGCCACGCCGCCATTCGACGGGATAGCCCCACGTCAGTTCCTCGACGGCCAGGCGAGGCATCCCTGCGCCCTCCGGCGCAGACGAGGGCACCACCACCGGGACGCCCGCGTTCGGGAACGCCTCGAAGCTGCGGGCGGGCCAGTCGGGCTCCCACGTCAAGGGCAGGCCGGCCTCGATGCGCACGACCATCTCCAGGACGTCGTCGTAGCTCAGCGCGACGAACCGTCGGCACATGTGCCGTGCGCCCCCTCGCCGAATCCCAAGAACCCGAAGATGTCGTGCAGGAGGCCGGTCAGCACGTCGAGGGGCAGCGCCGTGTACAGGCCGCTCTTCACCAGGTCCTCGAACCCGCTTTCCTGCTGGTAGTACACGCCGTCCAGCAGGAACACGGCATGCCCGCCTTCCGCGTTGCTGACGGCCACCAGGGTCTTCTCATGCAGCCGCTCGTAATCTTCGCCGGCGATGCCCCACTTCGCATACCATTCCGGCACGTTCTTCACGCCCTCTTCGGCGAAGAACTGCTTGATCTCGCCACACCCTGCCAGCGGGTACGGCGGGATGTCGTAGCCCTGGCGCCGCGCGTAATGGTAGATGTACTGCGAAGCGTCGCCCACCTTCACGCGACTGCCCAGCACGAACGACACGAGCGCGGCCGTGCGGCGCACGTCGAAACGCGCGCGTTCGGCCTCCTGCAACGCCAAGGCGGCGTCGAACAGCATGCCCGCGTCCCTTTCGCCGTCGAACGAATCAGCCATGGTGCGGGCCGCCCTCCTTCCAGTCTTCGGCCGTCAGGAAATACATCCCCACGTCCCGCATGATCCCGTCGGGAGACGCCTCGGCGGCGTGCAGGGTGCCTTCGCGCACGAAGCCGCATTTCTCGATGACGCGGCGGGACCGGTCGTTGAACAGGTAGTGCGTGCACGTGAGCAAAGGAATCCGCAGTTCTTCGAAGCCGTAGCGCACCACCTCGCGCGCGGCCTCGGTCATGTACCCCTTCCCCCAGGCCCACTTGGCAAGGGCATAGCCCAGCATGAGGCAGTCCGGGTTGCGCCGCTGCGGGTCGGCAATGAGCCCGACCGACCCGATGCAGGGCCCGGTCGCAGGAACGGGTACGGCCGCATGCGCCCGAAAGGCCCGGCTGGCCGACGACTCCTCCGCACCCGCCCCCTCGGCGACCTTCTCGAACACGCCGAACACATGGGGCTCGCTTGCCACCACGTCCACGAAGATGCGGGAGTCCTCCATCGTGCGATGAGGCGGCCAGCCCGCGTCGTTGCCCACGTCCGCGTCGCGGCAATAGGCGAACACGTCCGCGACGTCCTCCCCCGTCAATGGGCGCAGCACCAGGCGTTCGGTCTCCAACGCAGGGCATTCCGCCGAAGACGCGGCAAGCAAGGGAGCCAAAGCGCCCGGACGGACCCGCGCGCTTTGGGCAAGCGCGTCCTGCAACAGGTTCTCGTCGACGACGCGCACGCCTTCCGAACGCAGCAGGCGCGCCGTCACGCCGAACCCCGGCGCCAGCGTGCCCGAGAACGTCCCGTCGTACACCTGGCCGCTGCCGCACGAGGGGCTCTTCGCCTTCAACACCGCCAGCTTGCAGCCTTCTTGCCGCACGAGCTCCAACGCCTTGGCCGCCCCGGCCACGAACGCGTCCGTGCGGTCGGCCCCGTCGGCGTCCACCACGCGCAACGCCCGCTCGGCAAGCACGATCTCGCACGGCGGATGGGGAACCGGCAGCCCTCCCAACACTTCGGGGCACACGGGAACCAGCTTGTGGCGCTCGCCCAACGCCACCACGGCCTCGCACGGCCTCGCCGTCCCGTCGTAGCGGCACGGTTCGCCTAGCAGGCAGGCGCTCACGGCAATGTTCATGGGGCAGGCTCCTTTCACGTCGCCCGCCATTCTAGCAGAACCGGGAACCAAGCAAGCGTGTGGCCGCCGGGCATGGCCGGCCGTGCAACCGGCGGGGTTTCTCAGGCGCCCTTCCTCACAACCCGATAGGCGGGATCGATGCGTTGCAGGTCCTCGAAATCGTCGATCTCCACGATGTCCTCGAAGGCGCAGGGGCGCACGCGCACGCGATACGCTTCAGGCCTGCGATCAAGCGCAACGTCGTCCCAGAATATCTGCTTGCCGTCCTCCTGCGCGAACACCTCCGGAATGTCTTGAGCCAGCCGTGCTCCGTCTTCCGCCGTCCAATACGAAAGTCCCACCATTTGCCAGCAAGGGGCGTCCTTCCCTTTGCCGATATGCACGATGGCCCCTTCGTCGTCCACGTCGAAGCACCAGTCGTCGGTCCTGTCCACCGGAATGGCCAGGTAGTTGGATTCGTATTGGAAGGCGCTCACCAGCGCAGGGTTCTCCAGAAGAAGGTCGCTTTCGAACACGTAGGCGTTTTGGAAATGGCTGCAGGCCAAAGCGGCAGAGCTGATGTTGTTGGTCTTGTCGTAAAGGGGGTTGTCGATGAAACGGAGGTCGGGATACTTGCGCAGCAGCTGGTCGAATTCCTCGGAAAGATAGCCGCGCACGACATGGATCTCCTGTATCCCCGCCGCCATGAGGGCGTCGATGAGCCGGTCGATGATGCGCACCCCCCGCACGCGGGCAAGCGGCTTGGGCGTGTTCACCGTGACGGGCAGAAGGCGGCTCCCGAACCCAGCAGCCAAAAGCACGGCGCGCTTGACGCGATAAGGCTCCAGGGCAGAGAGGCCTCTGCGGGTGGGCGACCCGTCATGCACCAGGCCTTGGCGCTCCAGGTCGTCCAAGACGGCGGAGCGGACGGGTTCCTCCAGCGTATCGGGATGGAGCGCGCCACGCGAAGACGCCTCCAGCCCGGCTAGGACCGTGAACTGGTCGCGGGTGAGCGGCGCGGGGCCTTCGGGGCCTGCCACCCCGCCTTCGCACCGGCCATCATGGCCCAGCAGGCCGTTCGCATAGGCGCCGAATTCCTTGGCCGCCTTGTACCACACGTACAGCCATTCGCCGGCCGGCATGCCTTTCAGTTCCTTGTACAGGGCCCACACGTACCAGTACCAGCCCACCAAAGCCGTGCAGGCCAGCAGATGGAACTCCTCGTCCTTCGTCGGCATGCGGCCGAAGTACAGGGGAATGGCGCCGATGGCCTCTTCCACGGTGTAGCCGGATCCCTGCGCGACGAAGTTCCCGAAATCGCAGCCGTAGTCCCCCATGGCCGCGTATTCCCAGTCGATAAGGCTCATCCTGCCGTCATGCACCAGCAGGTTGGGACCATAGAAGTCGTTGTGGCACAGCACTGGCTCGCCGGTGCCCGCCCGCAAAGGCTCTACCAGATGGGCGATGCTGGCGGCAAGCCGGTCGTAATCGTGCGGGAACGTCCATCCGGCCTCGCGCAGCAGCCCCTCGATCTTCAGCGATTCGTCGTAGAAATCGAACGACCAGGGGGAGACGACGCCGCTTTCATGCAGGCGCCGCGCCATGCGAAGGGCCTGTGCGACCTGTTCCTGGTCGTGGTAATCGAACGCGGTGCAGCCGGGCACGAAGCGCGACACCTTCCAGCCTGCTTTCGGGTCCTCGTGCACGAACGTGTCGTCGAGCCCCAGTTCGAACGCGGCCTTGAGCGCGAACGCCTCCGCCCGCCGATTGATGATCTCGTCCGTTCCCGCCCCTGGATGGCGGTACACGTAGCCTTGCCCGCGGCACGCGAAGTAGAACGAGAGGTTGGTCATCCCCTGCTTGAGAGGCTGCACGTCCAGGATGTCGCCGCGACTGCAGCCCAACGTCGCGCAGATGTTGTCCAACACGCCCGATCCCACGTTGTCGATGAACTCGGGATCGAAGTCCTGCAATTGGTCCAGAGAGTCGAACTCGTGGATGGCCTGGGCCGGATAAGGCCTCATGACCATCTTCAGCTCGTCGGCATGGTCGATGAACACGTCGTCCCACAGCTTGGACGCGGTTTCGGGGCGGTCGTACTCTTCCTCCAGGAAGCGCATGAAGCCTTCGGCGAACGCCTTCGTCCAATACGCGTGGCCCATGATGACCCACGAATCCCGCCCGCCAGGCACGGCCGCGACGATGCGCCGCTCCCTGCCCCGCGTGCGCAGGCAGTACTCGTCGGTCTCGCCCTTGACGTACACGGCGGCGCAGAACGACTCGTATGCATAAGGTTCGAACGGGTTCTCCGTGAAGTAGTTGTCCGAAGAGCAGACGTAGGTGTTTCCCAGCCTTTCGCGCACCTGGTACAGCGTGGCATGGTTGTTGCGCACGGCGTAGTCCTCGTTCACCACGATCCTGACCCCGAAGGAGTCCTCCAAGTAGAAGAACTCCTCCTTCTTGTAACCGACGACCACGGTGATGTCCTGGATGCCCGCTTCTTTCAGCTGGCGTATCTGCCGTTCGATGAGCACTTCGCCGCGCACGCGCAGAAGCCCTTTGGGCTTTTCGTAGGATATGGGGGCACAGCGGGACGAAAGCCCTGCCGCCATGATCACCGCGTTGCGCACCCGGTACGGCTCGAGGGCCGTCACTCCCTCGTTCGTGAGATTGCCCCCGCTCACGAGCCCGTGCGATTCGAGGGTCTTCCAAGCCGTGTTGACGGAGCCGAGGGACAGCTTCGTCTTGGCCGCGAGCGCCCGCTGGCTCGACGCGCTTCCCGAAGCCAGGGCGGCCAGAAGCAAGAATTCGCTCTTCGTCAACTGCATGTCCATGGGCTTCCCATCGTTGCGTTCAGAAATTTACTTCAGTTTAACTATTCTGAACGTCTTTTCAACAGACGGGAAACAGAATCCAGCTCTTCCCCGCAAGCCCCCACGCCTTCCAGCATCACCCCGCATCTCCCCGCAGGTGCCTCCCCGCAAGCACCCACGCGGCTGTCTGCGGCTTGGCGGGCTAGTAGCGGGCGAAGCGCGCGCGGCGGGCGTCCACCAGCGCTTCGGCGGGCACGTCGGCAAGCCCCTCCAGCACGCCCTGCACGTACGCGCGCACGTTCTCTGCGGCGGCTTCGGGGTTCTCGTGGGCAGGCGCGGGTCCTTCGGAGAGCACGTCGTCCACGATGCCCATCGAGAGGGCCTCGGGAGCGCTCATCTTCATGACGGCCGCCGCCTCGGGGGCGCGCGTGCGGTCCTTCCAGAGGATCGACGCGAAGCCTTCGGGCGACAGCACCGAATACACCGCATGCTCCTGCATGGCCACGCGGTCGGCAAGCGCGAGCGCAAGGGCCCCGCCGCTGCCGCCTTCCCCCAGAAGCACGCTTACCACCGGAACGCGCAGGCCGGCCAAGGCCAGCAGGTTGTCGGCGATGGCGTTGCCCTGGCCGCGCTCCTCCGCCTCCATGCCGCAGAACGCGCCCTGGGTGTCCACCAGGCAAACCACGGGGCGGCCGAACTTCTCCGCCTGCCGCATGAGGCGCAGCGACTTGCGGTAGCCTTCCGGCTGCGGGCAGCCGAAGTTGCGCGCGATGCGTTCCTTCAGGTCGGCGCCCTTCTCCTGCGCGATGACCGTGACGGGGCGTCCCGCCAGCCAGCCCAGGCCCGCGACCACCGCGCCGTCGTCGCCGAACGCCCGGTCGCCGTGCAGCTCCACGAACCCGTCCACCAAGCGCTCGAGGTAGAAGCGTGCCGTCGGCCGGTGCGTGTTGCGCGCCAGCTGGACGCTCCGCCATGCCGCGTTCGATCCGTCGGCGACGTCCGCCGCCGTGCCGTCGGCCCCCTCCAGCGAGGCGCCGCCCTCCGCGTCGATCCCGCCGCGGGAAAGCGCCTTCTCGAGGCGCTTGTCGGCGCGGGCGCCTTTCACGTCCAGCTTGCTTGCCAAGGCGGCGAGGCGGGACCGCGAACGCGGCCTGCGCCAGCCGGCCGCATCGGCAAGCGAGTCGCGCACGGGCAGCATGCCGTAGGTGACCGCGTTGTACGTGCCCGCGCCGCTGGCCAGGTTCTCGCACACGGCCTCGTAGGTGACCAGGATGTCGCGGTCGCCCGGCTCGTGCGCGCCGCGCGGGCGGGAGGGCGCATGGAGCGCCAGCAGGTGCGCCAGGGTCGAGCGCAGCTCGCCGCGTTCCACGATGGCGTCGACGAGGCCGTGCTCCAGCGCGAACTCTGCAGTCTGGAAGCCTTCGGGCAGCTCCTGCTTGATGGTGTCCTTGATGACGCGCTGCCCGGCAAAGCCGACGAGCGCGCCTGGCTCGGCCAGGACGATGTCGCCCTGCATGGCGAACGACGCGGTGACGCCGCCCGTCGTGGGGTCGGTGAGCACCGAAAAGTACGGAAGCCCTGCCTCGGCGTGGCGCGAAAGCGCGCAGGACACCTTCGCCATCTGCATGAGCGACACCAGGCCCTCCTGCATGCGCGCGCCGCCCGAC
>CAJFVW010000066.1 GCA_904420575.1 uncultured Gordonibacter sp.
CGCCGATGATCTTGATGGAGTTCTTGTTCGCGCCCACCGTGCCGTCGCCGCCGAGGCCCCAGAACTTGCACTCGATGGTGCCCTCGGACGCCGTGTTCGGGCAGTTCGGGTCTTCGGGAAGCGACAGGTTCGTCACGTCGTCCACGATGCCCACCGTGAACTCGCGGCGCGGTTCGGCCTTCGCCAACTCCGTGTACACGGCGAACACCGAGGCCGGCGGCGTATCCTTCGAGCCCAGGCCATAGCGGCCGCCCACCACGGTGAGGCCGTCGCGGCCCTCCTGCGAAAGCGCGTTGATCGCATCCATGTACAGCGGCTCGCCGAGGGCGCCCGGCTCCTTCGTGCGGTCCATGACGGCGATCTTGCGCACCGTCGCGGGCAGCGCCTCCACGAACTTGCTCGACACGAACGGGCGGTACAGGCGCACCTTCACCAGGCCCACCTTCTCGCCATGGGCGTTCAGGTAGTCGATGACCTCTTCCGCCACGTCGCAGAACGAGCCCATGGCCACGATCACGCGGTCGGCGTCGGGGGCGCCGTAGTAGTTGAACAGCTGGTAGTCCGTGCCCAGCTTGGCATTCACCTGATGCAGGTAGTCTTCCACGACCGCCGGCAGCGCGTCGTAGTGGCCGTTGCACGCCTCGCGGTGTTGGAAGAAGATGTCGCCGTTCTCATGGCTGCCGCGCATGGCCGGACGCTCCGGGTTGAGCGCGTGGTCGCGGAAGGCGCGCACGGCGTCCATGTCGCACATCCCGGCCAAATCGTCGTAGTCCCACACGGCGATCTTCTGCACTTCGTGCGAGGTGCGGAAGCCGTCGAAGAAGTTGATGAAGGGCATGCGGCCTTTGATGGCGGACAGGTGCGCCACGGCGGAGAGGTCCATGACTTCCTGCACGTTGCTTTCGGCCAGCATGGCGAAGCCCGTCTGGCGGCAGGCCATGACGTCGGAATGGTCGCCGAAGATGGAAAGCGCCTGCGTGGCCACCGTGCGAGCGCTCACGTGGAACACGGCCGGCAGCTGTTCGGCGGCGATCTTGTACATGTTGGGGATCATGAGCAGCAGGCCCTGGGAGGCGGTATAGGTGGTGGTCAGGGCACCGGCGGCGAGCGATCCGTGGACCGCGCCGGCAGCTCCGCCTTCGGACTGCATCTCGCATACCTTCACCGGGGTGCCGAAGATGTTCTTCTTCCCGGCAGCCGCCCACTGGTCCACGAAGTCGGCCATAGGGCTCGACGGGGTGATGGGGTAGATGCCTGCCACCTCGGTGAACGCATAGGAGACGTAGGCTGCGGCGTTGTTGCCGTCCATGGACTTGAATTCTCTGGTCATACACCTCTCCTTATGATGGGTTGTCGCCACCGACCGGACGCCTACAAGAAAGCGCCGTGCAGCGAAGCAGAGACGGGCACGCGCGGCGCCTCGGCAACCGTTTCGCACGCAAAGCGCCGTGCGGGTCGGATAACCGCATTCATGATATCAGGGCGCGCTTCCCCATCGGATGCACGGTTACCCAAAGGGTAACGTGAGGCACAGCATTTCGGCAAGCGGCCTCAGGTGTGTGCAGAGCATGGAGGCGCCGCGAGCGTCTTGCCCAGCTCTTCGGCCAACAGGGGAAGCAGCTCGGCCATGGTGGCGTCGATGGCCTTCTTCTTCAGCTGACACTCCCAGATCACGTGGACGGTCCAGCCGGCCTCCCTCAGCGCCTGGAGGTTGCGCTCGTCGCGCTCCACGTTGCGGTCGAACTTCACGACCCAGTACTCGACGTGGCTCTTGGGCGTGGTGGCGTACGGACATCCTTCGTGGCGGTGCCAGAAACAGCCGTTGATGAACAGCGCGACGCGCTTGCCCGGCCAGGCTATGTCGGGGCGGCCGGGCACCTTCCACTGCAGGCGGTAGCCCGTGAGGCCCGCGGCGCGCAGCCGCGCGCGCACGAGCATCTCCGGCTTGGTGTTCTTTCCCTTGTTGCCCTGCATGGACTTGCGCACGTGCTCGTTCGTCGCGGGCGGCGGGGCCAGCTTGGCGCGTCGTTCGTCAGGCGCGCCTACGCGCACAGCGCCCCCGCCTTCGCGTCCACGATGACCGTCACGTCGGGGTGCAGCTGCAGCACCGATGCCGGCACCTCGGGCGTCACGGGGCCGAAGAAGGCGTCGCGCACGATCTGGGCCTTGTCCTCGCCGCTGGCCACCACGAGTATCCTGCGCGCCCGCATGATGGTGCCGATGCCCATGGTGTAGGCTTCGCGCGGCACCTCGTCGACGGAGTCGAACAGGCGGCTGTTCGCCTGGATGGTGCTCTCGGTGAGCTCCACCACATGCGTGTCCACCGGGAAATGGTCGCAGGGCTCGTTGAAGCCGATGTGGCCGTTGTGTCCAAGGCCGAGCAGCTGCAGGTCGATGCCGCCCGCCTGGGCGATGGCCTCTTCGTACGCCGCGCAGGCGGCCTCGGCGTCCGGGTTCGCGCCGTCCGGCACGTGCGTGCGCGCCACGTCGACGTCTACGTGGTCGAACAGGTTCTGCTGCATGAAGTAGCGGTAGCTCTGGTCATGCTGCGGGTCGAGGCCGCGGTACTCGTCCAAGTTGAAGGTGGTCGCGTCGGCGAAGCTGATCCTGCCTTCGGCGCAGTCCTGCACGAGGTCGGCGTACAGGCCGATGGGGGTCGAGCCCGTGGCCAGGCCCAGGACGCAGTCGGGCTCCGTGGCAAGGCAGCCCGCGATCACGTCGGCGGCCTTCCTGCTCATGTCCTCGTACGTGTCCGCAACGATGAAGTCCATGCCGTTTCCTTTCTCTTGCTTTCTCTTGCTTTCTCTTGCTTTCTCTTGCTTTCTCTTGCTTTCTCTTGCTTTCTCTTGCTTTCTCTTGCTTTCTC
>CAJFVW010000067.1 GCA_904420575.1 uncultured Gordonibacter sp.
CGTGACTCTGCTGGAGGGGTAGCCGCACCGGACGGCGGGCTTATGAGGCTGTCGGAAAAGTGCGCAAGATTCTTGACGGTACCTGCTTGGACAGGCGGTCCTGGATGAAGGGTTCCCCGGACGACGAGTGGGCGTCGCACTGTGAGTTGCCGTTCGGTTCAGAGGCTTTTGGCCTTGCAGAGGTTCCGTTGGCCTGCCAAAAGACGGCGTCGGGCGCAGAGGCCCCGGATTTGAGCGACACGAGTTCGACGTCGGGAATTCGTTGTTCGTTTCCACGCACGGCGCCTTGGAATCCGCCCTGTCCGTAAAAGAACATGAAGCCCAGGATGTACATGGTGCCGAGCGCGGCGACGGCAAACGTCGACACGCCGGGAATGCTCAGCTGGCCGGCGAGCGAGCCGCCCATGAATCCGGCATCGTGCAGAGCATACACCACGCCTCCGAAGAAGCCGTACACGAACACCGGGTTCGTGCCCTGGTCGCGTGACGCTTGCGCGCATTGTATCATCATGAGCATTATCATGACGTTGTAGGCAGCGTACAGGGCGGCGGCGAGCCACTGGGCATAGGCTTCACCGAGGATTGGCAGCATCACAAGCCCCAGCGTGACCACGGGGAACATGATCCGGTAGAGCGCCTCCACGTTCAGCCGCACGCTCTTGAACTGCCACAACACCAGAAACGCAGCAGCCGTGACCAACGACGCCCCCATGGACAGCGTGTTGACGAGCGCTCCCACCGAGGGGTCGTCGATGGCGAGCGCGCGGATGAGTCCGGCGCAGAAGCCGAGCGACCCCACGCACAGCGCCGGCCGCACGAGCGTGCGGATGGCCTCACGATACACGGCGCGGTGTTCTTTGGGCACGTCTTCGAACATGGGCTGGCCAAGGTTGATGCGGCGGCTCTTTAGGGAGATGGCCAGTCCGAACAGCGGCGTGACCACAAGGGGGATGAGGTACACCGTCACTGCGCGCGGCACGAAGTGCAGGCCGAAATACAGAACCGAAGCATACGCCGTCCCCAGGATAAGGTTGCGGTTGCCGGTGTCCGAGTCGAGGCTGGCGAACAGGCGTTGCCACAGCATGTAGAACCCTGCCGAGCCCACGCCGATGAGCCCACCGCCTGCAATGGAAAGCGGCAACACGAATCCGTCCAGGTACATGGCCCCAATGAGGCAGCCCCAACCCAACAGGTACGGCAGGGCCGACAGCCGTACAGTGAACTGACGCGTAGGGCCGGGAAAGTGGTACACGCCCAGCACGCTCGCGAAGAAACAAACCGCGAAAACCAACGACTGCGTAAAGGAGAACCAGAAAAGAATGGTCGGCGTCTGCATCCTCATGGGAAGGAAGGGGAACACGCCGCCCCATGCTCCCGCCGCATTCACGGCAAGGAAAGCGGCATAGCCGATAAGCGTGAGGTTCGGTCTGAATGCTCGCAGAATGCCGAGCGCGTTCACGGAATGCCTTTCTCTCGTCGCATGGCCGTAGTGCGCCGCCTTTTTCAGGCGGCAACCGGATCGTCTCTCCGACGGCTAGAGCGCTTGTTGCGCGGATGGCGGACAACACTGCTAGTATAACGGTGCGCGAACCGAATGAGGCCGTCAAGTTCTCGCGTCTGCATCTCAAACAGCTATGATGAACTGGTAAAATGAAAATGTACATATTTCATGTAACACGCTATTGCTACTACCGTCCTACAATGCGCCCTGTTTCGACCGCCTGTCGAAGCCCTCATTCAAGAGGAACTTTTGCAAAGCGAGGAAAGAGGAGGGAAACATGACGGAAGCGAAGGACCATACCGTTTCGCGCCGTACGTTCCTGCAGGGATCGGCGCTCGCAGGCTTGGGGGCCGCTACGCTGGGAAGCGGCGCTCTGTTCGGCTGCACCCCGAAGCAGGCCAGTGAGACGAAGGACACAGAGACGACCGCGCCCGTGGCCATCCCGGATTCGGAGATGGAAACCGTCTGGACACATTGCTCGGTGAACTGCATGTCGTTCTGCGCGTTCCAATGCCACGTCAAGGACAATGAGATCGTGTACGTGGAATCAGACAACACTGGCTCGAGCGAGCTCGGCCAGCCGCAGATGCGCGCCTGCCTGCGCGGCCGCTCCATTCGCCGTTGGCTCAGCAGCCCCGATCGCCTGGATTACCCCATGAAGCTTGTCGGCAAGCGCGGCGAGGGCAAGTTCGAACAGATTTCCTGGGACGAGGCGCTCGACACCATTGTGAGCGAGTTCAACCGCATCAAGGAAACCTACGGCAACGAGGCCATATACATGCCGCAGTGCTCGGGCGTGGTGTCCAGCATCAGCCCGTTCGGCAAGAACGTTGTGCTTCGCCTGTTCAACTTGGTGGGCGGCTATCTGGGCAACTACGGCAGCTACAGTTCCGCCCAGTACTCCATGGCCAACACCTACACCTACGGCGGCGGCAGTGGCAGCTCGCTGCTCACGTTGCAGGACAACGAGCTGGTGGTGCTCTTCGGCAACAGCCCCGCCGACACGCGCATGGGCGGCACGGGCAGCGCGAACCTGCTTGCGTACATGCGCGAACAGAAAAACGTGCGTGTGATCTGCATCGATCCGCGCATGAGCGACACCGTGTGCGGCGAAGGTGGCGAGTGGATCCCTATCCGTCCCGGCACCGATGCGGCTTTGGCCTCGGCGCTGGCCTACGAGATCATCAACAACGGCTGGGCCGACGAGGAGTTCCTGCACACCTACTGTGTCGGCTACGACGAAGAGACGCTGCCGGAGTCCGCGCAGGGCAAGAACGCTTCCTACAAGGACTACATCCTGGGCAATGGCCCGGACGGCACGCCTAAGACGCCGGCGTGGGCTTCGGCCATCACGCAGATTCCCGAGCAGCGCATTATCGACCTGGCCCGCGAGATGGCGGAGTCGAAGCCGTGCTACATCGCGCAGGGCTACGGCTGCCAGCGCCGCTCCAACGGCGAGATGACCGCCCGCTCCATCATGGTGTTGCCGCAGCTGCTCGGCCAGATCGGTCAGCCCGGCATGAGCAACGGCCTGCGCGAAGGCAAGACGGGCTTCTCCATGGACACGTTCCCGGCTGGGGACAACCCGGTGAAGGTGAAGATCCCTATCTTCCTGTACACTGACGCGGTGAAAGACGGCGAGAGCATGACGGCCCTCAATGCCGGCGTGCAGGGTGCGGACAAGCTGTCCACCAGCATCAAGATGATCTTCAGCTACGCGGGCAACTGCATCACCAACCAACACTCCGACATCAACGCGACGCATGAGATCCTGGCCGACGAGAGCCTGTGCGAGTTCATCGTGGTGTGGGACGTGGTGATGACGGACTCCGCGCGCTACGCCGACATACTTCTGCCCGACCTGACCACTCAGGAGCAGGTGAGCGTGACTGCCAACTCCTACAACGACAACGTGAAGGCGGTCGTGTTCGGCAAGCCCGCCTACGAGCCGAAGTTCGAGCGCCGCGGCGCCTACGAGGTCTGCTGCGATTTGGCCGAGCGCTTTGGCGTGCTTGACGAGTACACCGACGGCGGCAAGACGCGCGAAGACTGGAACCGCCAGTTCTACGATGCGCTGCGCGAGAAGAACGAGCAGCTTCCCACGTGGGAAGAGGGCATGGAGATGGGCCTGTACAAGGAAGAGATGGTGGGCCCGAACGTCGCGATGAAGAGCTTCATCGAGGATCCGGCCGCCAACCCGCTGAAGACCGAATCCGGCAAGATCCAGATCTACTCCGAGAAGCTGGCCGACATCGCGAGCAGCTGGGAGCTTCCCGAAGGCGACGTGATCAGCCCCATTCCCGTGTACGTCCCCGGCTTCGAGCACTACGAGGACACGACCGAAGAGTATCCGCTGCTCATCCAAGGCTTTCACTACAAGGCGCACGTGCATTCGTCCTATGCCAACAACGAGATCGTCCAGACGGCGGCGCATCACGTGGCATGGGTGAACCCGATGGACGCCGATGCGCGCGGCATCAAGGACGGCGACACCATCAAGGTGTTCAACGGCCGTGGCGAGATCCGCATCGAGGCCAAGGTGACGCCACGCATCATTCCGGGCGTGGTGGCCATTCCCCAGGGATCGTGGCACGAGGCCGACATGTTCGGCGACAAGGTGGACCACGGCGGCTGCATCAACACGCTCACGACGCAGCGGCCCTCGCCGCTCGCGAAGGGCAATCCACAGCACAGCAACATCGGCCAGATCGCGAAGGCGTAAGGGGGAACAACCATGGCTCAGTACGGATTCCATTTCAACGGCCAGCGCTGCACGGGATGCAAGACCTGCGTGCTGGCATGCAAGGACAAGAACAACCTGCCCAACGACATCGCCTTTCGCAACGTGTACGAATATGGCGGCGGCACATGGACCCAGGCTGCAGACGGCACGTGGACCACAGACGCGTTCACCTATCATGTGTCGGTGGCGTGCAATCACTGCGGCATGCCGGCCTGTTTGGAGAAGTGCCCACAGGAGGCCATTTCGAAGGATCCCGACACCGGTGCGGTGGTGCGTGACCACGACAAGTGCATCGGCTGTGGCACCTGCACGTTGGCCTGCCCCTACGGTGCGCCGAAGGTGGACGCCGAACAGGGCAAGAGCGTGAAGTGCGACATGTGCCTGGATCGCGTGAAGGAGGGCAAGATGCCCATCTGCGTGGAGTCGTGCCCGCTGCGGGCGCTCGACTTCGGCGAGATCGATGAGTTGCGTGCGAAGTACGGCGACGAAGCAGCCATCGCGCCGCTGCCCGACCCGTCCGAGACGATGCCGAGCCTGGTGGTCACGGCTCCGGCAAACGCGAAGCCGTCCGGCGACGGGGATGGCGCGGTGATGAACGAGCGCGAGATCGCCTAAGCGGTTCGCGTTCTGCGGACGCTGCCGCCGAATCCTCGCGGGTTCGGCGTGCGGCGCCTGCGCTCATGCGTTAGACTTGGGGAAGAGCACCTATCGGTTCGAACGCAGGAGGAGGCATGGGGGAGCAGTACGGGTTCCATTTCAACGCGAAGCGTTGCACGGGATGCAAGACCTGCATGCTTGCCTGCAAGGACGGCCATGATCTGGATTCGTCGGTGTCTTTTCGCCAGGTGTACGAAATGCAGGGCGGCGGATGGACGGTAGGCGAGGACGGCTCGCTGCATCAGGACGTTTTCGCTTACCATGTGTCGCTGGCATGCAACCACTGCTCCGCCCCGGTGTGCACGGAGGTGTGCCCCACCGGGGCCATGCGCAAGGGCGAGTTCGGGTTGGTGAGCGTCGACGAGCGGCGGTGCATCGGCTGCGGCTACTGCGCCCTGTCGTGCCCGTACCATGCGCCGAAGGTGGATCGCGCCGTGGGCCACAGCGCGAAGTGCGACGGATGCGCCGTGCGGGTGGCCGCGGGCAAAGCGCCTCTGTGCGTGGAATCGTGTCCTCTGCATGCGCTGGACTTCGGGCCCATCGCTGAACTGCGGAAACGGTACGGAACCTGCGCCGATCTGCCGCCCTTGCCCGCTTCCGACGAGACGTATCCGAACCTCGCGATCGCACTGCCCGTGTGTGTGGAGAAAGGTGGCGATGGCGTCGCCGTGCGCGCCGCAATCGCCAACCTGCGCGAGATCGTGTGACAAGAAAGAAGCTGCTATGACGAAAGCTGACGAGGCCGTGCTGGAGGCCGTGGCGTTTGCGGGGGAGGCGCTTGCGCCGTTCTTCCTGCAGGATCCCGCGAAGGGCGAAGCGGGGGAGGCCTTTGCGGCCATGGCGGCGCTTGACCCCAAGACGGCTGCTGCAGAGTGGCCATTTGTGGACGAAGCCGGGGCCTGCGAGGCGTTGGGCATGATGGTGACGGGTCTGGCGGCCGGCACGCAGGACAACGCCCTGGTGTGGGAATACCGACGGCTGTTCGTGGGTCCCGGCAAGAAACCAGCGCCGCCGTGGGGCTCGGTCTACACCGATCGGGAGTGCGTCGTGTTCGGCGAGAGCACGCTTGCCCTGCGCGCCTGGATGCGTGAGCGGGGCATCGCGCGCGCCACGGACGAGCGCACGCCGGAAGACCACATCGGCCTCATGCTGGCGCTTATGGCGTGGATCGCCCGCAACCAGCCCGGCGTATTGGACGACTACCTGCACCTGCACCTGCTCACCTGGGCACCGCACTACTTGGGGCAGCTAGAAGACGTCGCGGAGCATCCGTTCTACCAGGGGCTTGCGCGTCTGACGGACGCCACGCTCGAGGGCATTCGGGAGGTTCTCGGCCTCGAGGTGGCCGTGCCTCGCTTCTTCCGCTGAGGCCGGGCGCATGGGCTCGGGCTTCGACACCGCGCTGGGCGAGATCACGCTCGTGTTGTTCACCACGCTCGCGCCGTCGGGCGCGCTCGCGTTCGTGCTCATGAGCGCGGCGGCCCTGCACGCTCAGGGCGACGAGCGCGCCCGCATCAACCGGTTCCTGTTCATTCCCCTTTTCGTGTCTCTGATTGGCCTTGTGGCTTCGGCCACGCACCTCGGCAACCCCGACAACGCGCTGTACGTGTTCACCCAGGTTGGGCACAGCCCTCTTTCGAACGAGGTGTTCGCAGCCGTCGCGTTCATGGGGCTTGCGGGCGTGTACTGGCTCTACCAGTTCGCCGAGCACGCCCGCCCGGCCGTGCAGCGTGTATGGCTGGTTGCGACGATGGCCGCGGCCATGGCGTTCGTGGCAACGGTGGCGTTCGCCTATGCCGGCAGGACCATCGTGACGTGGAACATGCCGCTCGTGCCCGTGGCGTTGTGCCTGAACGCGCTGGTGGGAGGGCCCGTGCTTGCCGTTGCCAGTCTGTGCGCTGCGAAGTGGGAACCTGCCGGGCAGGGCTTTGGCCGTGTGTTACTGGCCGTTTCCACCGTAGCGCTCGTCGCCAACGCCGCTGTGTACGTCATGCAAGGAGTAGATCTTGCGGGCATCCAGAACGCAGTGGGAAGCGCTGCCGCACTCGTGCCGCACTACGGTGCCATGGTCCTGGCATTCGCCATGCTTGCTGCGGTCGGCCTGCTCATGGCGACTGCGCCCTTGTTCCGCCACAAGCCGCTCTCGGGGCGGCGCGCCGCCACAGCCGTCGGCTTGGTGTACGCCGGCATCTTCGTCATGCGCTTCGCTTTCTACATGACCCATATGACCTCGGGCATCAGCCTGTGAGGCTTGCACCGTTGCCGGGAGTTTCAGCAGAGGAGTTGAGTTCGGTTTGTTTTCGACTTTGGCGGAAAACATGGTCTCGTTCGCGCTCATGTTGCTTTTGGGGGCTGCGGCTGGCAGGCTGGGGATCGTCCGCAAAGAGTCTTTGCCTGACGTCATCGCTCTCGTGCTCAAGGTGCTGCTGCCCGTCATGCTGTTCTACCTCATGTACGACGGCGCCACGCGCGAGGTTCTGACAAGCCATCTTCCCATGGTAGCCTTCGCTGCTGCTTTCTATGCGGCGATCATCGGCGTGATGGCGGCCATGGCTCGGCTGCTGTGCCTTGAAGGCGATAAGTCGAAGGCTTTTCAGCTCGTGTTCGTGTTCGGAAACACGGGTTTCATAGGGCTTCCGTTGCTGGCGGCGGTTTTTCCTGAAACAGGCGTGGTGAACCTTGCGTTGTTCATGATCGTGGACCAGGTGGTCTTCTGGACGTACGGCGTGCGTCTGGCTGCAGGAAGCAGCGGGAAGGTGCGCGTCAGCCCCAAAAACTTCTTCAATCCCAACATCGTGGCCATTCTGCTCGCGTTGGCCTTCGTAATTGCCGAAGTTCCCTTGCCTGGCGTCGTCGACGAGACGCTGTCGGTGCTTTCCGGCGTCGCAAGTCCCCTCTGCATGCTGTGTCTGGGAGCCCTGTGCCATTTCTCGGACATTGGCAAGGCCTTGCGGTCGAAAGAGCTCTATTTCGGCGTGGTGGTTAAGATGGTCGCCCTTCCTTTGACGGCAGGCTCGCTGCTGCTCATGGCGCCGTTGCCTCGCGACCTTGTGGCGTCGGCGGTCATCATGATGGCGATGCCCACTACGACGCTCGTTCCTTTGACCGTGGAAGCGTACGGCACGCAGGGCGACTATGCGGCCGTGCTTACCGTGGCCACCATCGCTCTCAGCGTGGTCACCATCCCGTTTGTGGTGTTCGCGCTCGGCCTCTGACGGATGCGAGGCATGGTCATGTGGATTGCGGTCGAATAGCACCAAAAGACAGACATGCTTTGCGAAGCGGGTCCGGGAGGTCGGGTCCGCTTCGTGCGTTCGACGCTCGCCTTGTCGCCTAACCCGCAGAATTCCTTGATTTCGCCGGTTGGGCACGTGGGCGGCGGGTGGCGATGGTAGACTGGATGGCATTCCCCGAACGTTATGGAAAGGAACAGCGGTGGCATTACCCGCAGCCGACTTGAACAAACAGCCCGACAACCGCACGACCATGGATTTGGGCGCGGTGCTGCCCGCCACGGCCGAGGTACGCGACGACCACCTGTTCGTCGGCGGCGTCGACATGGTTGAGCTGGCGCGCGAACAGGGCACGGCGCTCTACGTGATGGACGAGGCGGACCTGCGCGGACGCATGGAAACCTACCTGCATGCCTTCCGCAGCCGCTATGCGAACACGGACATCGTGTATGCCAGCAAGGCGTTCCTCAACAAAGAGGCCGTGCGCATCGTGGCGGACGAGGGGCTGTGCCTGGACGTGTCGGGCGGGGGCGAGCTGGCGCTGGCGCTGGCAACCGGTTTCCCTGCCGAGCGCATCTTCATGCACGGCAACAACAAGACCCCCCGCGAGCTGCGCGAGGCCATTTCTGCAGGCGTGGGCCGCATCGTCATCGACAGCCGCATCGAGCTGCGGCGCATCTCCCAGATAGCGGGCGAACTGGGCGTCGAGCAGGCCATCTACCTGCGCATCACGCCGGGCGTGGAGGCCGACACGCACCAGTACATCCGCACGGGCTGCGAGGACTCGAAGTTCGGCTTCACCATGCGCGAGGACTTCGCCTTCCGCTGTGTGGCCGACGTGCTTGCCACGCCGAACGTGCGGCTGGCGGGCCTGCACTGCCACATCGGCTCGCAGATATTCGCGCTGCATTCGTACCCGGAGGCGGTCGAGGTGATGGTGGACCTCATGGCGCGCATCGAGCGGGAATACGGCATCAGGATAGGCGAGCTCGACGTGGGCGGCGGCCTGGGCGTGGCGTACACGGCCGCCGACCGGCCAGCGTCCATCGACCAGTTCGCCGAAACGGTGACCTCGGCGGTGCATGAGGCCTGCGCGCGCCATGGCGTTGCCGAGCCGCGCCTGCTCGCCGAACCGGGCCGCAGCCTGGTGGCGAACGCGGGCGTCACGCTGTACACCGTGGGCATCATCAAGACGCTGCCGAACATCCGCAAATACGTGGCGGTGGACGGCGGCATGTCCGACAACGTCCGCACGGCGCTGTAC
>CAJFVW010000068.1 GCA_904420575.1 uncultured Gordonibacter sp.
GCGGTCTTCGAACTCGCCGCGGTACTTCGCGCCGGCCATCATGGCGCCCAGGTCCAGCGACACGATGTCGCGGTCCTTGAGCGACGACGGCACGTCGCCGGCCACGATGCGCTGCGCCAGCCCTTCCACGATGGCCGTCTTGCCGGTGCCGGGCTCGCCGATGAGCACGGGGTTGTTCTTCGTGCGGCGCGAAAGCACCTGGATGGTGCGGCGGATTTCCTCGGCACGTCCGATGACCGGGTCCAGCTTGCCTTCGCGCGCCTGCTGGGTGAGGTTTTGGCCATATTGTTCCAGTGCCTCGAACTGTGCCTTTTCCTGAGGGTCGGTCACGCGCGTGTCGCCGCGCAGCTCGTCATAGGCCGCTTCGATGTTCTTGCGTGTCACGCCGGCCACGCCGAGTATCTTGCCCGCCGGACCCTTGTCTTCCGAAAGCGCGATGAGCAAATGCTCGCTGGTGGCGTAGCTGTCGCCCAGCTTCTCGGCGATCTTCACCGCGTTGTCGATGAGGTTCATGAGCGCCGGGCCCGGCGCGCCGGCCATCATCATGGGATTGCCCGACACCTTGGGCATGCGCTCTATCTCGGCATCCACATTGGCACGCAGCTGGAAGGGGTCGGCCCCAATGCGCTTGATGATGGCCGACAGGTTGTTCTCCTGCGATTCCAGCAGCGCCTTCAGCATATGGATGGGTTCCGCCTGCGACGACTCGTTTTCCGATGCGATGACGATCGTCTGCTGCAGCGCTTCCTGGGCGGTCAGCGCCAGTTTGTTCAAATTACCCATGTTCATAAGGAATTCTCCTTCATGCAGGTTCCGATATCGCCGGCATATCTAGGGAAGCCGGCGCAACAGCGGGGGCAGGTCGGCCGCACGCACGAGCGAGTTCACGCTTTCGCGCGTCTCCAGTTCGTGCACCCGGTCGGCCAGACGCCGCACGCGCTTGTGCAGGTCGTCCAGCTCCTGGTCGCGCTCGTCGAGACGGCCTTGCAGATCCAGAATGCGGATGACTCCCGCAAGATTGATGCCTTCGCTGGTCAGTTCGTTGATGAGTTCCAGCCGCTCGATGTCGGCCTGCGAGTACATGCGCGTGTTGCCGCTCGTGCGCTGGGGAGTGACAAGCCCCTTCTGCTCGTAGGTGCGCAGCGTTTGCGGATGCACGCCTGCCAGTTCCGCAGCCACGCTGATCATGTACAGGGGCCGGTTGCGATCGTTCATTGCCATGTCCTCACGTCTTCCGTCGTCGCCGCCAAGAAGTCCTCCATCGCCTGACGCTGGCGTTCGTTCATGCCCGTAGGCACCCTTACGGCGACCTTGATCTTCAGGTCGCCGTGACCGGACCCTTTGACGCGCGCCGCGCCTTTGTCTTTGATGGTAAGCACGGTGCCGTCCTGCGTGCCGGCAGGCACCTTCACGCGCACCTTCGTGCCGTCGGGCGCCGGGACCACGATGCTTGCACCCAACGCCGCCTCGGCCACCGTCACCGGCAGATCCACCTGCACGTCGGCTCCCTTGCGGGAATAATACGGATGTGGGTCGATTTTCGTGGTGATGAGCAGGTCGCCTGCCTCGCCGCCGTTCTCGCCAAGACCGCCCTTGCCCTTGAAGCGCAGGCGTCCGCCATCCACGGCGCCGGCCGGGATCTTGACGGTGAGCGTGTCCGATTCGGCCTTGCCTGGGATGCGCACGGTCACACGCTTCTCGGAGCCGTTGAACGCCTCGTCGAACGACACGTTCAGCGTCACGTTCATGTCCTGGCCTTTGCGCGCACGCGGTTGGCGGGAACCGCCTCCGAAGCCTCCCAAGTCGCCGAAGTCCCAGTTCGTGCCGAATGCGCCTTCGCCGTGGCGGATGCTTTCCAGAATGTCGGACCAGCTGTTGAAGCCTCCCGCGCCGCCGAAGATGTCTTCGACGTTCACAGAGCCGCCCGCGCCGCCCCATCCGTGGGGTATCTGGTTTTCGTTCGCCGTGCCGTACTGGTCGTACAGCTCGCGCTTCTTGTCGTCGCTCAGAACTTCGTAGGCCTCGTTGAGCTCCTTGAATTTCGCCTCGTCGCCGCCCGCATCGGGGTGATGCTTGCGCGCCAGCTTGCGGAAGGCCTTCTTTATCTCGTCCGACGTGGCGGTACGGGGAACGCCCAGCGTCTTGTAGTAGTCCGGAGTTGCCGCCATGTTCGCCACCTTCTTCCTTTACGTCTCTATAAGCAAAGGCGGGCCTACCATGCAAAGCCCGCCTCCCGTCTGTCAGTTATGGTATCCGGCCACGAAGCTCGTGGCCGCGCTTTCCCAGCGAGTCCTTCGTGCGCCAAGGCGCCGTGAGGGCAGCCCGTGCAGGCCCTGGCCCGCCTGAGCGGCCGAACGCTGTTGTGCGCACTCGTCTCGCCCGGCCACGCTCACTCCGGATCCGCGGGCTTTTCGCGCTTGGGGCCTCCCGTGGTCACCGTCACCATGGCGGGGCGCAGCACCTTCGTTCCCAAACGGTAGCCCTTCTGATACACCTCGGCCACCGTCTCGTCGGGCACGCTGGCGTCGTCCACCGTGGCCACGGCCTGCGCCTCAAGGGCGTCGAACGCCTGGCCTTTGGGGTCGATGATCTGTACGCCGTCCTTCTGCAGCACGCCGAGCAGCTTGGCATGCACCGCTTCCACGCCGCCGAGCAGGCCCGCCTCGCCGTTTTTCGTGGCGTAGTCGATGGTGCGCTCGAAGTCGTCTATCACGGGCAGCAGGTTGGTAACCAGCTTCTCGGCCGCACGGGACTTTTCGGCTTCGCGCTGTTCCGCCGTGCGGCGGCGGTACGTGTCCCATTCGGCGTGCAGGCGCACGAACTTGTCCTGCCACTCTGCTGCATCGGCCTGGGCCTTCTTCAAGGCCTCGGCCGCGGCAGCGGCAAGCGCGTCGGCGTCGATGTCGATGTCGGCCGGCTCGATGACCTCGGCCTCCACCGCCTCGCCCACAGAGGCGTCGGCGCCGGGCGCGCCGCCGGAGGCCGCAGCCGGCCCGTGGGGGTCGGCTGCGACAGGGGCGCTGGCGCCAGGTTCCGAGGAGGGGGGATTGGGGGAACCGGCGCCCGGGTTGGTTTCAGAGGCGGAAGCGTCCAAGACTTGGTCCTTTTCGGGCTTCGCCATGGTGATTACTTCCCTTCCTTGGTGTCGTCGTCCTCGACGACCTCGTAGTCGGCTTCGATGGTGTCGTCGGCAGGAGCGGTCTCGGCCGCCGCAGCCGCCGCGCCCGCAGCGGCGCCTTCGGTGGAGTACACCACTTCGGCCAGCTTGTAGCCAGCGGCCTGCAGCTTCTCGGTGGCCGCCTTGATGGCGTCCATGTCGGAACCCTCAAGCGCGCTCTTCGCTTCGGAAAGGGCTTCCTCGGCCTGGGACTTCACGTCGGCGGGAGCCTTGTCGCCCAGCTCGGCCAGCGTCTGCTCGGTGGCGTTCACCAACGCGTCGGCGTTGTTGCGCACCTCCACTTCTTCCTTGCGGCGGGCGTCTTCGGCCGCATGCTGCTCGGCGTCCTTGACCATGCGGTCCACTTCGTCGTCGGACAGCGCGGTGGAGCCGGAGATGGTGATCTGCTGCTGCTTGCCGGTACCCAGGTCTTTCGCCGACACGTTCACGATGCCGTTGGCGTCGATGTCGAACGTGACCTCGATTTGCGGCACGCCACGGCGGGCGGCCGGGATGCCGGTCAGCTGGAACTTGCCAAGCGTCTTGTTGCCGGAGGCCATCGGGCGCTCGCCCTGCAACACGTGCACTTCCACGCTCGTCTGGTTGTCGGACGCGGTGGAGTAGATCTCCGTCTTGCGCGTGGGGATGGTGGTGTTGCGCTCGATCATCTTGGTCATGACGCCGCCCATGGTCTCCACGCCCAGCGACAGCGGGGTCACGTCCAGAAGCAGGATGCCTTCGACGTCTCCCGCAAGCACGCCGCCCTGGACGGCGGCACCCATGGCCACCACTTCGTCAGGGTTGACCGACATGTTGGGTTCCTTGCCGGTCATCTTCTTCACGACGTCCTGCACGGCAGGCATGCGCGTGGAGCCGCCGACCAGGATGACCTCGTCGATGTCGCCAGCCTTGAGGCCTGCGTCCTTGAGCGCCTGCTCGACCGGCTTCTTCACGCGGTCCAGCAGATCCTTCGTGATGCGCTCGAACTCGGCGCGCGTGAGCGTGTAGTCCAAATGCTTCGGGCCCGAGGCATCGGCAGTGATGAACGGCAGGTTGACGTTGGCCTGCGACGTGGAGGAAAGCTCCATCTTCGCCTTTTCGGCGGCTTCCTTCAGGCGCTGCAGGGCCATCTTGTCCTGGCGCAGGTCGATGCCGTTGTCGGCCTGGAACTTGTCGGCCAGCCAGTCGATGATGCGCTGATCCCAGTCGTCGCCGCCCAGGTGGTTGTCGCCTGCGGTGGACGCGACCTCGAACACGCCGTCGCCCAGCTCCAGAATGGACACGTCGAACGTGCCGCCGCCCAGGTCGAACACCAGGATCTTCTCGTCCTTGTTCGTCTTGTCCAGGCCGTAGGCAAGCGCCGCCGCCGTGGGCTCGTTGATGATGCGGAGCACTTCGAGGCCCGCGATCTTGCCGGCGTCCTTGGTGGCCTGGCGCTGCGCGTCGTTGAAGTACGCGGGCACCGTGATGACGGCCTGCGTCACCGGGCCGCCCAGCTGCTTTTCGGCGTCTGCCTTCAGCTTCTGCAGGACCATGGCCGAAATCTCTTCGGGCGTGTAGTCCTTGCCGTCGATGTCCACGACCGCACGGCCGTCCTTGCCCTTCTGGACCTTGTAGCTGACCGTCTTCTGCTCGTCCTTCGTTTCGTCGAACGAACGGCCGATGAAGCGCTTGACGGACGACACGGTGTTTTCGGGATTGGTGACGGCCTGGTTCTTCGCGGCCTTGCCGACGACGCGCTCGCCGTCCTTGCGGAAGCCCTCGACGGAAGGCGTGGTGCGGTCGCCTTCTGCGTTCACGAGGATTTCAGGCTCGCTGCCTTCCATGACCGCCATGGCGGAGTTCGTGGTGCCCAAGTCGATGCCAAGAATCTTTGCCATTATGTGCTTCCTCTCAGTCGGAGTTGTCGCTCTAAGGGTGACTTATTTACCTTTCGATATTTGGTACTATAAAATCTAAGTCTATGGTTGTCAAGTTTCTTTAATCATATTTGTTCATATTTCTTCAAACAATGCAACTATAGCGATTTCGGCGTGACGAAGGCACCCGCCCGCTCAAGCGTTGCACACCCCACACGTGTTCGTCACGGGTTTGAAATGTGGGCGAGCGCACGAGGGTAACGTACAATTTTTTGCGCACTTTGACAGCAGGATAGCGTCCAGATAGGAAGGAGGGCACGGCCCGCCCCGGTATGATTCGA
>CAJFVW010000069.1 GCA_904420575.1 uncultured Gordonibacter sp.
CACCAGCGGCGACTTGAGCTTCGTGGCGGCCGACATCCCCGGCCTCATCGAGGGGGCGCACGAGGGGCGCGGGCTGGGACACGAGTTCCTGCGCCACATCGAGCGCACGGCGCTCATCGTGCACGTGGTGGACCTGACGGGGGACTACGAGGGGCGCGACCCGCTCGAGGACTACGACGTCATCAACCGCGAGCTCGCGCTGTACGCGGGCGATCTGGCGCGGCGGCCGCGCATCGTCGTGGCCAACAAGATCGACGTGGACGGCACCGACGAGGCGTGCGAGCGTTTGGCCGCGCGCGTGCGGGAGGACTCGGTGGCTGCGGCGGGCGGCGACGAGTTCGGCAGCAGCACCATCGACCCGAAGCTCTACCGCATCAGCGCGCTCACGGGGGAAGGCGTCGACTCCCTGAAGGCCGCCATCGCCACCAAGGTGCACGAACTGCGCGAGGCCGCCCGCAGCCAGGCGGAATCCGACGTGCAGTACGACCATGTGTGGGAACACCGGCGTGCGGAACGCGACCGGCAGTTCACGGTGGCCAACCTGGGAGGCGGGGTGTTCCGCGTGCAGGGCGGCCAGGTGGAGCGCATGGTGGTGCAGACCGACTGGGAGAACGAGGAGGCCGTCTCGTTCCTGCAGCACCGCCTGAAGCGCCTGGGCGTGGAATCGGCGCTCGAGCGGGCGGGAGCCGTGGACGGCGACGAGATACGCATCGTGGGACGCTCCTTCGAGTTCGAGTCGGCGAACAGGGCGGAGGATGCGTTCAAGGAGTTGGACCTGTGAGCGGCAGGGAGGCGGAGAAGGCGCGGGAGCGTGCCGGGGCGACGGGCGCAGGCGTTGCGCCGTGCGTCGGCGAGGTGCGGCGGCTCGTCGTCAAGATAGGGTCCTCCACGCTCACCACCAGCGAGTCCACGATCGACTATGCCTATCTGAACCGCATGGCCGACCAGATCGCACGCGTGCGGGAGGCGGGATGGCGGCCCGTCATCGTGACCTCGGCCGCCATCGCCTGCGGGCTGGAGGCCTTGGGCATCGTGGAGCGGCCGCACGACATGCCCAGCCTGCAGGCGGCGGCGTCGGTGGGGCAGGGCGCGCTTTCGGCCGCCTATGCGCAGGCGTTCGCCCGTCACGGCCTGCTGACGTCGGTGGTGCTGCTCACGCGGCGCGACACGGCCGACCGCACCGCCTACCTGCATGCCCGGGACACGCTTCTGCGCCTGCTGGATCTGGGCGTGGTGCCGGTGGTGAACGAGAACGACACCGTGTCGGTGGAGCAGATCCGCTTCGGCGACAACGACACGCTGGCCGCGCTGGTGGCCTGCCTCATCGACGCGGACCTCATGGTCATCCTGTCCGACATCGACGGGCTGTACGACGCGAACCCGCACCGCGTGGAAGGCGCCCGCCTCATCGGCCGCGTCGAGCGCATCGACCAGGCCGTCATGGACGTGGCGGGCGAGGCCGGCACCACCGTGGGGTCGGGCGGCATGATCACGAAGATCAAGGCGGCGCGCGTGCTCATGGCGGCCGGCATACCCATGGTCATCTGCAACGGGCGCGCCCCGGACGCCGTGGTGCGCGCGGCGGAGGGCGAGGAGATGGGGACGCGGTTCGTGGCGGCGGCCCGCCCCCACGAGATCACGCCGAAGAAGCTCTGGATCGCCCTCGGCGACGCGGCGCGCGGCTCCGTGACGGTGGACGAGGGGGCGAAGGACGCGCTCGTGCGGCGCGGCAGCTCGCTTCTGTGCGTGGGCGTGGCCGCGGTGGAAGGGCACTTCGACGCGGGCGACATCGTGGACATCAAGGACGCGGAAGGCCACCTGTTCGCGCGCGGCAAGGCGGCGTTCGCAAGCGACGAGGTGGAGCTTGCCTGCGGCCACACGCGCGAGGCCATGGAGCGCAACCGCCTGCTCGCGCCCCTGGCCACGCGCCCGCTCGTCCATCGCGACGAGCTGATCGTGTTCGAATGAGAAGCCGGTGCGCGCCGCCTGCGGCCCCGCACGGCTCCTGCCGACGCCGACAGGGTGCCGAAGGGCCGGCGCAGGCGGGCGACCGATGAAAGAAGGAGGATGCATGGCCGAGGAAACGCTGCGGGAAGAGGTGCGCCGCGCCGCGGAGACCGCGAAGGCCGCGAGCATGGCGCTCGCCCAGACGACCGGGGAGCAGCGCAATGCGGCGCTGGCCGCCATGGCGGCCGCCCTGCGCGCCCATGAGGAGGACGTCATGGCGGCGAACGGGCGCGACATGGAAGCCGCCCGCGCCGAGGGCACCAAGGAGAGCCTGCTCGACCGCCTCCTTCTGGACAGCGGCCGCATCGAGGCCATGGCCTGCGCCCTGGAGGACCTGGCGGCGCTGCCCGACCCCGTGGGCGTCGTCCAGGAGGAACGCACGCTGGACAACGGCCTGCGGCTCGCCCGCGTGAGCGTGCCTTTGGGCGTGGTGGCCATGGTGTACGAGGCGCGCCCGAACGTCACGGCCGACGCGGCCGGCATCTGCGTCAAGTCGGGCAATGCGGCGGTGCTGCGCTGCGGGCGCCTGGCGGCCGCGTCGAGCGCGGCCATTGCGCAGGTCCTGCACGACGCCGCCGTGGAGGCGGGCATGCCGCGCGGCTGCATCGTGATGGTGGACAGCGCCGACCGCGCCGCCGCCGACGAGCTCATGCAGCTGCACGGCGTGGTGGACGTGCTCATTCCCCGAGGTGGCGCGGGACTCATCCGCCACTGCGTCGAGCATGCGAAGGTGCCGGTCGTAGAGACGGGCACGGGCAACTGCCACGTGTACGTGCACGAGAGCGCCGATGCCGACATGGCGCGCTCCATCGTGCTGAACGCGAAGTGCCGCCGCTATGGCGTGTGCAACGCGGCCGAGACCCTGCTGGTGGACCGTTCCGTGGCGCACAGCTTCCTGCCCCAGACCATGGCCGCGCTCGCGTGCGAGGGCGTGCTCCTGCACTGCGACGACGTGGCGTACGGCTGCGCGGCCGCAGCAGCGGAGGCTGTCGGCAGCGAAGGCTTCGAGATGCGTTTCGACCGCGCGGACGAGGACGACTGGGCCACCGAGTACCTCGCCCCCGAGCTGGCCGTCAAGTGCGTGGAGGGGGTCCAGGAGGCCATCGGCCACGTGAACCGCTACGGCACGAAACATTCCGAAGCCATCGTGGCCGACTCTGACACGCCGGCGGGCGCAGCGGCCATCGAGGCGTTCCTTGCCCAGGTGGACGCCGCCGCCGTGTATGCGAACGCCTCCACGGCGTTCACCGACGGCGCGGAGTTCGGGCTGGGCGCGGAGATCGGCATCTCCACGCAGAAGCTGCACGCGCGCGGGCCGTTCGCGCTTGCGGCGCTCACGTCCTACAAGTACGTGCTGCGCGGGTCGGGGCAGGTGCGCGCGTAGTGGCGGCAGCGGAGGCGGCCTGGGCGCCGGAGCGTCGTGGCGAAGAAGACGCGGCGGTGCAGGGCGCGCGAGACGCCGGCGCGGCGCGGCCGGCCGTGTGCGAGCGGTTCGACGACCTGGGAGCCGATGGCGCACCGGCGCGCCTGGGCATCATGGGAGGCACGTTCGATCCCATCCATATCGGGCACTTGGCCTGCGCCGAGCAGGCGCGCGAGGCCTTCGGGCTCGATGCGGTGGTCTTCGTGCCGGCGGGCAGCCCCGTGTACAAGAAGCATCAGCGGGTAACCGGTGCGCGGCAGCGGCTCGAGATGTGCCGGATGGCGGTGGAGAGCAACCCGTCCTTCGACGTGAGTGCCCTGGAGATCGAGCGCGGCGGCGACACGTACACGGTGGACACCTTGCGCGAGCTGCGCACCCACTACCCGGACAACGTGGAGCTGTTCTTCATCACGGGCGCCGACGCCGTGGCAAACATCGTGCGCTGGCGCGAGAGCCATGCCATGGCGGGCCTGGCGCGCTTCATCGCCGTCACCCGCCCGGGCTACGCGCTCACGGAGGAGCGCAAGCGCGCGCTCGCGGAGCAGAGCGACTTCGCGATCGACTGCCTGGAGGTGACGGCGCTGGCCATATCGTCCAGCGACCTGCGGGCGCGTGTGGCGCAGGGACGGTCCATCCGCTACTTGACCATGGGCCGCGTGAACGACTACATCGTCGCGCAAGGGCTGTACCGAGAGGAGGCGTGAGATGGCGAAAGGCGAGCAGGCGCATGGAGGCGCTGCCGAAGCCCGGCCTGAAGGACGCCCTGTCGAGGACGCCCTGTCGGAGGACTTCTTCGCCGCGCGCGAGGCCGAGCTGCGCGGACGCGTGAGCGCCAAGCGCTTCGCCCACGTGCAGGGCGTCGTGGCCATGGCCGAGCGGCTGGCCCGGACGTACGGCGTCGACGTGGCACGCGCCCGCCTGGCCGCGCTCCTGCACGACTGGGACAAGGGCTACGACGACGAAGGCGTGCGCGAACGTGCGCGCGACGTGGGGGCGCAGGTGGACCCGTGGCTGGTCGAGCACATGCCGCGGCTGCTGCATGGCCCCACGGCGGCCCGTGCGCTCGGCCGTGCCTTTCCCAGCATTCCCGAAGACGTGCTGCTTGCCATCGACCGGCATACGACCGGCTCGACCGACATGAGCGCGCTCGACATGGTGCTGTACGTGGCCGACGCGCTGGAGGAAGGCCGGCAGTTCGGGCGCGTCGCCGAGCTGCGCGGGCGCATCGGGCAGGAAAGCCTCGAAGAACTCTTCGTGGACGTGCTTGCGTACTGGACTATACTGATCATCGAACAAGGCAGGCCGCTCCATCCCGACACGGTGAACGTGTGGAACGCCTACGTCATGAAGAACCAGAAACCCTATCTGCATCGGAAGGAACGCCAGTGAGCGAAACGAACAACGCGGCAACGACGGAAACGGCCCCGGAGGCCAAGGAGCAGAAGGCGGCGAAGGCCGGTGCGGCCGAGGCGTCCTCGCGCGAGTGCGCGCTCATCGCGGCGCGGGCCGCGGACGAGAAGAAGGCCACCGACATCATGGTGCAGGAGGTGCGCGAGCTCATCTCGGTGACCGACTACTTCGTCATCGCGACGGCCGCCAACCGCCGCCAGGTCGAGGCCATCGTCGACGAGATCGAGGAGCGCGAGCGCAAGGAGGCGCACGTCAAGCCGATCCACCGCGAAGGCACCGACGACGGCATGTGGGCGCTTCTGGACTACGGCAGCTTCGTCGTGCACGTGTTCCAGCCAGAGACGCGCGACTACTACCGCCTGGAGGCGCTGTGGAACGACGCGCCCGTCATCGACCTGGCGAAGGAAGCCGGGCTCGTGGACGTGGAATACTCCGACCGCATAGCCAAGCTTCTGGGCAAGAAGTAGGCTTCTGCCAGGTTTGTGTCGGCATCTTTCCGGGCTGATGCTTGGTTTATGGTTGAACCTTGTTGGCATTCCGCTGGGCCCTTGCTTGGCCTCTGCCGAATCCACGCAAGGTTTCTGTCTGGCTTTTGCTGAATGTGGGCCATCGTCTTGCTGGGTCGCGTCGCTATGCTTTTGGTTGGGGTAAAAGACTCCACAGCAGGCGATCGCGTCCACCCAGGAAGCAAGGAGGGGTTTTCCGACAGTCCTCCCTCCCTTGACATCGCTTGCTGTATCTTATAGGATACATAGGAGCGAACATGGCCGAGTTTCAGGTCGTCAAGACCACCGCCGGCTTCAACCGATGGTTTCGAAAGCTAAAGGACCCGCAAGCGAAAGCGCGCATCGCGGTGAGGATACGTCGGTTGCAAACGGGCCTGTTCGGGGACATGCGTGAAATGGGCGGCCAGGTCTTCGAACTGCGCATCGACTATGGCCCTGGCTACCGCGTCTACGGAACGAGGACTGAGGGCGTCATGGTTCTGTTGTTGTGTGGCGGCGACAAAAGAACGCAAGCGCACGACGTTCGCCGTGCGAAAAACGCAGCCCGTCGGCTGCACGCGAAGGAGGGGCGACATGAAGACGAGTGAATTCCGCGTAGAGGATTACCTTGACTCGGACGAGATGATCGCTGCCTATCTGACTGCCGCGCTTGAAGAAGACGATCCCGAGTTTTTCCGAATGGCCTTGGGCGACGTGGCCCGAGCGCGAGGGATGGCGGGGGTGGCCCAGGCGGCAGGGGTTGGGCGCGAAAGCCTGTACAAGTCGCTTTCTGCCGAAGGGAACCCGCGGTTCAGAACGGTGCAGGACGTATTGGGCGCTTTGGGATTCACGCTGGTCGTGAAGCCTGCTTCGTAGGCACCGCCCCCAAGCAGTTCGCGCACGGCATTCCGGGAGGGGCTCGGCGCCGCCTCTCAGGCGAGGTCGCGGGCTGCGGGCAGGCCGAAGGCCCCTTCTGCGTTCGCCACGGCCGCGACGATGGCCTGCTGCATGGCTTCGGTGGCCAGCACGGCCACCAGGTCGGTGTGAGCCGAGGCTTCTCCCGACGCGAACGTGAACACCGTGTCGCCGTCGTTAGAGGTGTGGACGGGCTTGATGGCGCGCGCGTAGGCGTCGTGCACGGTCGAGGACACTTTCGTGGCCTGCGCTTTCGTGAGCTTCGCGTTGGTGAGCACCACGCCGATGGTCGTGTTCTCGCACGGGCCGCCCGGCGTCGCGCTCGGGGAGGGGGAGGCGCTGCTGGCGAGGCTCGAGGCGAGTGCGGCCAGCGGGTCCATCACGCGTCCCGCCTCGTCGCGCACGCCGGCGATCCAGGCGCCCTCGGCATCCCGCACGCATCCCAGGGCGTTCACGGCGACGAGCGCTGCGGCCACCACGTCGCCCGCGCGCAGGCAGGCCCACCCGAATCCCGACTTCATGGCGCGCGCGTCTTGACCCAGCTTGCCCACGGTCGCGCCGCAGCCGGCCCCGACGTTCCCCTGCGCGAGCGGAGGCTCGCTGCATACCTGCGCCCCCTCGGCTCCCTGCGCTGCCGGAGAGGCCGAAGGATCGGAGGCTTCCCCTGCCGACGCGGCCGCCGCAGGCCCGGGCGCTTCCTGCCGACGTCCGTACGCCGCAAGCGCGCATTCGGCCGCAAAGCGCCCCATGGCCTTGTCGGGATGGACGGGATCGCCTATCAGCAGGTCGAACAGGCAGGCGCCCACTACGATGGGCACGCGCGCCGTCCCCACGGGAAAGCCGATGCCGCGCTCGGCCAGGGCGTCCATCACGCCGCAGGACGCCTCCAGGCCGAACGCGCTGCCGCCCGAAAGCACCACGGCATGCACCGCCTCTATCATGTTCTCGGGCTTGAGCAGGTCGGTCTCGCGCGTGGCAGGGCCGCCTCCGCGCACGTCGACGCCGCAGACCGCGCCCTCGGGCGCCACGACCACGGTGCAGCCGGTGCCGGCGCACGCGTCATGCGCGTGGCCGACGCAGAAGGCGGGCAGGTCGGACAAGGGGGCGGCAGGAAACATGAGCGCTTCTTTCGTTGGAAGGGACGGTTCGTGCCGCCCATTGTACACCGGCAGCGCCCGCAGCGACAGCACGCGTCCCTTCGACAACGCCTAGCCTTGCGTCTTGGAACCGTCTGCGGAGCCGTCCTTGGAGCCATTCGCAGATCCGTCGCCCGTGGAGCCACCGTCCGCGGAACCGCCCGCAGAACCGTTCGCGGCACCATCCTTGGAACCGTCCGCAGAACCATCGCCCGCGGAACCGTCCGTGCCGGCCTTCCCTTCGCCTTCGCCTGCACTTGCGCTTCCGCCGGCCGCCTTGCCGTCCGTGGATCCGGTGGCGTGGTTGGCCGCGTTGCGTGCCGAGTTGATGTTGTTGGCGTTGCAGGTGCCGCCGACATTGATGGTGTAGATGTTGCGGTACAGCATGCAGCCGTCGGTGCCGATGGCATACAGCCCGGCGATGGGGTTCTTGTCGTGGTCGAGGGCCTGGCCATGGCGGTTCGTCTCGATGCCGCCGATGCCGACGAGCAGCTCCTGCGTCAGCTTGCCCACGTAGAAGGGAGGCTGCGTGATGGGCACCAGGAACTCGGGAGCCTTGCCGAAGTCGGTGTCGACGCCTGCGGAAGCCAGCCGGTTGTACTGGTCGACCGTGGCCTTCAAGGCGTCGGCGTCCAGCCCGATGGCCTTCGCGGCCTCCTCGATGGTGTCGGCCTTCGCCAGCGCTTCGTCGTTAGCGTTGTCCACCGTGTCCAGCTCGTCGGGGGCGTCCTTCAGCCACGTCTCCAGGATGGCGCGGTCGAACACCGTGTACATCTGCTTCTGCGTCATGGCGGGCACGCTCTGCAGTTCGAAGTTGTTCTGAGCGAAGTCCTCGTTGATGAAGCGGTCGCCGTTCTCGTTCACGAACAGGCACGTCCCGCCGCCGCCTGCGTTCCAGATGAAGGTGCTCTTGAACTCGAACTCGCCGATGGTGTTCGTGCAGTTGAACGTCGAGTTCGACACGAAGTTCCGCGCCCCTGCGGCCGAGGCCATGGTGATGCCGTCGCCTTCGTGGCCGTCCACGCCGCCGTAGCGGACGTTGTCGTACATGAAGCCGCGCTGGGAGATGTAGTCCTTGCTCTGCCCCCAGCTCCCGGTGGCCAGGATGACGCTCTTCGCGTTGATCTGCAGGGTGCCGCGCTCCTTGCTCTCCGCATAGGCTCCCGTGACGGCGCCCTGGCCGTCCTGGATGAGCCCCACGGCCGGCGTTTCCAGCAGCATGTCCACGCCCAGCTCCTTGGCCTTGTCGGTCATCTGGGGTATGTAGCCGGAAGAGGCCACGTCGCCGTCGAACCAGTGGAAGTCGGGGTAGGCGGAGTTGCCATGGTAGTCGTCCACGACGCCGGAGAACTTCACGCCCTGTTCCATGAGCCAGTCGACGTTGCCGCCCGAGCTGTGCACGAGGTCGAGCCACAAATCGCCTCCGCTGGCCCACTGCGAGGCCTCCAGCTCGCCCCGGACGATCTCGGCGGGGTCGATCTCGATGCCCTGCTCCACTTCCAGGCTGGAGCCCACGGCGAAGATGCCTTCGACGCCGATGCCGTTGCCTCCGGTGGCGTTCATCTTCTCGATGCCGATGACCTTGGCGCCGTTGCTGGCGGCCTGCACGGCGGCGGCCAGGCCCGACATGCCCAGGCCCACCACCAGCACGTCGGCGTCGAGCGTCTCCTTGATGTCGGTGGGCGCCATGTTCTTGTCGGGCTGCTCCTGCTCGTTTTCCTGGGCGGTGGGATCGTCGTCGGGCTTCGGCGCGCAGCCGGCGAGCCCGGCGCCGGCGGCCAGGCCGCAGGCGGCCGCCACGCCGAGAAACGAGCGGCGGGAAAGAGGCGCGAAAGCGCGCTCGCGCGTTCGGCGGGGCTGCTCGGGCCCGTGCTGTTCGGGGGCTTGGGGTGAGGAGTCGGTGCGTTCGCTGTCCATGTCGGCCTTCCTTGTCTTTCGGTTATGGTCGGGGATATGGACCCACCTTACCCGCTGGCCTCGGGCCCGGCGGGTAAGGTGGGCGAACCGTAGCCTCCGCGTCTCCTTGCCGTTGCCCGCACGCTCGCCGCGCGCCAGCACGCTTGCCCGGCACGGAAACGGGCTACCAGTCCAAGGCCTCTTCGGCCTCGATGATGTCGCGGTAGAGCTGTACCGTGCGCAGGGACGGGTCGATGCCCAGCTCGTTGGTCAGGTACCGGCGGCAGGCGAAATACGTTTCCAGGGCCGCCGTGCGCTGCCCGGCGGCTATCTGCGCCTCCATGAGCGCGGTGTAGGCGTCCTCGCGCGACCGGTCGTGCTTGAGCGCCTCGCGTGCGAACCACAGGCCCCCGCGCACCTCCCCGGCCTCCACCAGCCGCGCCGCAGCGGCGACCAGGGCGTCGACCAGGTGGACGCGGTACTCCTCGCGCATCTGCACCACCAGGTCGCACTCGCTCTCTCCCGGCAGCAGGTCGTCGGCGAACCCGTTGCTGACTTGGGCGAACAGAGGCTCCCAGTCCTCGGCCTCGGGGCGGCCGAACAGGAGCGTCCGGCACAGCGCCTCGAAGCGCGCCACGTCGCTGTCGAGCAGGCGCGCGTCTATCCTGCAGCCGCCTTGGGCGCGGATCAGGTACGGGCAGGTCCCTTCCGGCGTGGCGAGCACCCGGCGCAGCTGCGACCAGATGGAGTAGAAGTTCTTGCGGGCCGCCTCCAGCTGGCTTTCCGGCCACAGCGCACGCACCAGGCGGTCGCGGGTGATCTCCTTTCCGTGATTCAACACGAGCAGCGCCAGGAGCGTGCGTGCCTTCTGACGGCGGAACCGTTGCGGGTCCACCGGCTCGTCGCCCATCCAGACCTCCAGCCCGCCGAACAGGTTCACGCGCAGCAGGGGAGCGACGGGCGCCGAAGCGGTGGAGGGGGCCGGCGCGCCCTTGCGCCCGCGCCGCTCGTCGCGGAACGCGTCGGGATGCGTCGCGACGTAGTTCTCCTTGCGCTCGGCGCGTTCCTCGGCGGCGCGGCGGTAGGCGGCGCGCTGGTGGTAGACCGCGATCTCCAAGCGCCGGGCGAGGGCGGCGCCCGACGCGGGAAGGGCGGTCGGCCGAGGTAGCGCCCCGGCTTCTCCCGCCCGCCCGAGGGCGGCGGTCGCGGCGGCCAGGAAAAGGTCGGCCGCACGGCCCTCGGCCGCCTCCAGCCGCGCGTGCACGAACCGCGCCACCGAGGCGAGCGCCTCGGCCCCGTCCTGCCGCATCCCCTCCGGCGCTCCCGTGCGGGCGGGCGCGCCTCCTTCCGCCTCTGCCGTGGCGGCGTCGAGCGCCAGCGCGGCGGCCAGCGCCAGCGCGTCGGGGTCGGCTCCTGCCTCCTCGGCCTCGCACCAGGCGCGCAGCCCTGCGGCAACGCCTTCGTCCAGCGCGAGCACGATGGAGGCGAACGGCGTCCAGAACAGGGCGTTCGCGGAATCGCCACCCGCTGCTCCCGTGCGTCGGGCGGCTGCGTGCGCCTGCAGGAGGCCGTGCAGCATCTCGCCTGCGCGCCTGCGCGCTTCTGCGCTGCCATGGGCCTTGACGACCAGAAGCGCGAACGCGCGGTCGTCTTCGGGCGCGTCCGCCGCGAAGGCGGCACGTCGGGCCAGCGTGCTGGCGCCCGCCTCGTCGCCGAGCGCGACGAGGCGCCACGATTCGGCGACGTTGAGCGTCGTGCGCTGCGGGCCGCGCACGCGCCCGACGAACGCGTGCAGGTCGTGGGCCGGCTTGAGGCAGGCCGCCTTCAGCAGGGTGCGGCTGCGGCCGGCGAGCCATGCGGCGCATGCCGCTTTCGAGGCCAGGGCCGCCATGAGCTCGCAGGCGCGCTCTCCTGCCGACCGGGCGATCAGCGCGTCGGCGATCCGCCGCGCCAGGGCGTCGCGCCCATCGAAGAGCGAGCGGGACGCCAGCACGTCGAAGGAGCCGTCGAAAGCCGTGGCGACGATGCCCATGCCCAGCGCGGTCGTGCGGTAGCGCTCGCCATGGCGGTCGATGCCGAGGAAGGGGTACCCGTCTTCCAACAGGTCGATCAGGTCGCCTTCGATGCCGGAGGGCACGAACGCCTCCAGGTCCGACCAGCCTCCCTCCTGAAGCGCGAGCATGGCGAAGAGCGCCAGCATGACGTCTCCCGGCAGTTCTTCGCGCGCGATCCCGCCGAGCAGCCGCGTGCCGTCGTCCGACCCCCACCGCAGGCAGGCCACGCGCTCGGCGGGCGGCAGCGGCCCTTTCGCGCGGCCCTGGCTTTCCCCAGGCGGGACGAGCCTGCATTCGGCGTCGGAAAGCAGCAGGTCGGCGGCGTCCAGCTTGGTGCGGTCGCGATGGCTGCCCGCATAGGCGTCGCACGAGGGCACGCAGGTGACCAGCACTTCGTCGCCGGCTTCCAACACGTCGTCGATCACGCGGGAGAACCGCTCGGCGCGGGCGCTGTCCAAACGCGGCACGTCCTCGAACACCACGAGGAAGGAAGAGGGGTCCAGGCTGCACAGGCGCGTGGCGATGATGTCGCGGTCGAGGTCGCGCAGGAAGCAGGGGCTGCGCCCGTTCACCCAGAACACATGCTCGAACGAAAAGACGGTGTCGGCGTACTCGCAGGCCAGGGTGGTCTTGCCGAAGCCGTCGGGGGCGACGAGGAAGCGCGCGACGTGACGTTCCCGGAGCAGCCGCGCGATGAGGTCGGGGCGGGGCACGAGGCGGCGGATGGCGACGCGGTCGGGCCGACGGCCCTTGCAGGCCGACGCTTCAAGGAATTCTGACATGGAAACATCTCCCGTTCCAGGAGAGCGCAACCACCCTATCGACCACTTCATGGTACCTCCGCGCGCCGGTGCGTCACAAGACCCGACATGCGTTCGCGCACGGCTGGCGGCTTTCGTGGCGGGCCTTTCCGTCTGCCGGCCTCCTGCCTGCTCCCGCCCGCCTTCCGGTCCGGACGAGCGCTGTTTGCGGTATGGATTTCCTTTGAGACGAGGCGGGGTATGCTAGAGTAGCAGCGGTCACCATTACAAGAGAAAGACGGCAGATACATGGCAGGTTTCCTTTCGAAGCTCCTCACGCTGGGCGAGGGCAAGCAGCTCAAGCGCTACGAGGCCACCGTGGAGCGCATCAACGGACTCGAAAGCGGCATGCAGGAGAAATCGGACGACGAGCTGCGCGCGCTGACGGCTGCTTTCAAGGAACGGGTCGCCGGCGGCGAGGATTTGGACGCCATCCTGCCCGAAGCCTTCGCGGCCGTGCGCGAGGCCAGCGTGCGCACGACGGGGCTGCGGCACTTCGACGTGCAGCTCATCGGCGGCATGGCCCTGAACGACGGGCAGATCGCGGAAATGAAGACCGGCGAAGGAAAGACGCTCGTGTCCACGCTTGCCGGCTACCTGAACGCGCTTTCCGGCAACAACGTGCACATCGTCACGGTGAACGACTACCTGGCCCGCCGCGACAGCGAATGGATGGGGCAGATCTACCGCTTTTTGGGCATGGACGTGGGGCTCATCCAGAACGGCATGAAGCCCGACCGCAAGATACCCGCCTACCTCGCCGACGTCACGTACGGCACGAACTCGGAATTCGGCTTCGACTACCTGCGCGACAACATGGTCACCCGCGCCGCCTCGCGCGTTCAGCGCGGCCATCACTTCGCCATCGTGGACGAGGTGGACTCCATCCTCATCGACGAGGCCCGCACCCCGCTCATCATCTCGGGCGCCGGCACGCAGGCCGCCGAGACGTACAACAAGTTCGCCCGCATCATGCCGCGTCTGCGCCTGGACGAGGACTACGACATGGACGAGGCCAAGAAGACCATCAACGCCACCGAGAGCGGCCTGGAGAAGATAGAGGCCATGCTCGGCATCGACGACCTCTACGCCGACCCCTCCGGCCAGCTGGCGAACCATCTGCAGCAGGCGCTCAAGGCGGAGTTCCTGTTCCACCGCGACGTGGACTACGTCGTCGTGAACGGGGAAGTGAAGATCGTCGACGAGTTCACGGGCCGCATCATGGAGGGCCGCCGCTACTCCGAGGGCCTGCACCAGGCCTTGGAGGCCAAGGAGCACGTGCTCGTGCGCGAGGAGAACCAGACGCTCGCCACCATCACGCTGCAGAACTACTTCCGCCTGTACGAGAAGCTCTCGGGCATGACGGGCACGGCCATGACCGAGGACGCCGAGTTCCGCGAGATCTACAAGCTGCCGGTCGTCGCCATCCCGCCGAACCGCCCGGTGGTCCGCAAGGACGAGGACGACCTCATCTACCGCACGGTGGACGCCAAGTTCAACGCCGTGGCCGACGACGTGGCCGAGCGCCATGCCGCGGGACAGCCTTGCCTCATCGGCACCGTGTCCATCGAAAGCTCCGAGCGCCTCTCGCGCCTGCTCGACAAGCGCGGCATCAAGCACGAGACGTTGAACGCGAAGAACCACGAGCGCGAGGCGCACATCATCGCGCAGGCGGGCCGCGTGGGCGCCGTGACCATCGCCACGAACATGGCCGGCCGCGGCACCGACATCCTCCTTGGCGGCAACCCCGAGGTCATGGCCGACGACCTGCTGCGCGAGCGCGGGTTCGACCCGGACCGCCGTTTGGGCGACGAGGCGGCATCGCCCGACGCCGCCGAGGCCGACGAGGAACGCGCCCCGGCACCCACGGACGAGGATCGCGCCTCTGCCCTGGCCGAGGCCAAGCAGGTGTGCGCCGCCGAGCACGACGCCGTGATCGAAGCCGGTGGCCTCACCGTCATCGGCACCGAGCGCCACGAGTCGCGACGCATCGACAACCAGCTGCGCGGCCGTTCCGGCCGCCAGGGCGACCCGGGCACCACCCAGTTCTACCTGTCGCTGGAAGACGACCTCATGAGGCTTTTCGGCGGCAACCGCATGGACTCCATCGCCCGCATGATGGAGAAGACCGACATGCCCGAGGACATGCCCATCCAGGCCGGCATGGTTTCCAAGGCCATCGAAGGCGCGCAGCGCCAGGTGGAGAGCATGCACTTCGCCGCCCGCAAGAACGTGCTGGAATACGACGACGTCATGAACCTGCAGCGCGTGGCCATCTACGGCGAGCGCAACGCCATCCTGGACGGCAAGGACCTCGCCGACCGCATCCCCGAGATCATACGCGAGGCGGTGGACGAGGTGGTGGGCGAGAACTGCCCCGAGAAGAGCCCGAGCGACGACTGGGACGTCAAGGCGGTGGACCTGTGGGCGGCGAACATGACCGGTCAGAACGACTTCGCTGCCGCCGAGACCGACCACGACGACGACCCGGAACGGCTTGCCGACGCGCTCTGCGACTACCTGCAGGGCGTGTACGAGGAGAAGTCCGCCATGCTGGGCGAGGAGGTCGTGCGCAACCTGGAAGCCCAGGTGATGCTGCGCATCATCGACACGCGCTGGATGGCGCACCTCCAGGAGATGGACTACCTGAAGGCGGGCATCGGCCTGCGCGCGTTCGGCCAGCGCGACCCCTTGGTGGAATACAAGAACGAGGCGTACAGCGCCTTCCAGAACCTGACGGCGTCCATGTACGAGGACTTCCTGCGCACGCTTTTGCGCCTGCAGGTGGCCGTTCAGAAGCCGCTCGAGGAAGAGAAGGGCCCGCTGTCGGGCCGTGTGAGCTACTCGTCGCCCGAAGAGGCGCTGACCTCGACCGGGGTCTCCGGCCCTCCGCGCGTTGCGCAGGCCGCGCCCTCCGGCATGCCTGCCGCGCCTCCCAAGCCGGCGCCGGCCAAGGCTGCCACGTACGTGAAGGACGCCGACGACCCCTTCGCGAACGTGGGGCGCAACGACCCCTGCCCCTGCGGCAGCGGCCTCAAGTACAAGAAATGCCACGGACGGGACGCGTAAGGAGCCATGACGGACGCGAAAGACATGGAGCAGGCAGCCCAGCGCGTGAGCGACGCGCGCGGGTACCTGCGCATCGACGACAAGCGGGCCGAGCTGGCGCGCCTGGACGAGGAGAGCGCGGCGCCGGGCTTCTGGGACGACGCGGCGCACGCGCAGAGCGTGTCGAAGCAGGCCTCCAACCTGCGCGACACCATCCGCGAATACGAAGAGGCCGCCGCCCTTCTGGAGGACGCCCGCGCGGCGCTCGAGCTGGCAGACGAGGACGAGGCGTTCGCCGCCGAGGCCGAGGACGCGCTCGAGCGGCTGGCCGTGATGCTGGACGCACTTGAGGTGACCTCCTGGTTCTCCGACCGCTTCGACTCAGGCGACGCCATCCTCACCGTGAACCCCGGCTCCGGCGGCCTGGAGGCCCAGGACTGGACCGACATGCTCTACCGCATGTACACCCGCTACGCCGAGAAGAAGGGCTGGAAGGTGCAGGTCCTCGACGTGGTGCCGGGCGAAGGCATCGGCCTGGACAAGGCCACCATCCAGGTGGAGGGGCGCAACGCCTACGGCATGCTGCGCAGCGAGCAGGGCGTCCACCGCCTGGTGCGCATCAGCCCCACCGACGACAAGAAGCGCCGCCACACCACGTTCGCCGGCGTGGAGGTGCTGCCCGTGCTGCCCGACGACATCGA
>CAJFVW010000070.1 GCA_904420575.1 uncultured Gordonibacter sp.
CGCCGTGAAGCGCGCGCGCGAAATGGCCTTGATGCCGTATGCGGTTCCCGCCATCAGCGGCCGCGGCGACCGCCGCAACCGCTAGGCAAGGAGGTACCATGAAAGTCATCCTTTTGCAGGAATTGAAAGGCAAAGGCGGCGAAGGCGACGTCATTGACGTGGCCGACGGTTTTGCCAACAACTATCTGCTCACCGAAGGCCTCGCCATCAAGGCGACCAAGGGCAACCTGAAGCAGCTCGAGCAGCGCAAGCACAACATCGCCAAGCGCGAAGAAACGCGCCTGGAGGATGCCGCCAAGATGAAGGAAGCCTTGGAGAAGGCGACCGTCAAGGTGGTTGCCCAGGTGGGCGACGAAGGCCAGCTGTTCGGATCGGTGACCACGCAGATGATCGCCGATGCGTGCAAGGAGCAGGCCGACATCGACGTCGACAAGCGCCGCATCGAGTTGGGCAAGCCCATCAAGACGGCCGGCGAGCATGAAGTGACCGTTTCCATCTACCGCGACATCAAGGGCACCATCAAGGTGCGCGTGGTGGGCGAGGGCGAAGAGCAGGCCGCTCCTGCCGAGCCTGAGGCCGCTGCCGAGGTCGCAGAAGCGGTGGAAGCTGCGGAAGCCGCCGAAGAAGTGGTCGAAGCGGCCGCCGAAACGGAAGCCGCCGAATAAGCGCACAGGCCCGCTCGAAAGCAGGAGCAGGCCCCGCATGTCAAAAAAACTTTATCCACAGCCTCTGGCTGTGGAAACAGTGGAAAACCCTCTTTGCCCCGGATGGTGGGCGAAGGGGGTTTCTTCACAGTGGTGGATAACCGCCCATGCGTGTTTTTGATGAAGAAAATTGTGAGTGACCTGCGGATATAGATGGGGTACCATAGTCGGCGAAACCATTGGACCGAAAGCGTGAGGACCCATCGTATGCCGGCCAGCAACGCCATTATCAAAAAGCCCGATTTCTCCCAGTCCGCGCAAAGCAGCGCGCGGAACAAGCCCCTTCCGCAGAACATCGAGGCCGAGGAATCGGTGCTGGCGGCCTGCATGCTGAACGGGGAGGCGGTGGAGGAACTCATCCTCAAGCTCAAACCGGAATACTTCTTCCGCCCTGCTCACCGCATCATCTTCGAAGCCGTGTGCGACCTGAACATCCGCCGCATTCCTGTCGACCAGATCTCGCTTGCCGACACGCTGAACGCGTCCGGCCAATTGGAGGCCGTCGGCGGCAAGGCCTACCTGGTGGATCTCGCCGACAACACCTTCGCGCTCACCAACTGGCAGAACCACGCTGAAATCGTGAAGCGCACCGCCATCCTGCGCGAGCTCATCTATGCCGCCGCGCAGATCAACGCGCTCGCCTACGACGCGCCCGACGACCTGAACCAGGTGGTGGAGGAAGCTGAAAAGACCCTGTTCAACGTCACGGAGAAACGCGTCTCCTCCACGTTCGCCAAGATGGACACGCTTTTGGTGGACGCCTTCGAAGAGCTTACGCGCCTGTCCGAACAGCGCGATCACATGGCCGGTGTGCCTTCGGGCTTCAAGGATGCGGATGCCCTGTTCCACGGCTTCCGTGGCGGGGATCTCGTCATCCTGGCTGCTCGTCCTGGCGTGGGCAAGACCTCGTTCGCGCTCAACCTGGCGGTGAACGCCGCCAAGTCTGGTGCGGCCGTGGCCTTCTTCTCGCTGGAAATGAGCGCGGAACAGCTGGTGCAGCGTATCCTGTGCGCCGAGGCGCGCGTGAGCCTGTCCAAGATCCGCGGCGGCTTCATATCCGAGGGGGACTGGGGCGCCATCGCCGACGCCACGAACGTGCTTTCCAAGCTGGACCTGTACATCGACGACTCGCCCGGTCTCTCCATCCTGGAAGCACGCGCGAAGGCGCGCCGCGAACTGCGCAAGGCCCAGGGCAAGGGCCTCATCATCGTTGACTACCTGCAGCTCATGCAGCCCCCTCAGACCCGCCGCGACGGCAACCGCGCCGTCGAGGTCGGCGAGATCTCGCGCGGCCTCAAGGTGCTTGCGAAGGAGATGGACATGCCCGTCATCGCGCTGTCGCAGCTCTCGCGCGCGGTGGAGATGCGCGGCAAGAAGCGTCCCATGCTTTCCGACCTGCGTGAGTCCGGTTCCATCGAACAGGACGCCGACATCGTCATGTTCATCGACCGCAGCATGGACGAGATAGAGGCGGAAAGCGAAGGCCGTCCGGACTTGGGAACGGCCGAGCTCATCGTGGCCAAGCACCGCAACGGCCCCACGAAGGACATCCCGTTGGCGTTCAATCCCGAATACACGCGCTTCATGGACTTTATTGACGATTCGCGCGCAGCCGGCTACGCGTGATGGTCACGCGCGGCGGTTTCGCGGTACACTGGCATCCATGGCCTCCCCGTTGACATTCATCCATGCGGCAGACCTCCACCTGGGGGCTCCGTTTCGTGGGCTGCGCGCGCTTTCGGACGCCTGGGCAGACCGGCTGCTTGACGCCATTCCCGAAGCTTACGACCGCGTGGTCGACACGGCTTTGCGCCATAACGTGGACTTTGTGGTCATAGCGGGGGACATATTCGATTCCGCTCGCGCCTCCTACGGCGACTACCTGCACTTCTTCGACGGCTTGAAGCGTCTGGAAGAAGCCGGCATCCCGGTGTACCTGTGTACGGGCAACCACGACCCCTACACGTCGTGGCAGCACGATTTCTTCGCGCTGCCTTCCAACACCACCATGTTCGCGGCGGACCGTCCCAGCTTTGCGCTGTACGAACGCGATGGCGAACCTTTCTGCGTGTTGGGCGGCCGGGGCTACTACAACCAGACGTGGCCCGCCGACGAGAACATCGCGGAAGGCGTCACGCGCGCCGAAGCTGTGCGCGCGCTGGGGGAGCGTGCGGCCGCGGCGCCATATGGCGTGGGCGTGCTACATACCGGGCTGGATCTGGATCCCGTCAAGGCGCCCACCGATCCGGCGGCGCTTATGCGCGCAGGGTTCGACTATTGGGCGCTCGGGCACATTCATATGCGCTATGCCACGCCCGAGAACGATCCCCGTCTGGCGTTTTCGGGCTGCATCCAGGGTCGCGACATCAAAGAGACGGGCGAGCGCGGCGTGAACCTGGTCACGCTGAAGAAAGGCGCGCCCAACGCTGTGGAGTTCGTTCCCACCGCCAGCGTGGTGTGGCAGTGCATGGACGTGGACATCGCCGACTGTGCGAACCTTCCCGAGGTGACGGACAAGATCACCCGCGAGTTGTTCCGCGTGAACGGCCGCGCGCGCTGCGAAGAGATGTGCACGCGCATCACGCTCACCGGCATGACGCCGCTGCATGTCGTGCTTGCGCGCCCAGGCGTGTTGGAAGACTTGCGTGCCAACATCAACGACTCCTACACGGCGTTTTTCTGCGACGCGCTGGTCGACCAGACCACGTGCCCGCGCGACGTGGAGGCGCTGCGCCGCGAAGGCCTGTTCCCGGCCGTGTTCCTGCAGGCGTCCGAAGCCGTGCGTTCCGACCGCGACGAGGCCATCGCCTACGTGCAGGAAGAGTTCTTGAAGAAGAACATCCAGCTGCCAAGCGCCTATGCAAAGCGCATCGACCGCTTGGCGGAAGAAGCGGAAAGCCTGGTGCTCGACCTGCTGAGCCGAGGTGAGGACAAGTGAGCGGCAACGACGCCCCGCAAGCACCCTACCTCAAGCTCATCAAGATGACCAGCTTCGGCGCCTTCACCAACGAGGTGGTGGGTCCGTTTTCGCCGCATCTCAACGTGGTGTTCGGCAGCAACGAGGCAGGCAAGACCACGCTCGCCTCCTTCGTGGGCGGCGTGCTGTTCGGATGGGAAGAGGCGCGCGGGAACCGCAACACCTACAAGCCGCTCAACGCCGAACGGTCCGGGTCGCTGTTCTTCGCGCGGGATCACATCGGGGATGCCGACGAGCCCAATGGTTCCAACGAGTTCGGCGAGGCCGAAGAGATCGAGCTCGCGCGCACGAAGAACGCCGATGGCTTGGTGGGCGACGCGTCGTTGGTGGCCGACATCGACAAGGAGACGTTCCAGACCATGTTCTCGCTCACCAGCGACGAATTGCGGTCTCTGCGCAACACCACCGACGTGACGGCCAAGCTGCTCACGGCGGGGTCGGGCACCGGCGCGTCGCCGGCACACGCCCTGGCGGACGTGCAGGCGCAGCTTGCGGAGTACACATCGCGTGCGGCCGGCATCGAACACTCCATCGTGAACCTGACCGCGCGCCAGAACGAATTGCGCGCCCGCATGGCGCTCGCCGCCGACGAGGCCGAGCGCTTCAAGCAGCAAGACAAGGAGTTCCACGAACTGGAACCGCGCCGCGACGAGCTGAACGAGCGCCTGGACGAGCTCAACAACCGCATCGAGGCGCTGAGCGCATACCGTGCCAAGCTGCAGAAGCTGGAAGAGGAACATGTCCAGTTCATTGCCGAGCGAGACCGTCTGCGCGAGGAAGAGGCGTCGCTCGAATCGACGCGACAGGCGCAGGCGCACCGCGTGGATGCGGCCTTGATGGGCCTGAGCGGCGCGGAAGACCGCGCTCTGCGCGATCGCATTGACGCATACCTGGACGAACAGGCCAAGATCGGCCACCGCGTCGACGTCGCCAAGGAGAACCATGCCGAGTCGAAAGCCTCCTACGAGGCGTTGCTGGAATCGGGCGACCGGCGCGAGGCGGAAGACCGCGCCCGACGCCAACGCCGCGTGCAGGTGGCGCTTTCGGTGGTGCTTCCGCTCGTGTTCTTGTGCGCCGGCGTGCCCGTGCTCATCCATGGTCGCCATATCACCAGCCTGTCGTTCACGGCGCTGGGCATCGGCCTCATCGTGTTTGCCCTGTTGCTCGCCGGAGCTGCCCTGGTCATGCTTTTCCGTCCCAGCAAGGCGGACGAGGAACGGGCGGAGCGTCTGGAAAATGCCCACTGGGTCATGCTGCAGGATCAGAAAAAGCTGGAATCCTGCCGCGCCGACCAGGACGAACTGGTCGAGCAAATCGGGGCGTACTTGGCCGGGGAGGGCCTTTCCGAAGCCGGCGGATCACTCCGCCGCGCCCGCGCTCTGCTGGATGAGGCGAAGGATGTCCGTGCCGATGCCACCCTGTTCGAGCAGAAAAGGCAGGCCTGCCTCGCGCGGCGCTCGGCCATCGAGGACAGCCTGGCCGACGTGGCGAGGCAGCAGGAACGTATCTACGCCCGCATCGATCTGGGCCCCAACGCCACGCTGGTTTCCCTGGACGCCGAGATAGCGCGCCGCACGCAGCAAAGAACCAGCCTGTTGGACACGTTCGAACACATGAACCGCCGCTACGGAGAGCTCAAGCAGGAACTGACGCAGGCAAAGCACCTGAAGGAGTTCGACGAGCTGAAGCTGAGTTACCAGCAGGTTCGGACGCGCCAGAACGAGAGCGCGCGCGACTACGCCCGCCTGCTTCTGGCCAAGCGCATGCTGGAAGCTGCCATCGCCGCCTGGGAATCCAAAAGCCAGCCGGAGGTGTACCGCCAGGCCAGCCGCCTGCTCAAGATCATGACCGAAGGCCGCTGGGCGAAGGTGGCCATGACGCCGGAAGGCAGGCTGCAGGTCACCGATGCAGTGAAGAACGTGCGCGAGCCGGTGCATCTGTCGCTCGGCACGTGCCAGCAGCTGTACCTGAGCCTGCGCATCGCTCTGTTGCTCACGGCCGACAACGTGGGCCGCGCCATTCCTATTCTGGCCGACGACATCTTGGTGAACTTCGACGCGTCCCGCCGCCGCGGGGCCGCCCGAGCCCTGACAGAGCTGGGTGCCAGCCGGCAAGTCATCCTGTTCACCTGTCATGAAGAGATAGTGGCCGCCCTTCAAGAAGCCGATCCGCAGGCCACCATCGTGGAGTTGTGAAGCGGTCAGTCCGCGGGGAGCTTCGCATGTTTCACGTGAAACCTGGACAGGGGGGAAGGAACCGGACCGAACCTATACTATAATGCTGAGTTTGCGGGACTGAAGCCCTTGGCAACGTGAGGGTTGCTTCGCAGGAAAGACAGCCTTGCGCTCCCGGCTCGTACCGGCGCCGGGCGCGTCTTGCAGGAGAAGGTGCCTCGGGCAAACGGCCGGGGCGACGAAAGGACGCAATCTATGCCCAGTACGGTTCTCGTCGGTGCCCAGTGGGGCGACGAAGGCAAGGGTAAAATCACCGACCTCATCGCGCGCGAATTCGATTTCGTCGTGCGCTACCAGGGTGGCAACAACGCAGGCCACACGGTGGTGCATGGCGACAAGAAGTTGGCGCTGCACCTCATGCCGTCCGGCGTCATGTACGAGAACGCCGTGCCCGTCATCGGCAACGGCGTGGTCATCGACCCCGGCGTGCTCGTGAAGGAAATGGCCATGCTGGAGGCCGAGGGCGTTTCGTGCAAGAACCTGAAGATATCGTGCGATGCGCACGTCATCATGCCGTACCACAAAGACCTCGACGGCGCCGACGAGAAGCGGCTCGGCGAGAACAAGATCGGAACCACCAAGCGTGGCATCGGGCCGTGCTATCAGGACAAGGCGGCGCGCAAAGGCATCCGCATCCAGGACCTGCTGGACGAAAAGATCTTCCGCTTGAAGGTGGAGACCGTGCTTGCCCAGAAGAATCCCATCCTGGAAAGGATCTACGGCCTGCACACCTACACCGTGGAGGAGATCTGCGACGAGTACCTGCCGTTCGCCCGCATCCTCAAGCCCTTCGTGGCCGAGACGGCCCAGCTTCTGAACAACGCCTTGCGCGAAGGCAAGAGCGTGCTGTTCGAAGGCGCCCAGGGCACGTTGCTCGACATCGACCACGGCACGTACCCCTACGTCACGTCTTCTTCGTGCTGTGCGGGCGGCGCGGCCACTGGTACGGGCGTGGGCCCGACGGCCATCGATCGCGTGCTCGGCATCCAGAAGGCCTACGTGACCCGTGTCGGCGGCGGCCCATTCCCCACCGAGCAGCGTTTTCCGGAAGACGGGGGCGCAGGCGAGGAAGCGGAAGTGGGCGAACTGCTGTGCTCGGTTGGCCACGAGTACGGTGTGACCACGGGACGCAAGCGCCGTTGCGGCTGGTTCGATGCGGTCATCGCGCGCTATGCTGCCGAGGTCAACGGCCTTACCGACGTGGCGCTCACCAAACTGGATGTGCTTTCGGCCTTCGACACCATCAAGGTGTGCACGGCCTACGAATGCGACGGCAAGACCTACGACTACTTCCCCATGCAGCAAAGCGTGCTGTTCCATGCCAAGCCGGTCTACGAGGAACTGCCCGGCTGGAAGGACGTGGACATCACCGGCTGCAAGACGTTCGAGGAACTGCCCGAAAACGCGCAGCGCTATGTGGAGTACCTGGAAAAGATAACGGGCGTGCCGGTGTCCATAATCGCCGTTGGCCCCGACCGCGACCAAACGATCATGCGAGGCTGGTAGCGGGGAGTTCCGGCGGCTTGCCAGCCGCCGGAACGAGCCGACGCTGCGGCTCACCCCGCACCCGGCCTTCGCGCGATCCCGGAGGCAAGTGTCCCGAAGTACGCGTCGCCTCCGCAGCCCGCGAATCCCAGGTCCGAGGGGGGTTCTCGCTGACGCTACGAACGACCTGTGGAACGGTTGTGAAAGGAAAGGGAATGAACATTCTGGTGTTGGGTTCTGGCGGGCGCGAGCACGCCCTTGCTTGGGCGCTGGCGAAGTCGCCGCGGTGCGACGTGCTGTACGTGGCGCCAGGCAACGGCGGCACGGCCGACATTGCAGAAAACGTGCCGGACCTGGACGTCATGGACAGCGAGGCGCTTTTGGCCTTCGTGCGCGAGCGCCAGATCGGCCTGGTGGTCATTGGCCCCGAAGCGCCGCTGGTCGCAGGCGTGGCCGACGGGCTGCGTGCTGCCGGGGTGGCCGTGTTCGGTCCCGACGCGCAAGGTGCCCAGCTGGAAGGCAGCAAGGCCTACAGCAAGACGTTCATGGAGCAAAACGGCATTCCCACCGCGCGCTATGCCACGTTCGACGCGGCCGAGCCGGCGCTGGCCTACGTGCGCGAACAGGGTGCCCCCATCGTCGTCAAGGCCGACGGTCTGGCGGCGGGCAAAGGCGTCGTGGTGGCCGAAACCGTGGAGGCTGCCGAAGACGCGGTACGCAGCTGCTTCGACGGCGCGTTCGGCGACGCGGGCAAGACCGTGCTCATCGAGGAATGCATGACAGGCCCGGAGTGCTCGCTTCTGGCGTTCGTGACGAACGGCCGTGCCTGCTGCATGGCGCCGGCGCAGGACCACAAGCGCGCCTTCGACGGCGACCGCGGCCCCAACACAGGCGGCATGGGCGTGTACTCGCCGGTGCCCATCGTGACGTCGGACGAGATGGACGCCATGACGCGCATCATGGAGACGGCTGCTGCGGCCACGGCCCGCGAACCGTTCGACGCCGATTACCGCGGCGTGCTGTACGGCGGCTTCATGCTCACTCCGCAGGGCCCCAAGATCGTGGAGTTCAACGTGCGCTTCGGCGATCCCGAGACGCAGGTGGTGCTTCCGCGGCTGGAATCCGACCTGGTGGACGTCATGGAGGCCGTGGCCGAAGGCCGAGCCGACGACATCGACCTCGCTTGGAGCGACACGTGGGCCGTGTGCGTGGTGCTGGCGAGCGAAGGCTATCCAGGTTCCTATGAGAAGGGCAAAGTCATCCTGGGCATCGAAGAGGCCGAGGATCTGGAAGGCGTGACGGTGTTCCACGCAGGCACCACGCGCAACGCCGACGGCGAGCTCATCACCGCAGGTGGCCGCGTGCTGAACGTGGTGGCGCTGGGCGACACGTTCGAAGAAGCGCGCGAGCGCGCCTACGAAGCCTGCGACCTCATCAATTTCGAGGGAAAGCAATTCCGCACCGACATAGGAAAGCGCGCCGCCGCCGGCCGCGCCGCTTGGGAGTAACGATGCTTTCAGAACGCATGCTTACGGCAGTGGTGCGCCAGTGCACGAAGCAATATCTCAAGCTGGAACCCACTACTGACCAGCACGTACCGGCGCCGGTGCCGGGGCAGCGCTACATGCTGTACCTGCACGTGCCGTTCTGCGAGCGGCTGTGCCCCTACTGCTCCTTCAACCGCTTTCCCTTCGCCGAAGAGCGCGCCGTGCCCTACTTCGCCAACCTGCGCAAGGAAATGCTCATGCTGAAGGACCTGGGCTACGACTTCGACAGCGTCTACGTGGGCGGCGGCACGCCCACCATCATGATCGACGAG
>CAJFVW010000071.1 GCA_904420575.1 uncultured Gordonibacter sp.
AACGGCAGGCAGTTGTAGTTGAACGTGCCGTCTCCCATGTCCCACGGGCCGTCGGTCTGCACACGGATGCCCCACGTGCCCACCGGGTAGCCGTGCTCTTCCTTGCAGGCCACTTCGCAGCTCTGGCAGCCCGTGCAGTACTCGTAGTCGATGAGCAGCCCGTGCGTGGCCTTCGTCTCAGCAGTCATCATTGGTCCTCCCTCTTGAACTTCTCCCAGATCAGCTGCATGTCGGTATCGTGGTTTTCGGGCAGGGGCCTGATGTTGCACAAAAGGCACTTGAACGGCGCGCCGAAGCCCAACTTGCCGAAATGGAAGTTGGGGACCAGGTTGTTGATGTTCGAGCGGAACGTGCCGTACAGATTGGGTTCGCTGCCCTCTTCTTCGGGGAACCACCAGCCATGCTGCGCGTGGATGGTGTTCTCGTCCACGATCTGCGACACCTTGGCCTTCAGCTTGCACGACCCGAACTGGTTGTATACCTCGCACCACTGCCCGTCCGCAATGCCCAGGCGCTGCGCCGTTCTGGGATGCACCTCCACCAGCGGGTCGGGATTGAGTTCGCGGCAATACGGGATCTGACGGTTCTCGCTGTGGAAGAACGCATAGGCGCGGGCGCCGGTGGTGAGCACGAAGGGGTATTCCTCCAGCAGCTCGGGCGTGCTTTCAGGGCTGTACTGCGGCTCCAGGTAGTAAGGCAGCGGGTCTTCGCCGAACTTCTCGAAGATGCTGGAATACAGCTCCACGCGGCCCGAAGGCGTGTTGAAGCCCAGCTGGCCGTCGGGGCGCAGGCGCCCCGTCTCAAACTTGTAGTACGGGGCCGGGTTCTGCACGTACACTTCCCGGCACACGTCCTTGAAGTCGTTGCGGTTGAACAGGCGCAGGTGGTTGATGAAGTCGTACACGTCGTTGTACTGTTCCCAACATTCGGGGTTCAGCCGCTTGCCTACCGTCATGCAGGCTTCCATGTCGGTCTTGCACTCGCCGATGGAAAGGGCCTTGTTCATGAAGCCCGTGCCCACCGGGGTGGCGCCGTAGTGCGCGAAGTCCACGCCGTCCTCTTCCGCGGCGGTTGCCAGCGGAAGGAACACGTCGCAGGTAGCCTGCGCAGAGGGCGTCATGAAGCAATCGAGCGTGAAGCAGAAGTCCAGCGACTTCACCATGGCGTCGTGCCAGCGCTTGGGCTCGGCCGACGTGCAGGCCATGAGGTTGTTGCCGGCGTAGAAGCCCATCTTGATGGGATACGGCTCGCCCGTCTCCAACGCGCGCAGGGTGAGGTCGGCGTGGGCGTTCTGGATGGTGTTCGCGTAGGCCGGGTATTCCTTCAGGCCGATCATCTTCTTCAGCGTGTCTTCGCCGATGAACTTGAAGCCGAAGCCCGATTCGTTCTGGCCCGCGCTCGCGTCGCCCAGGATCTGGCCGCCCGGAACGTCGAGGTTCGCCGTGACGGCCATGAGGCAGATGATGCTGTGCGAAAGCTGCATGCCGTTGGCCTTCTGGTCGAACGCAAGGCCCCAGGCGATGGACGCCGGCTTGGCGTTCGCGTACATGCGGGCCGCTCCCTTGATGTATTCGGGGTCGATGCCGCATATCTCGCCGGCCTTCTCCGCCGGCATCTCGGCCACGCGCGCGGCCAGCTGCTCGAAGCCGTAGCACCAGTATTCCACGAAATCGTGGTCGTACAGGTCTTCCTGGATGATGGTGTTCAGCATGGCCATGGCCAGCGCCGTGTCGGTGCCGGCGCGCAGGCGCAGGTGGTATTCGGCGCGCGCGGCAAGCCACGTGACGCGCGGGTCCACCACGATGAGGCGCGACCCGCGGCGCATGAGGTCCACCACCGCATGGCCGAACAGCCCGTCGGGGTTGGAGGCAAGCGGCATCTTGCCCCAGATGACCACGCACTCGGGCAGTTCGAATGCCGGGTCGTCGTAGCGGCCGGCAAGGCCGCCGGCATAGTCGATCTCGGGATACGGGCTGCCGATGTTGTAGGCCGCGGCCGCCATGCGCGGCACGTAGCACGCATAGCCCGACTGGGAATAGCACCAGTTGCACGTGCGGAACGTCAGGCTGCGCCAAATGCCCAGCGTGCCGCCCTCGCGGCCCGTGCCGGCGAAGCCCACCAC